>JAZLMM010000044.1:0-5101 GCA_045598705.1 Oscillospiraceae bacterium
AGAAATCTGTGTATTATTCAAGTCTAGGAGCATATAGATTCTTTCTTACTGTTATATTTTTGGTCGAATAAAACAATAAGATTCTATTGCTCCTTTTTCAATTAGTTTTTTACTTATACCCACAAATTCCGTGATGAACCAGAAAAAGGGCTGCTCTGTTACATACACAGGCAGCTCTATTCCTAAATAATGAGAAATGCAGGATTCACGTAGTGGGAGAGTTAATCGGGAATCTCTGCCATTGCATCATTCACAGCAACATGATACTGAACGATTGTTGAACTCGCTTGATGTGCCTTATCTAAGTAAGAAGCAACACTAGACCACACGACAATAGCCAAAATCATAATGATAGCGATTACTAAGACCATCTCGACAAGTGTAAATCCCTTTTTCGTTTTGTTCAATCTAACCATGCAACCCAACCTCCTGGTCATTCACAAAACCTTCACATTTATGTCACAATATTACACGCATATAATGGAAAAAACAAGGGGTTTTGGCGCAAAAAGCATGTCAATTTCACTTTCTGCGACATTTCTGTCACATGGAATTGTCAATTTGTTGCGTGGATACGTGATTCTGTTCACATTTTCAATTTGTTCGCATGAAGGCATATTCGACTTATTCGGATAATTATCAAATACTATACGTGCAAGAAGAGAGATTTCGCCATTAATTATATAGCAAAGGGACTGTCTCAATTTTGAGACAGTCCCCCAGCATGGTAACATCCACATTGTGTTTTCGGTTAGACTTCTTCCTTATACTTTGAAGAATTAACCCTTATAAATCTTGTTGTAGAGTTCAACGAGATCGTCAACTCTCTTGCTATTTACTGCTTCAACATAAGCATCCCACTCAGTAGCAACGTCTTTCTGACCTGTTACGAAGGAGAGTGTCCATGCGTTTACTTCGTCGATAAGAGGAGTAACGATGAGAGTCATCTCTTCGTTCTGATCTTCGTTCGGAGCGATAGCAGGTGCCAATGCTGGTACTTCACGGTTCGCATTGTTGGATTCTACGAAGTGCTTAACTTCTGGAATGAAGTTATCACTCATCTCTGCAACGGTATGACCATAGAAATAGTTACCGCAAGCATAACCCCACTTGAGACGGATATCTGTATCTGTCTCTGCACCGCTGATACCCAAACCGCCGCAGCAGTAACCAGGCATCAAGGACTTAGAACCATCAGCGTTTCTTGTGAAGGTCTCACCTTCAACACCCCACTTGATGAGCTCATAAGCTTCAGAGGAGTAGAACATCCAGTCAACGAAGCGGCACATCTTGATGAAGTCTTCTTCGCCAAGCTCATCGAGAGCTCTCTGGGAAAGCATAACGCCACACTCGAGACGAACGTTACCAGATGTAGAATAGTTGAACTTCTGGCTTCTTGGTGGAATTGTAGCATACAGTTCGAAGTTACCTTCACCGAGAACTTCTGTTGTGCTCTGAACCCAAGAAGCGAACTGGCTCTGGTTGACACTCATGATAACTGTCTGACCATTGAAGAATTGGTTTGTAGCAGTTGTATCATCCTGTGTGAAAGTAGCTGGATCGAGGATACCCTCGTTGACGAACTTCGCAGCCATTGTCAAGAAATCCTTGTACTCTTCTGTTGTACAGCTGAAGTACCATTCATCCTTAGCCTGGTCATAACGCATACCATCGGCAACACCCCAACCAGCATTTACATCGTAGGTGATACCCATGATCTTCAGAAGGTTACCGCCGTTGCCCTGACCGGACTCACTGCCGCACCACAGGTCAGACCAGATATAGTCAGACTCTTTGCACATGCCCTGAGCAACCATATAAGCCTTAACTGTCTTCAAAGCCTCGAGAAGATCTTCCCAAGTCCATGTAGCTTCCATGCCTGCTACGTCAACGCCAGCAGCATCGAAGATATCCTTACGGATAATGAATGTGTAGTTAAGTGTTGTGTTCTCCAACATACCTGGCAGACGATAGTACTTACCGTTGCTTCTTGTAATGGTACGAACATCTGGAGCCATGTTGTATGTGTTGTAGAAATCTACATAGTTCGGCATGTACTGAACATAGTCAGAAACCGGAACAACTGCACCACCATCTACAAAAGCGCTATCATCATAAATCTTCGGGATGATGTAAGCGGATTCACCAGCGTTGATATCCAATGTAACGTTGCTCATGTAGTCGTTAGAGTCGTAGGAAATCAATTCGAGCTCAACGTTTGTCAAATCCTTGATCTTCTTGAAGACACCCTCTGTCTCCCATGTGTCAACTTTTGCATACCAAGATGCATCACTGAAGAACATGGTGTACTTCACCGGCTCATCAGAATGGAAAGTTGTGTTCAGACCAAACTCATAGCCCAGCTTCTTCTCTGTCTCTGTTGCAGATGATTCAGAAGCATCAGTTGCCTGAGTCGTAGTCTCAATCTTGTCTGGAGCAAGAGTTGTCTCGCCAGTTGACTCTTTTTCCTTATCGCCACTACATGCTACTGAACCGAGCATCATAGCAGCAACAAGTGAAACACTGATAATTTGTTTTTTCATAGTTTTCCTCCTCACTATAAGTGGATGTTTATTTCTGCTCTGCCCACGCCGACTTCCACCTCGACGCACGCAGTAACATACGACAATATTTGTGGCTCACACTTCCCTCTCATATTTGTATATGTAGAAGAGCTTGCCTCTTATGGGGTGTGCAATATCACTCCTTGACACCACCAAGCATCATGCCCTGTACGTAGTACTTCTGAATGAACGGGTACACGCAGATGATTGGGAGAACGGTCAGCACCATCGAACAAGACTTGATGTTCGTCGCGACAGATTGTGCATCAGCGTCATTCGCACCCTGACCACGGATGATGGTCTGCAGGTAATAAGCAACCGGCCACTTCTCTTTACGCAAGTACAGGAAAGCCTGATACCAGTTGTTCCAGTACATAACCGCATAGAACAATGTCATGGTCGCCATGATTGGCTTCGAAAGCGGAAGTACAACTCGTGCGAATACGCCGAACTTGCTCAAGCCATCCAGCTCACCAGCTTCCTCCAAATCTTTCGGTGTGCCTGCGAAGAAGGACTTCATTAAGAGTACATAGTATGTGCTAATCATCATTGGTAAGATAAAAGCCAAAATTGTATTCTTCATACCGAGCTTGACAACCAATACATAGTTCGGAATCAGTCCACCGCCAAAGTACATTGTAAAAATGACGAAAGGAGTAAAAATCTTTACGCCACGGAGATCCGGTTTAGAAAGTGGGTAAGCCAGCATCGAAGAGAAGAAGAGCGACATAACCGTACCAATCAAAGTGTAGACGATGGTATTCTTGTAGAACTTTAAGAAGTCACCTGTCTTCAATACATATGCGTAGGTCTTTAGATTGAAACCCTTTGGAATAAGGCTTACATGCCCCTGGATGATTGCTTTCTCAGAAGAGAAAGATTGAGAAACAAGATATAGGAAAGGATACAATGTCGCAATAGAGATCAGAATCATGAGGATCGTATTACATACTAGAAATACTTTGTATCCGGTATTTTCTTTAATTTTCATCGTACATACCTCCTCAGAACAATCCGCTGTCTGTCAATTTCTTCGAGACGAAGTTCGCAATCGTTAACAGTACCAAGTTGATCAAACCTTCGAACAAACCAACGGCTGTTGCGTAACTATAGTTACCAGAACCAATACCCATTCGGTATACGTATGTCGATACGATATCTGCTGAAGAATAAATCATAGGGTTGTAAAGGAGGAATACCTTCTCGAAAGATCCACCAGAACCAACAAGTCCGCCAATATCCAGAATCAACAATGTGGTGATTGTCGGCAAGATAGAAGGCAGTGTAATGTGCCATACTCTCTGGAAGTGACCAGCACCGTCGACTGCAGCTGCTTCATAGAGTGAAGGGTTGATGTTTGCCATAGCTGCGAGGTAAAGGATTGTACCCCAACCTATACTCTGCCATACACCAGAGATGGTGAAGATCGGTACGAAGTATTTTGGAATCTGGAGGAACTGTATCTTCTCGCCGCCAAACATCTCAACCAATGCGTTGAGCGGACCATTTGTACCAACGAGTTCCTTGATCATACCACAGACGATTACCATGGAGATAAAGTGTGGCAGATAGGAAACAGTCTGTACGAATTTCTTCCAGTGTATATTTCGAATCTCATTGATTAACAATGCAAAGATCAGCGTCAACGGGAATCGGAAAGCCAAATAAGTCAAGTTCAATGTCAGCGTATTTCTGAATGCACGCCAGAAAGACTCATCCTTGATGAAGTTCTTGAAGTACTTGAAAGAGAAATCACCGGAACCTAATAGATTACCACCAGCGCGATATCTTCTGAACGCAATAACATTACCGAACATTGGCACGTAACGGAACAAAATATAGTAAACAATTGGTATAAACAACATGGCATATAGCTGCCAGTTCTGACCAATATGTCTTTTAAGACTCTTCTTCGGAGGTGTCCAGTCTGGTGTGCGATTGACTAACTGATTCGTACTCATTACTTTACTCCTTATGTATAACTAAAATACCCACTCCACATTCGTATCAGTGCGGGAGCGAGGGCCATGGGAAGCAGTTACATCAGGAGGTCTTTCTTTTTACCATGTGCCCGCCCGCGCTTCGAAGAAAAGAACTAAATGGATATGCTTGATGTCAAGTTCATATGCCGTGTCTCTTCTTCGATTTTTGTTCTTCCACACTTGCATACTAGTTGTCTATGACAAAAGAATACTACCGCGTTAGTTATCTGTCAACGGTATTTCAGGAAAAAAAGGTAAAACTTTAGTGAGAATGCACATATAAATCAGAACACTCCTATGTCTGTGAAGCGCTTAGGGGAAGCCCACTTTGCATAGACATAGAAGTGTTCTTGTAACTATTATCACTTTTATTAATATAGTGTGACAACAATATCTGGATACTTAACTAGGTAGATGGCTATTTTCAACTCTGTAGTTGAGATTTATAAACCGCTGATAAAAGAATACCATACCAGCACTTTAATGGCACTAGCCTGATGCCTCTACCTGATCTAATTCAGGCTACTTTCAGTTTGGTGATCTGTTCTCTTTCCT
>JAZLMM010000045.1:0-6423 GCA_045598705.1 Oscillospiraceae bacterium
AACCAAAAGGCAGATTCAATCTGTCTGTTTACGCTGCCTGAAAATTGAAAAGAGACTGAAGATTTTGCTTCTCCAGTCTCTTTTTGATTTGTTTTTGTGGTCTCCTTGAGTCAACGTCAGCTTAACTTAATGACATTGCTCCATTTGAGACATCCCTTGTTCATTTGTTGAATCTTCCGTTTGAACAAACACTGTAACGTCGATTACTTCTTCGCCTCGGCTTTGTCCGCTTTGGTTACACTCTGCGGATCGAGGAAACGGTAGATGATTGCAGCCAATGCTGCACCCATCAACGGTGCTACGATGAATACCCATACGTTGCTGAGCGCGTCGCCACCCTTGAAGAGAGCAGGTCCAATAGATCTTGCTGGATTCACCGATGTGCCGGTGAAAGCAATACCCAGGATATGTACCAGTGTCAGAGTCAGACCGATAACGAGTCCTGCGATGTTGGCATTGGCAACTTTGGAAGTAACACCCAAGATGGCCAAGATGAAGACGAATGTCAGCACACCCTCAATGATGAAAGACTTGGCAATGCTGTCTTCGAAAAGACCGTTGGTGCCGAAACCACTGTTCTCTGGGTCGAAGAATACGGACAGAAGAAGACCACCTGCGCAAGCGCCTACAAGCTGAGAACACCAGTAGAGGAACATGTCCTGAAGTGAGAGCTTCTTGTTGATGAACATCGCCAGGGAAACGGCTGGATTAATGTGACATCCAGATACATTTCCAATGGAGTATGCCATTGCAACGATGACAAGACCAAAAGCCAGTGCAGTCAGGACATATGCCCCATCCGCTTTAGCGGAACAACCTGTGACGATCGCTGTTCCACAACCAAATGTGACCAGGACGAACGTGCCAATGATTTCTGCAAGATACTTTCTTAAAGATTCCATACAATAACCTCCTGTAGAAAAATTCTGTTTACTTATAGTATAAGAATACCACTTAACAATGGGAATGTGCATGATATAATCAAACTGTAAAATTTCAATAAATTGTCAGAGAAGAACAAAGGAGATTTGCCGTGCTTGATTATATTACGATTAATGCCCATTCCAGCATCTGTATGAAAGGAGAGAAAGTATTGTATTTCGACCCTTTCCGATTCGCAGCGGATAACCGTGCACACGATGCGGATGTAATCTTCGTGACACACGATCACTTCGACCACTATTCTCCGGAAGATATAGCTAGAATTATTAAAGATGAGACCATATTTGTCGCCCCGACATCGACGGCGGCATTGATTGCGGAAGCTTTCCCTCAGTATGCTTCGAAGATTATCGCCGTGAAGCCAGGGGAGTCGCTACAAGTTGCAGGGATCGATGTAGAGGCTGTGGCTGCCTATAATCCAATCAAAGAACAGTTCCATCCGAAACGTGAGAACTGGGTAGGATACGTCGTAACCGTAGCAGGACAGCGTCACTATATCTGTGGAGATATGGATGTGACCGAAGAGGGGAAGAATGTGAAGTGTGATGTGCTGCTTCTTCCTGTCGGTGGCACGTATACCATGGATGCGAAGGAAGCAATCGAACTTGTACGTGCGATTCAGCCGACGTATGCGATTCCGACACATTACGGAGAAGTCGCAGGCGGCGAAGCGTGCGGAAGTGTTTTTGCCGAAGAAGTAAGTAAAACAGGGCTGGCGACGAAAGTTGTGGAGAAGCTCTAAGGGCACCTCGATATAGGAGAGGTTTAGAACAAACAGGATTAGCCTGAATCAAATAGAAGAAGTGAGTGAAATGAGTATTAATCAGAAAGAAACGGCTTACCCGGATTTCGATAATCGGAAGGCCTTCTACCGCACGCTTTGCAAGTTGACATTACCGATCGTGTTCCAATATTTCATGTCATCGCTGGTCTCGGCCTCCGATGCTTTTATGCTGGGATTTCTGGACCAGACGTCGTTGTCTGCGGTGTCCCTTGCAGGGCAGGTAGGATTCGTATACTACCTGTTCGTTAACACGTTCCTGACGGGCGCAATGGTGCTGGGTGCACAGTACTGGGGCAAGAAAGAGGGCAAGACACTCGAGGATGTATTGGGCGTCGTGATGCGCTATAACCTGATTTCCGGTCTGGTATTCATGGTTGCGGCTTTTATCTGCCCTGGAGCACTGATGCGTGTATTCACCAACGACTCGGCGCTGATTGAGGGCGGAATCAGTTACCTGCGAATCGTCGCGGTCAGTTACTTCACCATTGGTTACACGGATACATATCTCTGCTTCATGAAGATCTGTGAGAAGACGATGCTGAGTACGGTCATCTCTTCCATCGGCGTTGTCGTAAATATCGTTCTCAACGGCCTTCTGATCTTCGGCGTAGGCCCGTTCCCGAAGATGGGCATCCGTGGCGCGGCCTTGGCGACGGTTCTGGCTCGTGCACTGGAGATGGTGATGGTTTTCGTTTCTGTGCAGAAGGGCGATGTGGTGAAATTCCGACTCAAGAAACTGTTTGTGCAGAGTAAGAAGTACATCCATAAGGATTTCTGGAAATACTCATTCCCAGTCATGATTAATCAGTTCGGTTGGGGTGGCGGTATGACTATGTATTCGGTCATCATGGGTCACCTCGGCACAGATGCGACGGCAGCGAACTCCATCTCTTCTATCGTGCGCGGAATCATCGCCAGCGTGTGCTGGGGTCTTGGAACCGGTGCCAGCATCATCATCGGAAAGATGCTGGGTGCCGGTGAATTGGAGAAAGCGAAGAAGACCGGCGGCAGATTCGTACGTCTGTCCCTGCTGATCGGTGTGGCAAGCGGCTTGGTCGTACTTGCTGTGACCCCGCTTGTCCTGATGATGCCGACAGACATGAGCCCGGTGGCCCATGGATATCTGAAGTGGATGCTCCTGATGGGTGGCTACTACATTATCGGTAACTCACTGAATTCAACCGTCATTGGCGGTATTTTTCCCGCGGGCGGCGATACCAAATTCGGCATGATTTGCGATTGTGTGACACTGTGGTGCGTGGTCGTACCAATCGGGCTTCTGGCAGCTTTCGTCTGGGAACTCCCAGTTGTGGCCGTCGCAGCGCTCCTTACACTCGACGAGTTCGTCAAGATTCCGGCCGTGTACATGCACTATGTGAAGTACAAGTGGGTGAAGAACATCACGCGCGATGAATAAGCGCACACAATCCCCCAAACACTATCTGAATGCACGAGCACGACTTGCAGCCCTGGGATTTCCATGAAATTTCCATGGATTTGACATTTCATGGAAAAAATATGGAAAATTCCTCTCCACGCCATGACAAGTCGAAAAAACTTCTCAACTACTCATATATCATACAGACAAGAGTAGGTTGCTGCGTTTATCATTTGGATATCAGATTATCTGCATATCCGCAAAGTGAGGAGGAACCTGCTATGTACTCATACCACTATCTCATTCTGACAATCAATGCTTCTCGCGAGATTCTGAATCATACACCAGAAGTGAAACAGCGCATTCACATGAATAAACAAAGAAAAACCATTTCATATTACTTTCGAGATGCAGCGACGAACAAGATACGAGAACATGCTGAGCATACACCCAAGGGCCGGAAACTCAAGGCTGTTTTCGACATGCGCAAGAACGCGGAAATGAAACTATATCAGCATTTAGATGTTTGGAATACATATTTCAAGTATCCATGTCCTAGAATTGATCTGTCCAAACTTCGGCAGAAAACTCAGGCGGCGATGATTACTAAAGAAGTCTACGATAGCCTTGTGCCACTTTCGAACAAGCATCCGGTTGCGAATCCCAATCCATATAAAGGAATTGTCTTCCGTTCGAAGTCTGAACGAGAGATGGCAGAGTATTTGGATTCAGTAGGCATTGAGTACAAGTATGAGCCACTTATGCATATCGGAGGCGGTAACATTGTTATATATCCGGATTTCGTTTGCTTTATTTCGGAGCTTGGAATCGGATTTGTTATAGAACACTTTGGAATGATGGATTCACCGGATTACTTCGAACGAATGATGCGTGCACTGCGGATGTACTTGGGTGCCGGCTATATTCCGGGAAGTGACATACTATTTACATATGAGACAAGCACCTGCCCGCCGAGGAAGAATTACTTCGAGAGCCAGATTAACCGCATGCTAGACAACCTATGTGCTGCATAGTCTAATACAGGAAGTAAGGCATGGAAACAGTCGACATAAAGAATATGCAGAGTGAGCTATTCCTAATGAAAATCGTTTGCTTGTGCAAAAGACCAAATTTGGAAGAATTCATCGTTTTTTCTCTTTTTCGAGATGAAATGTAATTGTAATAATGACGATTCTGTTGTAGAATTTTATCGGTGCGATTTTGTGCACAATTTCATTAACAATCCCCATTCGGGGAAAATATAGGAGGATTTTAACATGGCAGTTAAAGTTGCAATCAATGGTTTTGGTCGTATCGGCCGTCTTGCTTTCCGTCAGATGTTTGGTGCTGAGGGTTATGAGGTAGTTGCTATCAACGATCTTACAAAGCCTTCTATGCTCGCTCATCTTCTGAAGTATGACACAGCACAGGGTGGTTACGCTGGTGTAATCGGCGAGAACAAGCACACTGTATCCGCTGATGACGAAGCTAACACAATCACAGTTGATGGTAAGACACTTAAGATCTACGCTGAGAAGGAAGCTGTAAATTGCCCTTGGGGTGAGCTCGGTGTTGACGTAGTTCTCGAGTGCACAGGTTTCTACACATCTAAAGAGAAGTCAATGGCTCACATTCAGGCTGGTGCTAAGAAGGTTGTTATCTCTGCTCCTGCAGGCAACGATCTTCCTACAATCGTTTACAATGTTAACCACACAACACTCACAGCTGATGACAAGATCATCTCTGCTGCTTCTTGCACAACAAACTGCCTGGCTCCAATGACAAAGGCTCTCAATGATTTCGCTGCTATCCAGAGCGGTATCATGACAACTGTTCACGCTTACACAGGTGACCAGATGATCCTCGACGGCCCGCAGAGAAAGGGTGACCTCCAGAGAGCAAGAGCTGGTGCTGCAAACATCGTTCCGAACTCCACAGGTGCTGCTAAGGCTATCGGTCTTGTTATCCCTGAGCTCAACGGTAAGCTCATCGGTGCTGCTCAGCGTGTTCCAACACCAACAGGTTCTACAACAATCCTGCACGCTGTTGTTAAGGGTGAGGTTACAGTTGATGGTATCAACGCTGCTATGAAGGCTGCTACAAACGAGTCTTTCGGTTACACAGAAGAGAAGCTCGTTTCCTCTGACATCATCGGTATGAAGTTCGGTTCCCTCTTTGATGCTAACCAGACAATGGTTGCTAAGATGGATGACGGCAACTCCCTCGTACAGGTTGTTTCCTGGTACGACAACGAGAACTCCTACACATCTCAGATGGTTCGTACAATCAAGTACTTCGCAGAGCTCGGCTAATTCCTACCGATTCTCACAAGTGCTGGTTGCCGGAAGTTCACTTCCGGGGATCCTCGCAAAAACGACAAACAGAAAACTCGCTCGGATGCAGATCCGGGCGAGTTTTTTTCTATGCGCGAGAAGCACTTCTATACGGTAAAAACACTCCTAAGCGGTAGAAGCACTTTCAAATACGTGGTTTGGATTACATCATGCCGCCAAAGTCGTTGAAGTCATCGTTGGAAGGTTGTTCCCAGATGGGACGAGTGGCGGTTGGAATCTCATCGATTGGGGTTACCCGAGCATTCTTGTTGTTGGGATTGATGTATTTCTCGGGAACAAGTCTTCTGGACATGTCGTCCAAACCTTCCTTCTGGATTGCAGTCGTGAGTGGCTTGAAAGCTTGTATACTGTCATTTTCGGAAGAAGATTCCGCAGAGGGGGCTTTCTGAACGTTCGACTGAATCGGCACATAGCAAGATACTAGGTCTCTGGAGTCTTTCGGGATTGCGTTGATTTGGTAAGAGGAGAACTCTTCATCCTGTAGCAGGGCACTGAAGGTCTCTTCAGCATAAATCAGACTTTCCGGGATAGGCACATTGTCTTCCTGAAAATAAATCTCTACTTCGAAAGAGTCATGTATCTGACCGTCTATGAGATCGTTCTTGTCAAAGTTGTTGTGGCGTTTAACAAGCGCGGAGAGGAGAAAGAATACGGCGGTAGCAGCAATCATGGTGCCGATGGCGATGTCGCAGATCCAGATAAACATATCGCTTACCATCCTCGTATTATTAGATTTGTAGTTTTTATAGACCCTCAGCAAGGTCGTATAATTGCTAACAGACGCTGTGGATTAGTCTTCACCTCCTAACGCTTCGACGTTTTAAGAAAGGCAATAACCACAGCCGTTTGTTTAAGCGGTAATTAGTTAGATAACGCATGACGTTTCATTTAGCACGAGGTTACGTAGGAACAAACAAGTCTGTGGATTAAAACAGTGTCAAATCTATATCTGGAGGTTCTGCTAT
>JAZLMM010000046.1:0-103581 GCA_045598705.1 Oscillospiraceae bacterium
AATTGCATATTAAACTTTATTATTTCGTTGATTATTGCGTATCCCGTGACGATTGTTTCATGTTGGTTGATTGATAAACTTAAATTTTTACGTACAATATTCGGACTTAAATAAACCACGCATTGCGAAATGCTGATTTGCATGATGTACTAAAGAAAACGCAATGCGAGGGAGAGATGTAATAGAATTCCTAGGATTGTGGGAAAAATTACATAATTCGGATGGCAATTCTGGATCTGTTGACGATCCTGCCGTTGCTATCAATCGTAAGCGGTAGTTTTAAGTTGTTCAAACTTGTGAGACTGCTCCGTACTTTTCGAGCATTCCGTGTATTTAAGACAATCCGGTACTCAAAGAGTATCCGTACAGTCCTTAACGTGCTCAAAAAGCAGAAGGAATCTCTCGTGGTTGTCTGCATGTTGACGATAGTATATGTACTGATAGCAGCATTGATTTTGAGACAACCCTTCTTTTGAAAATATGAAAGGATGCGGTACAGATTAGTTGTAAGATTTCTTCTTTTCCTCGATTGCATCTTGAGCGGCTTGTGCTTTCTTGAGCGCGTCGATTGCTCTGCGGTTTGGTAATTTATCAATATTCAGGCGAATCTGGCAATTCGGACATACGATACAGCTGCTGGTGGTAATCTGTTGAACGGTTGTGGGAATGAACGCGCCACACTGAGGACACTTCATTCCGGGTGCGCCCGTTCCATTCTGGGCTTGACCGCCGTTTGCTAATTCAAGAGTGGTTTCGTTCAGTTCAAATGCTTTATTCTCATTGTTTTCCATGTTTCTTACCTCCGTAAAGATACTTACTAATCGCATTGATTAGCGTATGTTTCTATTTGTTATTTTATACGATGCAGATGTAAAAAGTGTTAACAACCCATGTTAAAAAAATTCTTTCGGTTTGCTCCATAGGCTGGAAATCTCTTGACATCTATCTGTCTGTATTTTTCAATATAAGAGAATATAAGCGAAGAAGGGGACAGACACAGGAGAATGTAAGATGAATCGTCTACTGACAGCGAAAAAAGTATGGCACTATTTCGTGATGCTTTTCCTGGTGGCGGGATGTCTGCTGTTCATGAACTCTATCGCTTATGCCGTTTCAGCGAACCAGTATTACTATCACGTATTCCAAGATGCTTTCTTTTTTGAGGTTCCGATCGTGGATGGAAAGGGAATGTCTCTAGCAGAATTTCTAGAAGTGGAATCGGATAGTGACGCACTGATCTTCTCAGACTTCGATCAGAAATATTACGTCTTGTCGCGCGGTACTGCGGCGGGTTACAAAGGTCCGACATCGCAGTATGTTAAAGCAGGCGAAGCGTATTTCCCTGGCGAAGAGCTGAGCATTGGCAGGGTCTCCGATACAATTGTTGGACTAACATGTAGCCCGACGAATATGCCACTCAGCGCACTCCATTTCGAGGAAGACGGTGGAAAAGTCTACATCTATTTCAGGTTCAGCAATTCGAAGCAATATAGCGCAAGACATTATCTGAATATCAAAGAAGACGGAACGCTGGAACTGCATGTGTCGGACAAGACCGCGTGGACCGTTGAGCAGCAGTCAAGAGGAAACAGATATCTCCGTTTTCTTGACTCGGGGAATCGATATTATCTTGCCATTACGGATCAAGGCCTGACCATCGTTGCGAAGGACTCGGCGCCTCATGACGGATATCTATATGTCCATGCTTATCATGCGGCGGCGACAGACAGCTACCTGTGCTATCACACCGGAGAAGATTACATATATGAACCATATTCAGAGAACCGTCGTAATACAGATCTAAATGACGCGGAAGTACTTGGTTGGTCGGAGAAGAGTACGATTGGGCCAAAATGGTATTACGGTTCCACGAATTTCCTTCCCTCTCTGATATCCAGTCTGAAAGGCATGAAGAATGAATGTATCCATCTCTATCCAATCTATGGGGGGACACTGCATTTCACAATCGTGAATACGGATGGAGAAACTGTGAAGACAGTTTCGAGCACCTATTGTCCGCCAGTGGGTGATGACCAGCATAACTTCAGCGACGGCCTGCGCATGGCGGAGAACTGCTGGGCGACCTTTGATATGCCTACAGTCAACAAGGCGGGTGGAAAGATCCTCACGGTATCGGAAGCATACTTCTGCACAGATAACCGATATGCGGAGAAGAACGATGCCATAGATACCGGTAAGTACAGTCTGTCGATCCTTAACGAAGGACAGACTTTGCTTGTCAGCAGCATACCGATAAACACCGATGTATATCTGAAGATCATTGTGAAAGAAGAGGCAGCGGAAGTTGTATATAACGGTGATGCGACTGCATACGTGGAGAACGGATTTAATCCTGATATACCTTCGAAGAAATCCTTGACCGCAAATGGTACATCTTTCATCAAAATGAAATGTACGCCACCTGTCATCATTCCTGATTTTGGCAATGAAGATACAGCGAACTATGATTATGACGTCTATTGGTATCTCGATGATGGAGATGAGACATCCTTGATTGCCAGTGGCTCTTACCATAATTGCATTGGAGAAGACAACATCCTATACGGAAGATTACCGGACGTGATGTTCGATACTGATGCAAAGGTCTGGGCTGTTATCAAGAGAACGAATACGGAAACCGGTAAATTTGCCATGATTGAATCGGATCATCTTTCGATTTCAATCAAGAAATTCCATGCTGAACTCATTGACGTGGATACTTCTTCCGCATTGACTTCTGACAAGTTGTTTGTGACTGCACCGAAGAACAGTCAATGCTGGGTCAGCGTGAACGGTGGTATGAAGCAGAAACTTGATTCTTCGAACTCCTTTGAACCAGATGGCCAAACTGGTGGTACCACGCTTACGTTTCAGACATACGGATTCTGTTACAAGGTAACCGAGAACGGGACATATATATTTGAAGTTCGAGATGGTTCATCAGAATTCTGCGCCACCCAATCGATGACGGTCACTTATAGAAATATCCGCCCTTCCTATACGGTAAAATTCGATATGAACGGACATGGAGAGGGAATCGCGGCACAGACAATTATGAGTGGGACAGTTGTGACAGAACCGGAGAAGCCTTCGGAAGAGGGATGGGATTTCGGTGGCTGGTATATCGATGCAGGCTGTGAATATGCTTGGGATTTTGACGAGAATACGGTGAATTCGGAACTTACGCTGTATGCTGGATGGACCGAACATATCTGCTCGAACCCAACTTCTGTAAGTGGTGAGATGGCATCCTGCACCGAGGACGGATATAAAGACTGTTACCAGTGTAGTTGTGGCAGATACTATGAAGACGCTGATTGTGTGACACTCATCGATGACTACGCTATATGGAAGAACGGCGCCGGTAAGCTTCCGGCGGGACACACCTATGGTGAACCGGTATATACATGGAATAATGCGGAATGCACCGCAGTACGCATTTGCTCCGTCTGCACAGAGAGTACGACAGGTCACAGCGAGACCGAGACTGTGACCGGAACCTATGTGAAGGATAGCGATGCTACATGTATTGAGGCGGAGAAGGGGCATTATTCGGCAGCGTTTACGAACACCGCCTTTACCGCACAGCAGACAACGGAGAATACTGCAATCAACGGTCATCCACTCGGACACGATTTCAATGGTGAATATAAGAATAACGGTGACGGCACCCACTCCCGCAAGTGTACTTGCTGTGATGAGTATGGTGAAGCGGTACAACACAGTTACAAGGATTTTGTATGCGTCTGCGGCGACGAGGATTTGACGAGCGTCAAGGAACAGGCTATCGCGGAGATTGGCGCAGCCATGACCGATGCCAATACAGATTGTGCAGAAGATGCGATTGCAGCCATCAAGAATGCAGTTTCTGTTGATGAAGTGAATACGCTCAAGGAACAGGCGCTTGACGATATGGCAGCTGCTGATGAAGAGAATCTTGCTAAAACGAAGGAAGCTGCCAAAGAAGCAATCCTTGCCGAACAGGGTGATGATACTTCCGAGTCTGTAGTAAAGGCTACCGAAGATGCAATTGCCGCTATCGTTACTGCGACGAACATTGATGAGGTCAATGTAGCAAAACAAGCCGGAATAGAAGCAATTCGAGATGCGAAGGCAGGCAATGTACCGCTCCCTCCTGTGCAATACATCATGCTTAACGGTACCGACAGCTCATGGACAAAGGGTGGCACGACAGGTCTCCTATTTAGATCCGATGCTCCTTTTGCCAAGTTCGATAGTGTTCAAGTCGATGGTGACACCATTGCGTCAACCAATTATATCGCTGAAGAAGGTTCCACCAAGATCACGCTTACTCCAGCATATTTGGGAACATTGAGTATTGGCAGACACTCCATCAAGATCGTTTCCATTGACGGAAGTGTTTCAACGTTCTTTACTGTAAAATTACCTACACTTCCTGCTACTCACACTGTAAGCTTTGTGATGGGTGGACATGGTACGGCGCCTGCGGATCAGCGCATAATAAACGGGAATACGGCATCGAAGCCTGCTGATCCTACGGCAGAAGGATGGGTGTTCAGCGGCTGGTACGTAGATGCACGCTTCTCGACTAAGTTTAATTTCAACGCTGCCATCACCTCTAATACGAAAGTTTATGCAAAATGGACGAAAGACGCTACCGATCCGACAGATCCCATCGATCCTATTGATCCTGTCGATCCGAAGACCGGCGACGATAGCCATGCGTTCCCGTGGATCATCCTCTTGTTAGTAAGCGGCGGTGCACTGATCGGAACGATGGTATATGACAAGAAGAGCAAATATCATGTGATGTGAGATATACGGTATCGAAAGAGTACATAAAACACAGGGAATTTCGCAAATAAGGAAAGAGGTCGGTTACATGAAACTGGTTCTAGAATATCTGCGTCGGCACTTGAAGATTTTCTTGGTGTCGACGATTTTTCTGACTCTGGAAGCTTTTGCTGACCTACTACAACCTACCTTCATGTCGCTGATCGTAGATGAAGGTATTCAGAATGTGGAGATAAGGACGATCTTAAAGTATGGCCTCATTATGCTGGCGATTGCCTTGGTCGGTGCTTGTTCCGCTGTGATGAGAAATCATTTTGCCAGCCGGACATCTCAGACCGTGGGCAAAGAACTCCGTCACGATATGTATGCCAAGATTCAGTCTTTGTCGCAAGAGAACATCGACACGTTATCGCCGGCTTCTCTGATTACCCGCATTACCAATGACGTGAATCAGATCCAGGAATTCATCAACAGTCTGATGCGTATGATGATCAAGGCGCCAATTACTTGTATCGGTGCAATCGTGCTCATTATTGTGCAGACACCGAAACAGGCACCGATCATGTTGGCCATTATCGTGATTGCATCGGTACTGATCTACTGCAATATTCGTATCGGTTATCCGAGGTTCGGCATCGTGCAGAAGGCACTGGATAAGCTCAACGGCGTGACACGCGAATTCTTATCTGCAGTACGTGTGGTAAAGGCTTTCCGTGCGGAGGACGAAGAGGTTACGAAGTTCAACGCAACTTCTGAGGAATTGGCTCAGGCGAATACATCTGCCCTACAGGTCATGGCCATCTTCGCGCCACTGATCAACCTCAGTGTGAACTTCGGTATTGTGATCCTGCTTTGGATCTCGAACGGTCAGGACCAAGCGCATATCGGACGACTTATGGCCTCCGTAAATTATATGACACAGGTGCTCTTTGCGGTGACCATGATCTCCAATATCATCAACACAGCGGTACGTGCCATGGCATCTTCCGAACGTATTTCGGAAGTTTTTAACGAGATTCCGGCTCAACAGGAGCCATCGGAGAATGACCCGGAGGCGCGTCCGGAAATTACGGGACAGATTTCTTTCGAAGATGTCTCCTTTAGTTACCGAAATGCGGGAAACGAAGCGCTTACCCACGTATCTTTCGATGTGAAACCGGGAGAGACCATCGGCATTATCGGCCCGACTGGTTCCGGCAAATCTACGCTGGTGAATCTGATTCCTAGGATGTACGATGCTTCTGAAGGACGAATCACATTGGATGGACACGACGTGACGAAAATCGTGGGGAAACACTTACGAGATGCCATTGCGGTGGTACCGCAGAAAGCGTTACTTTTTACTGGATCCATCCAGGATAATCTTCGATGGGGACGAAAAGACGCGACAGAAGAAGAGATCATCACGGCCGCCAAGACGGCCTGTGCGGATGAATTCATCCGTGATACCGAGAATGGATACGAGACTACACTGGGACAAGGTGGCGTGAATCTTTCCGGTGGCCAGAAGCAGCGACTGTCTCTTGCCCGTGCACTGATTCGTCGACCGAAGATCCTGATCCTCGATGACTGCACCAGTGCCTTGGATGCACAGACCGAAGCCTCGGTACTACAAGGACTTCGAAATATCGGAAACGGCGTAACGGTACTGCTGATCAGTCAGCGAATCTCAGCCGTCATGCGGGCTGACCGGATCCTGTGTCTAGATAATGCCATGGTGCAGGGCGTGGGTACGCACGATGAACTGATGCAGAATTGCAAGACCTATAAGGAAATCTACGATTCTCAGATTGGAGGTGAGAAGTAAATGTCTTCCAATCGAAATACATCTGTACCTCCACAAAACTTGAATGGCATCAGCCGACCGGGCCGAATGGGTGCCAATGTGGTGAAGCCGAAAGACCTGAAGGGTACGTTGATCCGGCTTTGGAACTTGACGCGCGGACATCGAAATGGACTGGGATTCATCCTCCTTCTTTCTGCGTTGGCTTCCGCGGCATCGATCATTTCACCGTATCTGACTGGTAAGATCGTCACGACCATCAAGGACGGATCGCCGGTCGGGACGCTTCTGATCTTCCTCATCCTCCTCTATGTCTCTGAGTGGCTGATTAAGTTCTTGCAGAGCTTCTTCATGGCGCGGATCAGTCAACGGATCATTCATCATATTCGAAGCACGCTGTTCGATAAGATCAAGAATCTGCCGTTGTCTTTCTTCGACCGTCATCAACATGGCGAACTCATGAGCCGTCTGACAAATGATATCGACAACATCAGTACGACCATCTCGAACTCTCTGACATTGCTTCTGACCTATAGTTTCACGATCTTAGGTATCCTTACCATGATGCTCATCCTAAGTCCGGTGCTGACGATGGTGATCCTGGTCAGCGTGGTGCTGATCTTTATTCTGACCAAAGTGGTCACCGCACATACCAAGAAGCTCTTCTCGGCGCAACAACGTGAACTCGGTGTGCTGAACGGACAGATTGAAGAGGGCATCTCGGGATTAAGTGTCGTGAAGGCATTCTGTCGTGAGGAAGATATGCAGACTGATTTTGACAGGAAGAACGAGCGACTTTGTTACGTATCCATCAAGGCCATGATTTGGTCCGGATACCTGATGCCGCTCATGAACGTGATCAACAACCTTTGCTATCTCATGATCGCCGTCATCAGCGGTGTGCTGTTCGTAAAGGGATACATTACGGATATTGGTCTAATTACCAGTTTCCTGCTGTATTCACGCCAGTTTACACGACCTTTCGTTGAGATTGCGAATATCTACAATAACTTCCAGACCGCTGTGGCGGGTGCCGAGCGTGTATTCGAGATTTTCGACGAGGCAGAAGAACCAGCCGACCGTCCGGACGCCAAGTCGGTGACGGCACCAAAGGGTGACATTGAGTTCCAGTCCGTGAAGTTCGGCTACACGGAAGAGAAGACTGTACTTGAAGATATCACGCTGAAGATACCGGCGGGCACGCAGGTAGCCATCGTCGGACCAACGGGTTCAGGAAAGACCACGATCATTAACCTGCTGACTCGATTCTACGATGTCAACGATGGTGCGATTCTATTAGATGGTGTCGATCTGCGAGACTATAAGCTTGGTGATCTACGAGATTCCTTCGGTGTAGTTTTACAGGATACGTCACTCTTTGCGATATCCGTGCGGGATAATATCAGTTACGGTCACGAGGAAGCAACACTGGAGGAGATTGTGGCGGCGGCCAAGGCAGCCGGTGCAGACAGCTTTATCCGGCGCCTTCCAGATGGATACGATACGATTCTGGAACAGGGCGGAAGCGAACTCTCCCAAGGTGAACGCCAGCTCCTGACGATTGCCCGAGCGGTCTTGACCAATGCCCCAATCATGATCTTGGATGAGGCAACCAGCTCCGTGGATACAGTGACCGAACAGAAGATTCGTCGAGCAATGCTGAAGATCTGCGAACATCGCACATCCTTCATTATTGCACACCGTCTATCGACCATTCGAGATTCAGATATCATCATTCTGATTGAGGACGGAAGAATCGCGGAGCAGGGAAATCACCAAGAACTTCTGGCGTTGGACGGCAAATACGCACAGATGTATAAGACGCAGATGGGCATGGCCTAACACGTTATAATGAAGTAAGATGAGAAGTACAAATGAATTCCAATCAAACGAAGAGGAGAGGCGTGATGCTGGATATCATTATTGTCGAAGATAATCCGGAGATTGCCGGGCTGTTATGTGATTTCTTGCGTAAGGAGTCCTATGCCGTCAGTGTAGCGGATTCGGGTGAGAAAGCGCTAGAACTATTTGAGAAGTACGGTGCGAAACTAATCATCCTTGATATCAGCCTTCCGGGTGCGGATGGTTTTGCCGTATGCTCGAAGATCCGCGAGAATTCCAATGCCCATATTATGATCGCGAGTGCGCGGACGGGAAAAGAGAATATGCTCAAAGGTCTAGGACTCGGTGCCGATGACTATATTGAGAAACCTTATGATATGGACGTGTTGATCGCCAAGATCAAAGGCGTGTTTACGCGAAAATATGCGGTCAATGAGATGACCTGCGGGGACATCAAGATCAATACCGTGACCCACTCGGTGATGGTGGGCGATCGAAGTATCGAGACGACCATGAAGGAATTTGAATTACTCAAATTCATGATGGAGAATCAAGGCATGACGTTACGGAAAGAGTACCTATTTTCGACCATCTGGGGTTCGGACAGTGATTCGGAGATCCAGACGTTGACCGTACATATTAAGTGGCTTCGCGAGAAGATCGAAGAAGATCCGAAACATCCGAAGCATATCTTAACAGAGTGGGGAGTGGGGTACCGATTTGAGTAAATTCCGTAAAATTGCTTTTGCATTTGTCTTACTGGAGATCGTGGTACTTGTTCTTGCCAATGTGTACGGAAAGAAGTATTGCACGTCTATCGATTCGCATGCGTATAAAGTCGATGTGCAACGTGTGACCAGTCGCATGCAATCCGGAGAGGCACTGTCTACAATCTCTCTAGACGAATATCCATCCCTTCTTGATGTGAGCGAATTCGATCCTCAAGCTGTGAGTGAACATGAATATGAAGTGGTGGAAGTCAACGGTGTACTCTATCGTTTTTCGTATCAGAATACAGACTATTCCGATATTCTTATACTGATCAATATCATCCTTATCGTGACGATCCTCTTGACGGTCATCCTTCTTCTTTACCTAGATCGGCGCGTGATTCGTCCGTTCGGAAAAATGAATGAATATGCGACGGAACTGGCAAAGGGAAATCTGACACAGCCGTTGCAGCAGGACAAGTCACACTACTTTAAGCGGTTTGTGTGGGGCGTGGATATGCTTCGCGAGAAACTCGAGGATGATAAGAAGCGCGAGTATGAACTCCTGAAAGAGAAACAGACGATGGTGCTCTCCCTATCGCACGATATTAAGACACCGCTGGCGGCCATGGAGTTGTATACGAAAGCGTTGTCATCGGATCTATATCCTTCCGAAGAAGCAAGGCAGGCAGCACTTCTTGGTATCAAGAAGAATATTGCAGAAATCAGTAATTATGTGTCGCAGATCGCCGAGACTTCCCGTGAAGATCTGATTCATATGCATGTGGAGAATCAGACCATCTATTTGAGTGGTGTCCTGGAAGCAATCCGCCTTTACTACCAGGACAAGTGCCAGAAACTGCATATTACACTGGATATGGCGCCTTACGACAACTGCCTGATTCAAGGCGATCACGACCGACTGGTCGAGGTACTCCAGAATCTGATGGAAAATGCCATCAAGTATGGCGACGGTCAACGAATCGGCATATCGGTATCCGAGGAAGAAGACTGCAAACTCATCGCGGTGTGTAACACGGGATGTACGCTGCGTGAAGAGGAATTGCCGAATCTCTTCGATTCATTCTATCGTGGAAGCAATAGTGAGAAACAGCCGGGAAGCGGTCTGGGGCTTTATATTTGTAAATCACTTCTCCGACGTATGGATGGTGATATTTTCGCTTCGATGAGAAATGGGGAATTCTGTGTGACGGCAGTCGTCCGCAAAGCATAGATTACGAAAGCATAGATGCGTGAGAGACCTTCTTGCTCAAGGTTTGACTGTCTCGCGAAAGCGGGTGATTCGGTTCCGTCGGACGATGTAGAAACGGGTTTAATGATTGTTTAATAATTTCTCCGCTATAGTAAGCACAACAGAGGAAGGAGTGACGAGATGTTTCTGGATATTCTGAAAAAAGATATACAAAGAAAAAAGACGATGAACGTCATCTTGTTGTTGTTTGCGATTTTAGCTTCGATGTTTGTATCCTCCGGGTTATCGAATGTAGTCAGTGTCTTGAATGGTACAGACTACTTCTTCGATCTGGCCGGTGTGGGTGATTATGTGGTCGTCACACAGAACAAGGATAGCGGTGTAGAGGAGATTCTTCGCAACACTGAAAGTGTAGATGAGTACTGGAAAGAAGAAGCGTGTTGGGCGACTTGCTCCGATATGAGTTTCGATGGAGAACCACTTCATTTAGGTAACACGGTTTCTGTATTCCAAGCATTGAATGATCAATATGCCTTCTTCGATTCAGACAATCAGAAACTTGAGAAGATCCAGCCCGGCGAAGTGTATTTTACTGCGGGTGTTATGGAGGAAGCGGGCATCCACACCGGTGATGAGGTGGAAGTGAACTACCATGGTGTATCGATGAAATTGAAGGTAGTCGGTAGCGTGAAGGATGCGTTGATGGGCTCGGAGATGTTCGGCAACAAGCGTTTCCTATTCTCTGACGAGGATTACCAGAAATTGAAGACCGAGGAATCCCGCGATTACACGGGTGAGATTTTCTACATTCGTACCCATGACATCGGTCAGTTGAAGACGGATATTTCTTCGGCGCACCACATACTGTTCGAAGGCGAGCGCAGCATGTTCAGCTTGGCCTATGTGATGGAGAGTATCGTGGCACTGATTGTGTTGGTCCTGAGCCTCTGCCTCTGTATCGTGTCATTCGTACTGATGAAGTTTGCCATCTCTTTTACCATCCATGAAGAATTCCGAGAAATCGGCGTCATGAAAGCCATTGGTATTCCGAATCGCAAGATTCGTAGCCTATATATGGTAAAATACCTTGCATTCGCGCTGGCAGGTGGTGTCATTGGCCTCATCGCAGGTATCCCTTTCGGAAAATTCTTGATGCAGTCGGTATCGAAGAAGATGGTTCTTGGAAACGATCAGGGATTCCTGCTGAATGTTTGCGGCGCGGTGTTTGTTGTACTGGTTACGATTGGATTTGCATATTTCTGCACACGTGATGTGAAGAAACTGACACCAATCGATGCGATTCGCAGTGGATCGACCGGCGAGCGCTACAAGAAGAAGAGAAAGGTCTCCTTGAAAAACTCTCCATTACCGAATGCCCTTCGCTTGGCTATCAACGATATTCTCAGTTCACCCAAGCGTTATATTACAGTTATTCTCTCGTTCTTCCTGTTCTCGATATTCGTATTCGGTTTGGTAGAAGTGACGGATACGATGAAGAGTGATTCGCTGACCTATACCTTTGGTAAACCAAGCGATATGTATGTAGAGGCCACTGTCATTCTCGATCGTCTTTCCTATAACGATATGGAAATGCTTTCCGAGAAAGGAAATGAAATTCTTCCTGAAGTGCTTGCTACAATAGAACAGGATCTTCAGAAGATGAATATTCCTGGCCATGCAAGTGTAGAAATGCAGTATAAGTATATGGTGACAGCCGGCGAGTATTCTTTCAACGCATCGTGTGATCAGAATGCATATGTAGATACCTCACTCTATCGATTCAGCGAAGGTTCTGCACCACAGAACGCAAATGAGATTGCCGTGACAGAGATGGTCGCAGATGACCTTCACATACAGATCGGTGATACGGTGGAGATCGACTTTGGTATAGAGAAGAAACCGTGTATGGTGGTTGGTTATCTCCAAAGTCTGAACCAGTTGGGTAATGTGATTCTGCTTCATAAAGATGCACCAACGGACATGAAATATGCGGCTGCCTATAATGATTTCCAGGTCGACTTCGAAGATCATCCGGATGCCAAGACGATTGAAGAACGTATCAAGATGGTTCAAGCATACTATGGAAGTGATAAGGTGAAGGATGCTGCGCAATTCTGCGTGGACTGCCTTGGCGTGGTGGAAATCATGGACGCAGTCAAGTACTTGCTCCTTGTGATTACGCTAGTTGTGGTCGTTCTGGTGACCATTCTGATGGAGCATTCCTTCATTCACGAAGAGAAGAGTCAGATTGCGATGCTGAAGGCCATCGGTTTCAAAGATCGTTTCATTGTGAAGTGGCACACTTATCGCTTCCTGATTGTTTCGTTCATCGCAGAAATTCTAGCAATCGCGCTGACCTATCCGATTACGAAACTCTGGTGTGACCCAATCTGGGCCATGATGGGCTGTACAGAGGCGGACTATTACTTCAACCCGTTATCAGTGATGGTCATCTACCCATGCATCATCCTAGTAGTGAGCATTCTGGCTGCATGCTTAACTGTCCAGTCCACGAGAAAGATCAAGTGTACAGATGCACGAAACAACGAGTGATTCTACTGAATATAAAGATAAATCATGATGGGAAATATTGATGAAGAAAGGTTTGGAAAATATATGAATACGAATACAGAATCAAACAAGGCAATCCTGGAAGTGAAAGACCTGTGCAAGACATATGTGGTGGAGAAGCGTCAGAACAATGTACTGATGAACGTGAATTTTACGGTAAAAGAAGGCGAAATGGTCGCCATCATGGGACCGTCCGGTTGCGGTAAATCTACGTTGCTGTACTCGGTTTCCGGCATGGATGTGCCGACCAGCGGCAGCGTGAAGTTCGATGGCGCGGAACTGACCAATATGAAAGCGGATGAGCTATCAAGTCTTCGTCTCGACAAGATGGGATTCATCTTCCAGCAGATGTACATGATGAAGAATCTGACCATTCTGGATAACATACTCCTGCCGGCGTTCGAGAGTAAGAAATCGGAGGAGAACAAAGCGGAGAAGACCGCACGTGCAGAAGCCTTGATGCGCAAACTCTCCATTATTGACGTGGCGGACAATGATATCAATGAGGTATCCGGTGGCCAGCTCCAGCGCGCATGCATCTGCCGAAGCATGATGAATCATCCGAAGGTGCTCTTTGCCGATGAACCGACTGGTGCCCTCAATCGTGCATCTTCATCGGAAGTCATGGAGGAGCTGGTGAAGCTGAATGCGGAAGGAACGACCATCATGATGGTTACACATGATGCACGCGTGGCTGCCAAGTGTTCCCGTGTACTCTATATGCTGGACGGCAACATCAAAGCGGAGTATATCCGTCCGCAAGATGATACGCTGACGGAGAAAGACCACGAAAGATGCCTCAATAACTGGCTCATGGAATTGGGTTGGTAAACGACCAATGTGACAGATTGAAATCATTTGACAGGAACTGTAGCAATTCTCTTCCGACGTTCGTATAAACATATGACAACAAACGAGAAGGAGTTAAGAAATATGATTATTGGAACAGTGATTTACTTCGGCATTATGGCTACAATTCTTGGTGGAATCGGTTACGCAGGTTGGATGTGGATGACTGAGTAAGCATGCATAGTTGAACACGTGTAGTTGGGCAAGAACATGATATAATTATTCCATACAAGTTTTTATCATGCGTGAAGGGAATTAGTATGGAAGAATATACTTACCGACGAAACGAGAAATTAGCACAGAAAGTCATGGAAGGCCTTCGTTCGAGAAATATGGAAGGGTTCTATGCCGCCAATAAGGAAGATGCGCTGAAGATGGCACTTGAGTTGATTCCGGAAGGGAGCTCTATCTCTATGGGCGGTTCGATGAGTGTGCATGCCATCGGCCTTTCACAAGCGCTGAAAGACGGAAACTACGATTTCATCGATCGAGATGCATACGAAGATAAGCGCGAGGCGATGCTTCGCGCTTACGATGCTGACTTCTTTCTATCAAGCTGTAATGCGATGACGGAAGATGGCGTACTGGTCAATATCGATGGGAACTCGAATCGCGTTTCTGCTATTGCCCAGGGTCCGAAGCATGTGCTGTTCATTGTGGGTATGAATAAGATCTGTAATGATATCGATCAAGCGATGAAAAGAGCTAGAAATGTGGCGGCACCTATCAATGCACAGCGTTTCGGCCTTTCTACGCCGTGTGCGAAGACGGGCAGTTGCTTCAACTGTAAGTCTCCGGACACCATCTGTTGCCAGTTCCTGATTACCCGATTCTCCAGACATGAAGGACGTATCTCTGTTATTCTGGTAAACGAAGATTTAGGATATTGATTCATCCCAATCCAGAAACGAGATTAATAATCCTACTAGGATAGACTCACATGATAGAGGGGAAGCGTGTTACATGAAGTCAAGTCGGATAGCAAAGAGAATATTTGGAGCACTCGTTGCTACGACGCTGCTCATCGCATCACTTTCGCTGAACGTATTTGCGGCTGATCCTGTGGCGCGAGTAAATGGCCAGACCTATAATGATGTTGCTACGGCATGGAAGGCAGTAAAAAACGGTGGCACCATCGTGATGCTGAAAGATTGGAAGATTAATCAACGTCTTGAAGTGAATTCTGGTGCGAAGGTTACCATCGAGATGAATGGTCACATGATTGACCGTGCACTTGCCAATACAGATTATTCCGGCAAAGGAGACGGCCAGATCTTCCTAGTGAATGATGAAGCCACCCTGACGATTAATGGTGGAACAGATACTACTCATGCAGGGTATGTACAGAATGGATTGTGGTTCAGCGGGAAGAAAAGCGGAAACACGGTGAATCTGACCGGCGGCGTCTTGACCGGCGGTGCATGTGATGACTCAGATGGCGCGGGAGCCATTACAATGAAAGAACACACAACGGTCACGCTGAACAATGTGAACGTAGTCGGAAACATATGTGATTGTTTCTGGACTTTCTATGGTGATGGTGGCGCAATTCGCATGGATAGTAAGAATTCTACACTGAATTTGAATGAATCGCGTCTTATGTTCAATCATTCAGAGAAAGATGGAGGAGCTATATATATTGCGAAAGACAATTGCACCGTGAATATGGTCAGAAGTGTCATCAGTAATAACTACGCCAGCGATGAAGGTGGTGGAATCTATAGCGGTGGCGAGAAGACGAGTATCTACATGTCAGAACAGTCCAATATCAGTCAGAATCGAGCAGACGATGGTGGTGGACTCTATCTAAATCAAGACAAAGCTGTCGTTGATATGCGCAACAGCGAAATCTCCTACAATACCGCCTCGGATGAGGGTGGGGGAATCTGTAGTAACGACAAGTATGCAATGATCCGTATGGCTGAGAATTCCCATATAGATTGTAACAATGCTAACATTGGTGGTGGCGTATATTTCTCCTGTTCGAATTTTAACTTGCGATCTACCGACCAGACCTCTACGATTTCACGTAATTGTGCCAAGAACGGAGACGGCGGCGCAGTCTATATCAATCGAAGACCATTTAGTTTTGTAGACGGTGCATCCATCTATGGTATTACTTTCGATGGCAATACAGCTTCGAAAGATGGAGGCGCTATCTATATCGGACAAGAGTCTGTGTCCATAAGTACATGCAAGTTTACGAACAATGAAGCCTCGGATGAGGGTGGTGCAATCTATGTAAACAATGATCGGAACACACTTTCGGGATGTACGGTCACGAACAACAAAGCCAAGACTGCCGGTGGCGGTGTATTCTGTTCTGCTTCCGTGGATATCGGATTGTCCGGCAAGATGATGATTACGGACAATGTGCGAGGTGACAATTCCAAGGACGATCTGTTCCTCAACGATAGTGCGAGCACATCTTATCTGAATGGTTCACCGATTTCCTCCTCCAATGTGGGTGTTCGTGTCAAAGAAATTAAGGAGAGAAAGCTTGGGCAGGATGCAGAATTCTTCTTCCAGGATGCTTTCTTTCTAGACCAGAGTGAAGATTACCATGTAGAGTTTGATGAAGATAAAGGTGAGCTTTGGATCAAGAAGGGAAAGAAGACAACGATCGCCTTTACAGAAGTTGATCCGATTCCTACACATGCAGGTGATCTGAACGACGAAGAATTGATCAAAGGCTACTTCTCCTATCCTTCTGTAACAGATGGCGAAGTGGATCTTACTGCATCGTTCTTCTATTCCGATGGCTATTTCTTGAATGGTAAGGATGGACAGTTCGGCGATCCAAACCTCTATAACCCGCATCTGGCGACGATGTCGATGTGCATGGCTATGGCGGGATTCTATTCCAATATAGGAAATGACGGTTCACTGGCTTCCCATGGTGATCGTAAATACACCTACAAGTCTCAGAACATTGAGCGTCTTCTCACAGATATCGGCGTTGCGCCGGAGGATATCTTTATCAGCGAGACGAATACACTTAAGCCAGGTAAAGATACCATTGGTGTGGCAATCGGACACAAGTCCATTGGCAAAGATGGAGAGATTCTCATTCCTATCGCAGTACGTGGTGCTGGCTACGAGAGCGAGTGGTACGGAAATACGACAGTCGGTCAAAGTGGAGAGCATGAAGGCTTTGCGATTGCAGCGGATCAGGTATTCGAGCTAGTCAAACAGTATATCAATGATTATGATCTGGTCGATGCAGTGATGAATAGCAAGGTTAAGTTCTGGATCGCTGGATATTCCCGTGCAGGTGCAACTTCGAATCTTACCGCTCGCCGTCTGGTAGAAGAGTATAGTGATGGTTCGTCCATGAACAACCAGATCTACGCTTACTGTTTTGAAGCGCCGAAAGGTGGGTTAAACAGTGAGATGAACCTGGAAGAAGAGAAGTACTATTGCATCCACAACTGCATCAATAAAGTAGATCCGGTTCCGCTTGTAGCACCCGGAGATATGGGATTTATCCGATATGGTGTGGATCACTATGTTCCAGGAACGGCAGAATGCTCAGTAAAGACGGACAAGACGGTATGGAGCTTTGTCAAGAATCAGCCATGGGCGAAGGATTATCAGACTTGGTACGACAATTTGTCCTGGACGGTGGGAACTTCTTCCTATAACAATCAGAGAGCTAAGATGAAATCACAGCTGACGAGTATCGATCCGGAAAACATTTATTTCTACGATCGCTTCTCGACGGCAACGATTAACTATGCACTAGGCGCATATCACATTGTCGATATGATTGAACCAGTCGAGACGAAATTGACACAGGAACAGTACATCACGATTCTGATGCGTGCACTTCAAGCATGGGGATTCTATGGCACTACGAATGGAGACTTCCGAACCGGATATGCAGTCAATGCACAATCAACTGTAACCTTCCAGGACGCACTCCAATCACTTACGCTACTTCTTTTTGGAAAGAGTGCCGAAGAAAGGGAAGGCTTGATGATTGCATTAAGCGGTGCGATGGACCGGATCAGCAATTCGGGAATCGAAGATTTCAGTGCCTATAGCATCTGGGAGGATGTAATTGGAGATTGGTGTTCACTAACTCAGGAGAAACGGGATTTCTATACGGAGTGTTTGCGACAGACAGTGCTCCTCGATAAAGGCCCAGATGGAAAATCTGTTGTGGATTTCCTTACAGCGGAGGAGTATAGAAATTTGATCGATGACTGGCCGGTCATTCTCGACGTATTGCTTCGCTTCGTGGCATCGGATTATCTCTTCGACGGAGACGAACTGGCCATGAGTCATTCGCAAGAGAAGACGGCGGATGGGAAGTACGTCACGACCAATATCATCGAAGGTTTCGATAAAGATGTGGTCGATACAGGTGATGAGCAGATCATTCTTGGATCTTTGGCATATAACGCAACCGCGCTGATGCAAGGACACTACCCGGAGATCAATCTTGCTTGGCTTCGTTCGTATGACAGTTTCTACGATAACGAAGGAGACAAGCCTGTACGGATTGCGAATCAGGCGGCTCCAGCTGTGAAGTATGCCATCTCGGAAGACGGAGAAACATGGACAGAGTCAGGCAATCAGAGCAAAGGAGATTGTTATGTCAACCTCACTACTGAGACGTCTGGTGCCGGTGTCTACTACCGTATCAAAGAGAATAACGGGTCATACCACGAGTGGAAACCATTTAACCAATCACTCCAGTTCACCGCAAGACGCGATACTGTGGAAACTTACACGCTTGAAGTGACGGCTGTCTACTGTGGCACCGTGAGTGAACCCCAAGAAGTGGTCATCACAGTTGGCCAGAAGTAACTCCTTTTCTATATAAGAAGCGTAAAGAAGGAGTCGTTCGAAAGTGATGGAATCTCTTCGGCACGGCTCCTTCCTCTATGTTCAGAAAAACATAATTGATTCACTGGCTACGGCATTATCACGGCCAAGATTACGTGATGAACAAAAGAAGAACTGCCTCGAATTTGCATTCGAGACAGTTCCAATATGCTTTTCTAATTTTACTATCAGGTAATTTCCTGATACTCATTACTTTACAGTAACGCTTGTGATGTGCGGGTTTACGCCCTCGTACCAGTAGAGGAAACCTTCCATATCGATGGTGTCACCGATCTTCAGACCCTGAACAGCCTTGTAAACATCTGTGCTCTTGTCGCAGAGGTAAGACTCAACTGTGAAGGAATATGTCTTGTCACCGAAAGATACGTTGAAGTACAGGTCATCGCCTTCTTCACCGGAACCGTCCCACTTGTAGAGGAAAGCAACATCGTTGCCAGCAGCGTCCTTGGAAGCCTCAACCTTCATACCCTTGAAGGCAACCTTCTGATTCTGCTTGTTGATCAGTTCGTCTGTGCCAAGAAGCTCTGTTACATCAACCGGCTCTGCAATCCAGTTGCCATCGATGATTTCGAAAGAAGCATCAATGATCTCGACTTCACCGGACCACTCAGACTTATAGCCAGAAACCTTAATCTTCTGACCATCTACGAGTTTAGCATAGTCTTCTTCAGAGCAAGCCATGTCGTAGCAGAAGTATGCACCGTTCTCATCCTGGAGATATACGGTAGCCTTGTCCTCCCACCAGGACTGCTTAGCCTGAACGAAAGCTTCGATGGTAACCGGGCTCTCCACTGCAGCTGCAGCATACTCATCATAAGACATTACTGCAACGGTCTCAGAAGCAGCTGTGTCTTCAGACGTAGCTTCTGTGCTCTCAGTAGCTGCTGTTGTTTCAGTAGTTTCAGTAGTCTCAGTAGCCTCAGTTGTGGTCTCGGTTGCTGCTGTGGTTGTTGTCTCTTCTTTATCCTTCTTGCAACCAGCCAGGGCCAGAAGCATGGAACAAGCGAGAACACCAGAAATTAATTTCTTCATAATTTTCTCTCCTATCTTTTCTTTACCCAAAATAAGACGGTCACAGATTCTTCCTGTAACCGCCCCTATTATACGACGAAATGAAAGCGTGTCACGCTTTTTTCTTGGCGATAGTCTGATAAACTACATATGCAACAATCAGAAGCCAGGAAAAGGCTAAACTTATTAGCAAAATCACGGCAGTATGTGGCATCTCCCCAAGATCTTTGATATTTCCAGTGGAATGTTGCTCAATTTGATCCAGTCGGTAGAGCGACTGAATATCTCCGTATAACTTCTCATAGTAAGCATCATCGATGTTCTGTTTACGGCGGGCGGACTTTACCACATTCTCGATGAGCTCGCCGCTTGCATTACGAAGTGATGCAGAACCATTGAACACGGGCGTAACGAATGTATCTTCCGTGTGCGCAATCAAGAGCTCGCAGGCTTCAATCTTCACCCGATAGTGTAGCACGTCATCCTCACTCTTTTGAGAAAGATAGCTAAGATAAGCTTCGCTGCTCTGCGCCTTGGAGGTGACCGGTACATATCCTTCTGTCTGGCAGTATTGCAATTGCACGTCATTGGAGAGAAGGTATGTGGCGAATAGCCAACTGGCCAAGACCTCTTGTGAATCCTGTTTGTTGAAGATACAGATGGATGGCCCTTGAGAAATCATCTTCGGATGGGTGGAATCGAACTGAGGCACCGGATAGACCACGGTCTCGAAGTCTATGAGTTTGTCTTCACTGATATCGATATTTGGTGCATGAGAACCCATCCAGGTGGCACCGGCGGTGGAGTCAATGGCAAAGATGCACTGTCCGGCATTTAAGAAGTTCGCCGGATAACTACTGATTTTAAATGTGGAAAAAGCACCTGTCTTGGCGTGTGAAGCGATCTCGTCGAGGAGCTCGCGGGTGGTATCGTTGAAGAGCAGGACTTCGCCGGAAGGGGTGGAGAATCCGGCCTCTTTCTGAGCCAGCATCTGAATCATCATGTTATCAGTAGACTTATAGATGAACGGGATCATGACATTCTGTCCATTGATGGCGAATGTACCGTCCGCGTTCTTCTTCGTGGCCGCTTCCGAGACTTCCCAGATGAAGTCCCATGTCAGCACATCCGGCATCGTAAAGCCCAGCTTCTCGACATAGTCTTTATTGACATAGCAGGCTTCTGTTGAACGCATGAAGGGTAAGGCGTAGTGGTCGGTGCCGATACGTCCTTCTTCGAGATACTCGGGAATGATTTCGCTCTTCTTCGGGCTGTCAAAGCGGACTTCACTTCCACCGAGTCCGTACTTACCATTGTCCATGAGTGAATCCAGAGGAACCACTACCTGTTCACCGGTCATATACGTGGCGATATGGTCCGGATAGGTGATACAGATATTTGGTGTCGTGCCGGTACCGATGTTCGTGATGACATCATTATAGATTTGATTGTAATCCGTATAGAAACGAATGTTGACCGTGATATTCGGGTACAGCTTGTGGAAGTCTTCTGCGGCTTGGTTGTAGATATTCTTCTGGGTAGCATTCGTATCGTTCTTCGCCCAGAAAGTAATCGCATAATCATGACTGGTGTCAAACTCGGACGGCACGTCAAATGCATCGAGGGGTTTGGCATTGTGACAGCCTGTCAATGGTAGACACATCGGTAGAATTAGAAGGCACATAACCATCCATGCGAAGAATCGGCGGATACAGTTCTTGTTCGGTACAAATCGAGTATTCATCATCCTTTGGTACCTCCTCTGCTGACGCCTTCCATGATCTTCTTATGGAAGATGAGGAAGAGAATGATAAGCGGGATGGAGATGACAACGACAGCGGCCATCATGGCTGGAATATTCTCACGGCCGAATCCGTTCTCACGAATCTCAGAGATACCGTTGCTGACGAGGAAATACTTCGGATCGTCGGTGATCAGTCGTGGCCACACATATGAGTTCCAGCACTCGATCACCTTCAGAATGACGACGGTGACAATGGTCGGCGAGCAGATCGGTACCATGACACGGAAGAGATACTTCAGGTCGGAGGTGCCGTCCACCTTGGCGGCCTTATAGAGGTCGTCCGGAATTTGTTCAAAATTCTCCTTCAACAGATAGATATAGAAGACGGAAGTGACCGACGGAAGAATCAATCCGGTGAAGGTGTTACGAAGCCCCATGTCCGTAATGGTGACGAAGTTGGTGATAATCACCAGTTCCGACGGAATCATCATGAGCGACAGGAAGAGGGTGAACACCAAGTTCTTCCCACGGAACTGAAGGCGTGAGAAGGCGAAAGCAGCGAACACGATGACCAGCATCATGAGCGCAGTTGTGACGATTGTGAAGAGGAAGGTATTGAAGAAATACCGACCGAGGGAGACCTGCGTGAAGGCATCTTGATAGTTCTGAAGTGTAGGACTGGTAGTGAAGAACTTCGGCGTGAATTCTGCGTTATAGCTACCGTAACTCTTGATGGAACTTAAGATCATCCAGTAGAAAGGGAAGAGGACAATCAATCCCCAGATGCCAAGTAGCACATAGGTGACAGTGAGACGAATCGTCTTTGCAGTGCGGGCTTTCTTACCAAGTTGTGTATAATCATTCATCATCTGTCACCCCCTTACTTCACAGATGTTTTCTTACTAATCAGCAGGTTGATGACCGTAATGGTAAATACGATCGCAAACAGGATCAGGGCGGCGGCTGCTGCATAGGACGGATATCCGCCTGCATCGCCGTAGAGCATATCGTAGACGTAACCTACGATGGTATTCATGCCGGAGGCATTCAGGTTCGTTCCGAAGATGGCGACCTCGTCGCTATATGCTTTGAAAGCACCGATGAATCCGGTGATCACGAGGTAGAAGATCATTGGAGAGATCATCGGAAGCGTAATGTGGGTGAACATACGGAATCGGGATGTACCATCGATCTTGGCGGCCTTATAGTAGACCTCATCGACCGAAGCCAGTGCGGAAGTGAGGATCAGCACCTTGAATGGGAGTACGACCCAGATGGTGTAGAAGCACATGACGAACATCTTGGCCCAGTATGGTCCGTCGATGAAGTCGATTGGTCCACGCTTAAAGATGGCCAGCACCATATTGATGAGACCATCGGTATACGGCGTCTTCTTGAACATGATCATGAAGACCAGACCGACGGCCAGTGTATTGGTTACGTAAGGCAAGAAGAAGATTGTCTGAAAGAGTTCTTTCAACTTCTTGATGGAGTTCAATCCTAGTGAGATCAGCAGTGCAAGAAGCGTGGAGAGCGGCACCGTGATGATGACGATAATGAATGTATTCTTCACGGCCTGCATGAAGTAGGGATCGTGAAGTACATATGCGTAGTTATAGAATCCGGTACCGAAGGAAGTCTGGGAGGCAGAGTTATATCCTTCTTCAAAGGAGTAGACCAGCACATCGATCAGTGGATAGATCATGAATACACCCAAGAAAATCAATGCAGGCAGAAGATAGAGCCAAGCCTTCATGCTGGACAGCCGTTTCTTCCAGTTATTCGATCGTGTCAGCGGACGATTCACTTCCGTTACGTTACTGCTCATATCAGACGCTCCTGACTCTCCTTGGAGAAGACGAAGACTTTCTTCGGGTTGACGTCGAAGGCGACCTTCTTGGCTTTTGAGTCCACGTTGTTATCCGAGGAGACGATGGCACGATGACGGGTGCCGACAATCTCAGAATCAGCGGAAGAGAAGACGACACTTGTATCACGGCCCATGACTTCCACAGCAAGAAGTTCTGCATGGAAACAGCCGTTCTTGCCATCCTGGACACCGTCTTTCCCTTCTCGAAGTACGAAGCCCTCCGGACGAATACCGACGAAAACTTCCTGATCTTTCATATTTTTCACATAATCTTTGCCGAGGAGCATGTCCTCACCGATATAGAGCTGACTATTCTTGATCTTTCCCGTGAAGACGTTGATCGGTGGAGTACCTAGGAACTTGGCAACGAAGAGGTTGGCCGGCTGGTCATAGACCTCCTGCGGTTTGCCAATCTGATGTACCGCTCCGTCCTTCATGACGACAATCAGGTCAGAGATACTCATCGCTTCTTCCTGATCATGGGTGACAAATACGGTCGTGATCTTGGTCTCGTTCTGGATGCGCTTAATCTCTTCACGGGTCTGAATACGAAGTCTTGCATCGAGGTTCGAGAGCGGTTCGTCCAGAAGGAGGACACGCGGCATCTTGACCAACGCACGGGCGATGGCGACACGCTGTTGCTGGCCACCACTCATCTCATTCGGCTTACGATCCATGAGTTCTTCAATCTGTACGATCTTCGCCGCTTCTAGCGCTTTGGCTTCCATAATCTCTTTCGAGAGTTTCTGTTCCCCCTTCAGATTCTGAAGCGGGAACATGATGTTCTTCTTTACATTCAGATGCGGATAGAGCGCATAGCTCTGGAAGACCATGCCGACACCGCGGTTCTCGGCAGGAATATCCGTGACGTCGTCATCGTCGAAGAAGATTTTTCCTTCGGTTGGTGTCTCCAGACCACAGATCAAGTTCAAGGCGGTGCTCTTTCCACATCCGGAAGGACCGAGAAGTCCTACCAATTTTCCATCCGGAATCTCGAAAGAGAAATTGTCAACGGCTACGACCTCGTCCTTGATTTTCTTATTGCGGTTAGGGAAACGCTTGGTCAGCCCTTCAAATTTAATTTTCATACCCAAGTTCCTCCGGCAGTTTGCCATTTGCATACATATATAATGTACCACAATCTACATGCATTCTATGCGTATTCTACGCGTTGAGAAGCTTTCGCACAATATAAAAATAATGCGATAACAAAGTATTCAAACAGATTTTACATATTTTTGTAGGCAAAGCCCCGAAAACGTGATAGCATGAAAGAAAAAGGGGTGAACTCCTGTGCTGACATACTATGTGGAAGTCAACCTGATTGCAATATTGATCGCTGCAATTTTAATTCGCCAGACAGTGAGTCGTACCTCTCGTGGTGAGTTCTCCAATATCGTCTATTTAATCTCTTTAGGCTTGCTGATTATCATGTGCGTCGGCGATGTTGCAGGACTTGTGTCGGACGGACGTTCGTATCCCGGTGCATATTTTGTGGTCCTTGCTGGAAACTCCATCTACCTCGCCGCATCCGCTACGATCACTTTTACTTGGATGCTGTTCTTCCAGATTCGTCTAAAACAAGTTCGAACCCTGGTTTCTTGGAAGATTGTCCTCCTTGGACTTCCATTGATACTCTTTTTTGCTTCGCTCATTATTAACCTTCGTTATGGTTTCTTATTCACAGTAGATGCGAATCACACATATTTGCGTGGTGATAATATCTCTTTCCACTGGATCACTGAGGTCATCTATGTTGTGGCTGCATTAATACAGTTGTTGATTGCCATCTGTCGCGCGAAGACGAGAACGAAGCGTAAAGAATACTTCTCCTATTTAGCCTACTACATACCAGCTTTGCTGGGTGGTCTTCTGCAGGCGATGAATATCGGTGCTTCGACCTTGCAGATCGGCACTGCAATCTCCTCGCTCTTAGCATTCCTCCAGTTCCAAGACAGCCAGCTGATTCGAGATGAGCTGACGGGCCTCAATAACCGCCGAGCGCTTCACAACTATGAAGATTCCATCATTAATTCCGGAGAGACAGCTCAGCTTACGATATTTATGATTGATGTAGATTTCTTCAAGCACATCAACGATACCTATGGTCATGTTACCGGTGATGAGGCGCTGATCCAGATTGCCCAGATCCTCAAGCGCTCCCTTGCAGGATTGCCGGGTAGTCGTCTGATTCTATTCCGTTATGCCGGAGATGAATTTGTTCTTACTGGGAATAGAATGGATCCTAAGCACATTCACCTGACAATCGACAAGATTCACCAAGAGATTGAGAAGACGAATAGTAGTGGTGTGAATCCCTATAAGCTTAGTCTCAGCATAGGCTATGCAACGGGTGAATGTAAGTCGTCAGATGATTTCAGTAGCATTCTCCAGCAGGCTGATGAGAATATGTATCAGGAAAAATCACTCCACAAGGAGACACTTCTGGCAACAGATCCTTCTCTCGCAACGAGATAAGTTCGCATTATTCTTCCGAAGATTCTGCGCCAGATTCTGCGTCGGCGGCATCCAACTCCTGATCGCGTGCCTGGCGTTCGCGGAGGGTCTTCTCGATCATCATGTCCTTCACCTTCATAAGACGGGTAGTGGCGGAACGCTCGCTCTCATCGAGCTTCATGGTGATATATCGAATCTTCTCTTCGTAGTCTGGAATCATGACATGCTCCAGAGCATTTACACGACGACGTGTCTTCTCGATTTCTGAAGCCATGAGCTGACATTTTTTCTCGATTTCAGCAAGAGAAATGAGGTCTGGCATGATATCAGACAATGCATAGATGGCATCGTCGAGATCGATGGGAGTGAAGGAATAGCCGTAGGAGTAGATATCGCCTTCATCGGCAGTCGTATACTGCGCCTTAAAGACAGGAACCTTCACGCTCATAACGTTCTTCTCAGAGACTTCCAGTGTCATACCCTGTTTATGGTACATCATGGCAACGGCAATGGCTTGATTGGACATGAGTGAACGGGCGATGGACATGTGCTGATTGGCAACTTCCAACTTCGCTTCCACCTCACGACGGATACGCTTATTCTCGCGGACCGCTTCGAGGAACTGACGCATGAGTTCATCACGCTTGTCCTTGAGAAGCTTGTGTCCGCGACGAGCAGTCACAAGGCGCTTCTTCAAGCGTGTGAGTTCCATTCTGGTTGGATTGACATTCGTAGTAGCCATTTAATTCATCCTGTTCTTTTGTCTTTGACGCTTACCGAGGGATTCATCCTCGGCAATATGTGTTGCAATCGTCGATGCTTACTTCTCGGCTGCGTCGTAATACTTGTCGAGCAGCTTATCGCTGATACGCTTGTGCTCAGATCTCGGGAGGATCCTTAAGAGTTTCCAGCCCAGATCCAGTGTCTCTTCCACAGAACGATCCTGATTGAATCCCTGTGATACATATTCTTTCTCGAAAGCATCCGCAAACTTGGCGTAGAGCTTATCCATCTCTGTCAGCGCAGCTTCACCGAGGATGACCATGAGTTCTTTCGCTTCCTTACCACGCGCGTAAGCGGAGAAGAGCTGGTTCATGGTGTTACTGTGATCCTCACGGGTCTTGCCTTCACCGATACCCTTATCTTTCAAACGAGAGAGGGAAGGAAGAACATCGACCGGTGGCATCACGCCCTTACGGTAGAGTTCACGAGAGAGGATGATCTGACCTTCGGTGATATATCCGGTCAAGTCAGGGATCGGGTGAGTCTTATCATCTTCCGGCATGGTCAGGATCGGGATCATGGTGATGGAACCGTTCTTGCCCTTCTGACGTCCTGCTCTTTCATAGAGGGAAGCGAGGTCGGTATACATGTAGCCCGGATAACCACGACGGCCCGGTACTTCCTTACGTGCGGCAGATACCTCACGAAGTGCATCGGCATAGTTCGTGATATCGGTTAAGATAACGAGTACGTGCATATCCAAGTCAAAAGCCAGATATTCTGCGGCAGTCAGTGCCATACGCGGGGTTGCGATACGCTCAACGGCCGGGTCATTCGCAAGGTTAATGAAGAGTACGGTACGATCCAGTGCACCGGTCTCGCGGAAACTGTCCATGAAGAAGTTTGCTTCCTCGAATGTGATACCGATCGCGGCGAAAACAACGGCGAACTTCTCATCTGTGCCACGAACTTTTGCCTGACGCGCGATCTGGGCCGCAAGGTTGGCGTGCGGGAGACCGGAAGCAGAGAAGATTGGGAGCTTCTGTCCACGTACCAGTGTGTTCAGACCATCGATTGCAGATACACCGGTCTGGATGAACTCATTCGGGAAGTTTCTGGCCGCCGGATTCATCGGAAGACCGTTGACATCGAGTCGCTTCTCCGGGATGATCTCCGGACCGTCATCGATTGGACGACCGAGACCGTCGAATACACGACCCAGCATATCCTTGGAAACCGGAAGTTCCATCTGCTTGCCGGAGAAGCGAACCTTGCTCTCTGCCAGGTTGATGCCGGCACCGCTCTCGAAGAGCTGTACCAGTGCGTTGGAACCATCAATTTCCAGTACACGGCAACGACGCTTCTCGCCGTTGTTGAGTTCGATCTCGCCGAGTTCATTGTAGCTGACATCCGTGACACCACGGACCATCATCAACGGACCGGCAACTTCAGATATGGTACGGTATTCTTTTGCCATGTCTTAGTCCTCCTTGTTCAGCAGCTCGGAAAGTTCGAAGGCCAGCTGTGCGCCGATGGAGATGTAATCATTCTCCGCATCGTCTTCTGCACAGTACTTGAAACGGCCAATCTTCTCACGAACCGGCAGGGCAACGAGTGCCTCTATGTCTGCGCCCAGTTCCAGAGAACTTGCTGCTTTGTCATAATAATCCAGGATCAACTTCATCATGTAATCCTGCTTCTTTAACGATGTATGGGTATCGACTTCATGGAACGCCAACTGATGCAGGAAGTCTTCACGGATGGAGCGTGCAACTTCCATCTTGAGACGGTCAGAAGCAGAGAGTGCATCCATACCGACGAGCTTCACGATTTCTTCCAGTTCAGCCTCTTCCTGAAGGATGAGCATCATGCGTGCGCGGTTACTGTTCCACTCCGGTGAGACATTCTCGTCGAACCAGCTAGCCAGTGAATCAGTATACAGGGAATAACTGGTGAGCCAGTTAATCGCCGGGAAGTGACGCTTATAAGCAAGACCTGCATCCAGACCCCAGAATACCTTGACGATACGAAGGGTAGCCTGGGAGACCGGCTCGGAAATATCACCACCCGGAGGAGATACCGCGCCAATGGCGGACAGTGAACCTTCCAGTCCTTCGCTACCGAGTGTGGTGACACGACCGGCACGCTCATAGAACTGTGCCAGACGGGAACCGAGGTAAGCCGGGTATCCTTCTTCACCAGGCATCTCTTCGAGACGACCGGACATCTCACGGAGCGCCTCGGCCCAACGGGAAGTGGAGTCTGCCATGAGGGCGACCGAGTAGCCCATGTCACGGAAATATTCAGCAATGGTGATACCGGTATAGATGGAAGCCTCACGGGCGGCAACCGGCATATCCGATGTGTTGGCAATAAGTACGGTACGCTTCATCAAGCTCTCACCGGTATATGGGTCGATGAGTTCCGGGAACTCATTGAGAACGTCGGTCATCTCGTTACCACGCTCACCACAACCGATGTAGACGACGATATCGGCCTGCGCCCATTTTGCCAGCTGATGCTGGGTAACGGTCTTACCGGAACCGAAAGGCCCTGGGATCGCTGCGACACCGCCCTTGGCGATTGGGAACATGCAGTCGATGACACGCTGACCGGTAACCAATGGCATGGTCGGCGCGTGCTTCTTCACGTACGGACGACTCTTACGAACCGGCCAACGCTGATAGAGCATGAGCGGAATCTCTTCGCCCTTGTCGGTCTTCAGTGTACCGATCGGGTCCTCTAACTTATATTCGCCACTCTTTAACGATGCGATCGTACCGCTCTGCGTAGGCGGGATCAGAATCTTGTGCTTAACGGTCTCACTCTCTTGAACGATACCGATGCAGTCACCACCGATGACGACATCGCCCTCGCTCTTGGTGGCTTCGAACTTCCAGACGGTCTCACGAGAGAGGGAAGGAACTTCAATACCACGGGAGAGGTTGTTACCGATCTTTGCCATGATGGACTCCAGCGGACGCTGAATACCATCGAAAATACCGCCGATGAGGCCAGGTCCCAATTCAACGGAAAGCGGAGCGCCTGTGGACTCAACCGGTTCGCCGGCCTTCAGACCTGCGGTCTCCTCGTAAACCTGGATAGAAGCACGGTCACCGTGCATCTCGATAATCTCACCGATGAGACGTTCATTACTGACACGTACCACGTCGAAGAGGTTCGCATCACGCATCCCTTCTGCAATTACCAGTGGTCCGGAGACCTTAACGATCGATCCTTTGCTCATGTTCTTACGCTCCTTCTAAAGTTGCTTATTGATCTTTCAAAATATCGCTGCCGACAGCCTTCTCCACAGACTTGGAAATGGCCTTCATGCCCATTCCTTCGTTGCCGGTCACACCCGGAATCGGGAGAATGACGGGAAGAGGTCTGTCGCTATATTTGTCGATTTCTGCTTCCAGTTGCTTGGCCAGTGACTCGGTAATCAGGATGACGGCGTATTCGCCCTCGGCCAAATTATGCAAAGTGGTAGCCGGATTATCCATGCGGTCCAGCGGGAAGATATCCAGACCGATGGAGGAGAAACCGTATATACTGTCTCGGTCACCCATTGCGGCAATCTTATTCATACAGCCTCCTTACACGACTCGCGACCATCTCGATCGGCAGATTGTTCTGCTTGGCAGACAGGATGATGCGCGCATTCTTCACTTCAGCTTCTTTTCCAAGATAGAAACCAATCAATGGTTCCGGTCCCAATGGACTATTCTTCGTAGCCAGCAGACGGGAGACCATCTCATCGTCTACCCACTTCTCAAACTCCGACGGGGAGGAGGACAAGAATTTCGTCCCCGCACTATATGGAGTGGTAGCAAGGTAACTCAGTAGATCGTCGATTTTGCCGCCGGCGAAAGAAATCAGTTTCTCACAACTTACGGTCTTGCATTGATTGCTCAATGCTTTCTCAAGCCAGCTACTATCTTTGCCGGTTCGGATTGCACGGAATGCCGTCTTGATATTGGTCGTGGCAGTGAAGATCTCCATCTCTTCAATGAGAAGTGGAATCTTTGTCTTTCCTGCCATGATCTGAATCTCATCAAGACACTTGCGGTCCACCATGACGTCAGCGGTCTGACCATCCTGGGTACGCACGAGCACATCGTAGACTTCCTCTGCCAAATTGGCGAAAGGTGCTGGGAGCATGTCGAATTTATTGGTCTCGATGGCTTCCTTCAGCATCGTCTGATCCAGCGTGCCAGGTGAGATGAAGTGAAGATCGACGTCAAAATCACTTAGCAAGCTCTTGATGCCGGCCTTGAGATTGTGGTAGTCGTTCTTTCGAATCAGACAGTCGAACAGGGTCGGGTCCGGTGCAGATTCAAGAATCCAACTCCAGGCACGGGTCATCTCTAGATCCAGAATCTTACCGATATCACGGCTGTCATCCGGCATGGTCCATCCATGTTCCGACAGCACAGCTACCGCGGCCTCGTAGGACGGGGCAGTGAGAAGCTTGTCAATGTCAGACTTTCTTAGGAAACTCTTCTCATAGACATGGGCGCCGGAAACGGAGTAGGCGTATTTTGAGAGACTCTGACTCATGTTCTTGTGTCAATTCACTTTCTAATTATTTCTTTGCGAAAAGCACTGTGTTCACAGCATCGCGGATAGCGTCACTATGGTCGTCCGCCAATGCATCGAGTGTGCCGTTATATTCGCAGTCTTCGCAGATAAGGATACAACCGCAATCGAAATCACCTGACTTGTCAGCGAGGGTAATGGTCGATCCGGTCCTATTGGAAAGATCCGAGAGGAAGGAGGCAGGAAGTGCATCCTTGTCCTGCTTGGAAAGGATCAACTCGCCGTCTGCACCTTCGCAGTTCGATGCCACAAAATCAGCAACCATCGACAGACGTTCTTCGATCGGAAGGGAACGAATGCGGTTCTTGGCTTCTTCAACGATTTCGTTGATCATGGCCACACGCTCTTCAAGAATCCTTCTTTGTGAACGCGTATTCAGTGAAGCGCGATTCTGAATGTTCTGGGCATCAATGACAGCTTGGGCGTCAGATAGCATCTTCGCTTCTTCTTCCTTCGCCTGCTCTTGCTTCTTCGATATCAGCTTCGCTGCATCGGATTCAGCACGAGCCACACGTGCATCAGCACTTTCTCTCGCTTCTTTCTCAATTCGCTCGATGATGGAATCTATACCAGCCATATCTGCTCCTTATATTACTGTTTAAGATATTACAGCTTGAGGCTGCCTACGTTCATAACCATCAGAAGAGAAGTAACCAGACTCAAAAGAGCATAGAGCTCAACGAGAGAAGCAGAGGTAACTGCCTTACCAGAATCCTGAGGTCTCTTGGAAATGAGGTTTACACCTGTAAGTGCAACGCGAGCCTGGAACAAAGCGGAGATGAGACCGCCGATTGCCATTGGCAGGCAAGCGAGGAGATAGAGAAGACCTGTAGAAGTAGAAGTAACAGGATTTCCTCCGAGAATACCGATCTGTGTCAGTGTCAGGATCGCGATAACCAGACCATACAGTCCCTGAGAACCAGGAAGCAGCATGAGGATCAGCAACTTACTGAATTTGCTGGAATCTTCTGCGATGACCGGAGAGGATGCCTCGGCCACCATTCCTACACCTTTGGATGAGCCGATACAATTCGTTGTAACTGCCAATCCAGCTCCTAATAATGCTAGTAACATACCCCAGTTCATTTAATTGTCCTCCTTAATTTTGAAGTGTTTGGTGTTACCAGTAAAGGGGTGGAACATCGTTCCGCCACCTTCGTAGAATTTTGCGAAAAATTCTACATACTGAAGTCTATTAACATGGACATATGCGCCGAGCGCGCTGATGCCCAGATTAATCGCATGGAAGAACAGGAAGATTGGGATGAAGAATAGAAGCTTCCAGACTCCTGTTCCGAAGAGTGTACCAATCATATTGGCAACACTACCGATGATACCTGTTACCAGACCCAGAGCCATGAGTCGGGAATAGGAAAGAAGATCACTGAAATAACCGGTGACGCCGTAGATGGATCCTACACCGCCAATGGCTTTGCCGACAATTCCCTTCGAATTTCTGCCACCGGTAAGAAGAAGTCCGGCGACACCTGCAATGGCCACCCACTTACCTATCTCTGCAATCGGGCAGGAATCCGGGATAGATACACCTGCGAGCATCGGCAGCAGCATCGGAAGTACGATCATGGCAACACCGCCGAAAGCTACATACCAGAAGCCGACATCACAGAGGGCGCCGACCTTATCGCCGTTCTTCCACATCTTGTAGAAGTTGGCGCCTAGACCCACCAGGATGTGTACAAAACCGAGTACAAAGCTAAGAATGAGTAACTTCATCGGATCCTTACTCGGATCGAACCAGATTGGCGGGAGCCAACGGGAATCATCGAAGAAAGCAGTAGAGATGACGCCAATGAGGTCACCGAAGAAACTGCCGTAGATGAAGCCCCAGAATGTGGTGGCCAGACCACAGTAGAAGAACTTCATCATATTCTTTCTATTATTGCCTTCCGGCTTGCGTTTCAGAAGTACGAAGAGTGTACCGATCATCAACAGAATGCCGTAGCCGGCATCGGAAAGCATCATACCGAAGAAGAAATAGTAGAAGAAGCTGGCAACCGGATTCGGGTCAATATCACCCTTGGTCGGTGCACTATAGGATTCCACAATATCTTCCATTGGCGCTACAAAAGCATTGTTCTTAAACTTGACCGGAACTTCTTCCTCTTCAAGTGGATCGCGAAGATCTACGAAGAGATCGAACTTCTCGTTCAAGGAATCTACGACCTGTTGACTGTCTTCTTCTGCAACGAAGCCATCTAAGATGAAGGTCTTGTTGGAGAAGAGGAGCTTACCCAGCATATCGTATTTCTCATGTCTCATGGACAGATAATCGGATAGGAAGTAAAGATCATCCAGATTATCTGCATAGTCGTGCAACTGTAGACGGGCATCCTCCACATTCATCTCCGCGTCTTTCATGCGCATGGTCAGACGGTCGATGCGCACTTGAGGTGCGTGCTTAGTAGGATCCGCCGGAGACACGAATGACATACGGCGGAATGTGGCCATGACATCCTGATAATCTTTCTTATGAACTAAGAATGTTGCGCAAGTCTGGTCCGAAGCAGAAGAGACAATCTCTGTATAGAATTCGGGAATAGTCAATTCTTCCTGCTTAGCATCGGCATGGAGAACGGCTTCCGCTTCTTTCATGGCGGTATAGTTCTGGCAGAATGCGTCATAGAAAGATGACTCATTATAATTCTCAGGGAATTGACCCACGATACAGCAGGACTTCTCGGTTCCTTCAAACTGCATCGGAATATCGAGTTTCTCCCAAGGAAGAATCGCATCAAGCTGACGCTTGGCATGGATGCCGGCTGCTCTTTCGGAAGAGATCTTGCGGTCCAATGCTTCAATGTCATAGACGATCTTCATGGTCTCGTCAATCTTCTCGGAACGTGCTTCGAAATCTTCCAGTGAAAGTTCTTGGCGTCCGGCAAATCCAGACAGGAAAGGCTTCTTGACTTTCGAATATTCTTCGACCAAAGCAATGGCATGGTCTACGGATGCAGAAGTCTTCTCCAGCTGGGTGAGACTGTTCTTAGAAGGGAAGAGTGATAGTTCTTCCGTCACATCTTCCTGATCTCTTTCTGTCACATCGACAGTACCAAAGCGTTGCAGAAGATCGACGATATTCTTTGCGTCTTTCTGCGAGGCGATGATCTCGATATGCTTCATGGGAAGAATGGCCATAGTGTCTTACCTTCCCATCAGAATATTCATAGCGACGGAGATGGCTTCGTCACGATTCGGTGCGGCCTCTTCGCGCATTTTCTTTGCGGCACTTTCTGCTTCGGAAACGCTGGCACTGTCCTCGTTGGATCCATCGGACTGATGCTTCTCATAAAGTTCGGCGACACGTTTCCTTGCGGAAGAAAGGGATTCCTGGTATTCGTTCTGCGCTTTCTTCTGTGCTTCTGCAAGAATAGCATCGGCCTTTGTTCTGCCTTCCATCTCTATCTCAGAAGCTTTCTTCTCTGCTTCAAGTATGCGATTCACTTGTTCTGAGGCCATAGTCGATCCTTTCCGAAAACCAAATTCCCACTTATTAACAATTACACCTATTTTCACATAAGAATGAATAGAAATCAAGTGCGAATTTGTGCAATGTGTTCAAATAATGATTATCATTTCCAATACTCGATTTCATCCGCCCCAGAACTTTACTTTTTCTTTATAATTGTTTAGTAATCGCTTGAAGAATGATTTCTATAATGAGGAATGTTTGAGTGGGATTCAGTTCCCGTGAAGGGACGGGCATGAACAGGAAAAAGGAGTAATCATCATGTTAAATATCTATCATCTTTCAAAGACATACCCAGGTGGCAAGGTTGGCGTACAAGACCTTACGCTCGAAGTGAAAGCGGGTGAAATCTATGGATTTATCGGTCACAACGGCGCAGGGAAGACGACAACGATCAAGGCAGTCGTCGGGCTTCACACATTCGATGAAGGTTCCATTACGATTGACGGGGTGTCTATCTTGGATGATCCGCTTCGTGCGAAGAACCTAACGGCCTATATCCCAGACAACCCGGAACTATACGATAATCTGACGGGTATGCAGTTTCTAAATTTCGTGGCGGATATTTTCCGAGTTTCCAAGAGCGAGCGACAGACACGCATTGAGAAATATGCAAACGAGTTAGAAATTGCGTCTGCTTTGAATGATCAGATTTCTTCCTATTCACATGGTATGAAGCAGAAACTGGCGATTATTGCAGCTTTCGTACATGAACCGAAGCTTCTTGTCATGGACGAACCTTTCGTAGGTCTTGATCCGAAGGCGGCTTTTATCGTGAAGAACATGATGAGAGAATTCTGTGATAAGGGCAATGCCATCTTCTTCTCCACTCATGTGCTGGAAGTGGCGGAGAAGCTCTGCGACAAGATTGCCATTATCAAGGACGGTCGTCTGATTGCGGCCGGCACCATGGAAGAGGTCAAGGGCAATGCTTCTTTGGAAGAAGTCTTCTTGGAAGTAACGGAGGAGGCTCACTAATATGCGTACATTGGCGATTCTGCTCCGTACGAATTTCCTCTCCTTGGTGGGAAGTTTTCGTAAGAAGAGCAAGACAAGTATTGTAATTACAGCACTTCTGGTCGTACTCTTGGTGTTGTTCATCGTTGGCACATTTGCCGTGAGCGGTGGATCTACCACAATCCTTCTTGTAGACAAAAATCTAGGTGAATATAGTGTCTTTGTCTCCATAGTCATCAGTCTGGTGATTGCATTAATGTTTGGCGTGGCAAATTCGACGCGAGATGCGCGCGGTAACGATACGGACATGTTGCTAGCTATGCCGATTCCCAGAAGTAGCATCGTGCTTTCCAAACTTCTGGGCATGTATCTGTTGGATGTAGCATGCTCCTTGGTGATGCTTCTGCCGACATACGTTATTCTTTATGTAAAAGCTGGTCAGTCAGGAGCGATGGTTGCTAGAGGTCTTCTAATCGCGATGCTGCTTCCCGCGATTCCACTCTTTGCATCACTCGTAATCGGCGCGGGAATCGCGTACCTGAAGAAAACGACGAAGTTCGGTCAGATACTGTCTTCTCTCGTATTCATACTTGTGTGGCTTCTCTATATGTTCGTCATGCCACGCTTGACTTCTTTTGCAGAGAACTTAGATCTTTCGCCGGCTGAATCGATTACCAAAATGAAGAAGTTCGGCCCACTCTACTGGTTTACCGAAGCAATTTATAGCGGTAATTGGAAGTATCTCATCCTTACACTCCTTCTTACATTGATCCCGCTTGCAATTGCGGTTATGATCCATTCGCGTGGACTGAATGCTGTGAATTATCACGCAGATCATTCCAAGAAAGCGCGCAAATACGAGACAAGTTCCGTTCGCATGGCGACACTGAAGATGGAGCTTCGCCGCTACCTCTCTTCGACCAACTACGTAATGAATACGATACTTGGTACGATGATTCTTCTTGTGGTGACTGTTCTAATCGTAATTAAGGGACGAGGATTCATCAATTCCCTAGGTACGATAGAGATGAATGGTGAAGTAAGACAGATCTCTGAGTATTTATCTGGATCGATGATTGCCGCATTACTTGCAGCATTGATCAACTTCTTTGCCGTGATGACGATTACGACCACACCATCCGTGTCAATCGAAGGAAAACGTATCTGGATTTCTAAGACGTTGCCGGTTGAGACAAAATACCTTCTGGATGCCAAGATTATCGTCAGCTTGTTGATCTATCAGCCGATTTCTATTCTGAGCTGCATAATTATATCTATTGCAATGAGACTTGGTGTTCTGCCATGTATTGTGATGATTCTGATCACTTCTTCATTCCAACTTCTTACGTCGCTGATTGGTCTGATTTTCGGGCTGGTGTATGTGCGCCTGGATTGGACCAATGATGCACAGATAGTAAAGAGCGGTATCGGTATGTTCTTCACACTTGTTGTGAACTTCCTGCTTTCTATCCCAGCGTTGATTGTGGCGATCATCGCAATTATAGCGGAACATGATTGGATTACTTACGCACTCTGTGCAGGCGTAATCGTATTCTATGCAGGACTATGTGTGGGTGCATATGCTATAATTACTCACTATGGGGTGAGAAAATTCGAATCGTTGAACGGTTGATGGAAGATAAGCCCCTGATTAAAGGAGCGATTAAGATGGACCTTTTTCATCGATCACAGGAGACGCCACGTCGGACACTTACGTGGATCAAGCCATTCGACAGTCGAATGGATGAGATTACGCGGCTCTCGGAGAAGGCAGAGTCCTGTCCCAAAGAGATGAAGAAGGTCTTTCTGTCTGCGTGGCAGGAATTGGCAAGCCAGATTAAGATCCATCAGAAACTAGCTGCAAAGATCATTGCGACCGACCTCCCTCTGAAAGTGTATTACAACTTGGTTCTCAATACGGATCTCGGCGGTGGAACTGTAGATTTCCTAATCATTTCCGATGAATATGTCATCATTATTATGGTAAAGAAAGCAGAGCATTTCGAATGGGATCGGTATGACACGCGATTCTCTCGCGCGCCGTCCGGCGTAGATATGCGTTCTGTAGAGAATGCAGCTGGTCTGGTAGCCGAGTGGCTACTGGATGCAAAGGCTCTGCCAAAGAAAGATCTGGTTCGCGTGATCCCGCTCTTGGTCGATGAGGAGGCGCCGGAGGATTGTGGGAAGAAATTCCCTACCGGAAGAAGTCTGTTGTTTCCGGATATTCGTCCGTGCATGATGGTGTCAGTGGAGAAATTCGATGAATGGCTGCTGACCAATTGTGCAGTATACGATTCCCGAAGCCTGAATGAGAAACGTCAAAGTCGAATTATCGAAGCACTAGATAGTATGCCACGATGACTCCTGCCCAATACTGGGCAGAAGTGCTTTTGCACAGTAAATATCAAATATTCCCACATAAATAGTCCTTCAGTTTACAGATTAGACATAGATTGTACGTATCTTCGTCTTTTTGTTTTTGATATTTCCGATGATTATTCAATTTTTCATTTGATAATTAAGACAAGAAGTTGCTTTAGCTACTTCAAAATGGATAGAGGAAATGGAATAAATCGACCCGAGAGGGGGGATAAGGATGACTAAATACTTGGTTACTGGCGCAACTGGCCAAATCGGAAATACAATCGTTCGAATGTTACTGGATAATGGTAAAGATGTTCGTGTTCTGGTTCATCCAGAGGAAGATACTACCCCATTGGCAGGACTTCCAGTGGAGGTTCGATATGGCGACATTCTTGTGAAAGACTCTATGAAAGATTTCTTTGATCTTGAGAATCCACGAGAAGCGATTCTGATTCATGCACAGGAAAGAAACGTAATATCAGAGAAGCAGGACTTGATGGTCCGTAGAATCAACGTGCATGGCACCATGAATGTTACTGATACATGCGTGAAGAAGAAAATTGGAAAACTAATCTATATCGGTTCTGCTCGAGCAATCCCACTGAATCCTACAAGTCATGAGCCGGTCAAGGATGTCTCGCATTTTGATCGCAACAAAGTTATAGGCGATTATGCGAAGTCCAAAGCTGAGGCGACGCAATACATTCTCGATAAGGTCTCTCTGAACAGCCTGAACGCAGTGATCCTCCTCCCGTCTTTGGTACTAGGACCTTTCGAGTACGGCAATTCTGATGTCGTCAGTCTGATTCGTGCATACCTGTCCGGTGACTTGAAGGTCTCTATTCCGGGCGGCGTAGATTTTACCGATGTCCGTGATGTAGCATCTGGTGTTCTGCAAGCTGCAGAACGAAGTGAGAAGGGCACATGCTACATTCTCTCCAACACTTATGTCAGTACACAGGATTTCCTGCATAGTCTGCATGAGATCACCGGACGCGACGAAGTAACGAAGACTGTTCCGAACTTCATGCTGAACGACAAGGGCATCATGAAGCTCTACTACAAGATCACGAAGAAAGAGAATCCGAAACACAAGTATGGTCCTTTCACCTCACCGGAACCGCTATATCGTAGTGAACGAGCGGAAGAAGAACTTGACTATGCGCCGAGAGATTTGAAATCTTCGCTTCAGGATACCATCGACTGGGTGGAGAACAACGAGCCCATCGAGATTATGCCTGAGAAGAAGAAAAAGGCACAATAAGTTGAAAGAAGCGTAGAAAACAACAAGGAGTTTCCCTAAAGATAAACTAATCATACATACACCCCAATAGAAATCCTCTACTTCCTTGTTCCACGAAGGCTGCATCACATCATCCCCGATGCAGCCTTCTTTTTTTCTATAATTGTGGTATATTATATGTGCTGAAGAAGCGCCTGAATTCAATTGTAAAGGAAGTGTCTACTATGCCAAAGACCGCGTTACTGGTCGTAGATATGCAGAATGCCCTGATTCTAGAGCATCCTTTCGATGAGAAGAGATTAGTCAAGACCGTGGCACAGATGGAGGACATCTGCCGAAACAAAGGAATCGAAGTCATTTTCATTCGCCATGAGGACAACTCATTGGTGCCTGGAGAGAGTGGATTCGAGATCTACAGCAAGGTTGCACCACACGATGGGGAGAAGATCTTCAACAAGCGTTTCAACAGTGCTTTCCGCGGAACAGGTCTTCTCGAGTATCTCAAGGAGAAGGGAATTGAACGCTTGATCGTGTGCGGCATGCAGACAGACTTCTGTGTAGATGCTACGATCAAGGCTGGATTCGAACATGGTTTCGAGATCGTCGTTCCACGAGGCGGACACACGACATTCGATAATCGCTACCTCTCCGGCGAAGAACTCTACCATTACTATAGTTATGAGATTTGGAATCACCGTTATGCACAGGTGATGTCTGTGGACCATATTGAGGAGTGCTTATGAAATCACAGTTTTTCCCATACGATCAGAACTGGCCGAGAGCCCAGCATTTCCACTTCTATGCGAAGATGTTCCCAACGAATATCTCGTTAAATAAGCGCATCGATGTGACAGAACTTCTTCCGGCCATCGAGAAGAAGGGCTATCGTCAGGATGCGGTGTTCTACTACATGGTTACCAAGGCCATCAACAATCAGGGCGAATTGAGTGTAGCATATAAGGATGGACAGATCGGCTGGTGGAACTATCTGAATCCTGCTTATCCGGTCTTCCATGAAGATGACGAGACGACCACAATCCTGTGGACAGAGTATGACAATGATTTTACCGTCTTCAATGAGAAATTCCTCTGCGATCTCGAGAAATACGGAAACAGCAAGGGCGTGTTCGCCATGAAGGGAATGCCCCCGACGAACAGTTATAATGTGTGCTTCAATCCATGGTTCTCTTTCGACGGATATTCGGTCGACCTTCACGAGATGAAGGATTACTTCTTCCCAACGGTCGATATGTGTAAGGTCATTGAAGAGAACGGCCGGAAATATCTGCCGATTGCGATTACTGTGCACCGTGCAGCAACGGACCTGATCCATCTCAAGAAATTCTTCGATGATATTGAGAGTTATTTTCCATACTTTATCGAAGCGTGAATATAGCCAATCTAGGTTGATGAATAAGGGAGAAAGAGAAATACATGCTGGAACTGCAACATGTTTCATTTGAAGTAAATGAAGAAGGAAACGGTAAAGAAATCCTTCGAGATATTAGTTTAACGATTCCGGACGGTGCATTGACCGTCATTACGGGACCAAACGGCGGTGGTAAGTCAACACTTGCCAAGCTGATTGCCGGTATCATTACGCCGACATCAGGTAAGATTCTCTTTGATGGAGAAGATATTACGACGATGTCGATTACGGACCGTGCGAAGAAGGGAATTGGATTCGCCTTCCAACAGCCGGTGCGCTTCAAGGGCATTCAGGTCTTCGACTTAATCAAACTTGCGACGGGTGAGAAGCTCTCCGCAGTGGATGCTTGTAAATACCTGTCGGCAGTGGGACTTTGTGCCCGCGACTATATTAATCGCGAAGTGAATGCCAGCCTCTCGGGCGGTGAACTGAAGCGTATCGAGATCGCAACTGTATTGGCGAAAGCTTCGAAGTTGTCCGTCTTTGACGAACCGGAGGCAGGCATTGACCTGTGGAGTTTCCAGAACCTCATTGAAGTGTTCGAAGATATGAGAAGAACGATCTCGGATAGCTCGATTCTGATCATCTCGCATCAGGAGCGAATCCTGAATATTGCAGATGAGATCATTGTGCTGAAGGAAGGACAGCTACAGTACTGTGGACCGAAAGAAGAGATTCTGCCGAAGTTGAACGGTACAGACTCTTCAATTCCAGGTTGTGGCAAAGGAATGTTGAAGAAAGGTGAGGATCAGAAATGCTGAATTTAGATGCGGCCTCTGACCGCTTACTCGAAGAAGTTGCGGACCTGCACAAGGTGCCGGTCGGTGCATTTAATATCCGTGCGAACGGAAAAGCTGTGGCTCGAAATACCACGGCAAATATTGATATTGTCCAGAAAGAAGACGGTTCCGGTATCGACATTAAGATTGCTCCCGGAACAAAGAATGAGAGCGTCCACATTCCAGTGGTCTTGACCGCCAGTGGCATCAAGGAGACGGTCTATAACGATTTCTACATCGGCGAAGGCGCAGATGTAGTGATTGTGGCTGGTTGCGGTATCGATAACTGCGGACCGAAAGATTCCGAACATGATGGTATCCATCGTTTCTACGTGGGCAAAGGTGCCAAGGTCAAGTATGTAGAGAAGCATTACGGTTCCGGTGAAGGCACAGGTAAGCGTATCCTGAATCCCGGCACGGAAGTCTACATGGAAGCAGATAGCTACATGGAGATGGAGATGGTTCAGATTAAGGGCGTGGACGATACGGTTCGTGACACGAAAGCGGAATTGGCCGAAGGTGCGAAGTTAATCGTCCGTGAACGCCTGATGACACATGGTGCTCAACGAGCGATCAGCAACTACCGCGTAGATCTCAATGGCGATGGTTGTACATGTGATGTGGTCTCCCGTTCTGTGGCAAGAGATGATTCCTACCAGAAATTCGATGCAATTCTGACCGGTAATGCACCTTGCTCCGGTCATACTGAATGCGATGCGATCATCATGGACAATGGTAAGATTCTTGCGGTTCCAGGTCTGGAAGCGAACAACGTGGATGCGGCACTGGTTCATGAGGCAGCAATCGGTAAGATTGCCGGCGAACAGTTGATCAAACTGATGACACTTGGCCTGACCGAACAAGAAGCAGAAGAACAAATTATTAACGGTTTCTTGAAATAATAAGTGAGAGTGCTTTTCCCAGACAGGAGATGGCGGACACATGAAGAAACATACTGACGTAAGAAAGAAGAAGAGGGAGAAATTCTGGCATAGGTTCAGAATTGTTCTGACCGTCCTTTTTGCATTGGTTTTCTGTGTCTCAGCTTTCTTCCTGATTCGTGATCACATAGAAAGTCGTAAAGAACGCTCTGCGTTCGAAAGTCTACAAGAGCTTGTATCGCAGGGGACTGCGGGTGAACCGACACAGACTCAGATGCACCCAGTAAGTCCAGAGGACTCGTCTGCGAATCCATCCTCCGGAGAGTCAGAAGAGACAGTACCGACTGCTCCGACAGAACCGGTCATGTTGCCGCATTATGCACCACTTTACGAACAGAATCCGGATTTCTTCGGTTGGATCTCCATCGATGGAATGAATATTAACTACCCGATCATGCACACGCCGGAAGACCCACAGTTCTACTTAAGACGAGCTTTCGATAAGTCGGATTCCCATTGCGGCGTCCCCTTTCTGGATGCTAAGTGTGCGCCAGACAGCAATGCATATATCGTCTACGGCCACCATATGAAAGATGGAACGATGTTCGGACACCTGACCGACTATGCGGAGGAAGACTTCTACTTGTCGCATCAGACCATCCACTTTGACACACTCTACGAACAAAGAGAATATCAGGTGTTCGCTGTGTTCTATTGCGATGTCAGTTACGAAGATAATGGAAGTTTTGCCTTCTACAAGTATACCGATCTCTCAGATGATGCGGTCTATGATGAATTCATCAGTCAGCTTCGTCAGGTGACGATCTACGAGACAGACTTTGAAGTGGAGAATGGGACGGATATTCTAATGCTCTCCACCTGCTCCTATCACACGAGCGATGGCAGGTTCGTCGTCGTGGCCAAACGGGTATAAACATTACCGGGACATCTAAAATAGAAAATCTTCCCTGCGACTTCAGACAACATTTTGCTTCGCAAAATGAAACTTGTCGCAGGGAAGATTTTCTGTTTCGTGGTCAGTTCGTGAGGTGGGTTACACGAGGTGATTGCGATAAGAAAAGAGACGACTTCACTTACGCGAAATCGTCTCTTTGTTTGTAGTGGTGGAACGGGTGCCGTCAAGGACGAACACCCCTCCCAATAGCCATCTTCGCCTTCTAGAGCCGATTCTATATCCTCAAACGGGATATTCTCAATATCAGTGCGCACTTACAGATATGAATCCCTCGCCTAACGTCCCTTGACAATCTGTCCGTCTGTATTTCAATATAAATGTGCAGACTCAGAATCGGAGGTAAGTATGTTTCGGGTAGCGTTATGTGACGACAACAAGGCTTTCTTAGAGTATGAAAGAAGCATCATCGAGCAGCATATGAGTGAGAAGTCTCTTGAAGTTCTGTGCGACTTTTTTCTTTCAGGTGCGGAACTTCTTGCACAGCAGCAACTAGCCCAAGCATATGATTTGTTCATCTTGGATTATGAAATGGATGGATTAACTGGATTTGAAACTGCTAGCAAGATATATGAGGTGTCTCCTCAGGCAAAGATTGCATTTGCAACCCAATACTACGATTTTACAAGAGAAGGTTACAAGTATCGTGCAATCAGATATCTTGTCAAGCAGGAGGATTCTTTTCAGACAGATTTGAAAGAGTGCCTAGAATGTGTTCTCAAAGCAGATGTCAACAAGAAGGTAATACTAGAAACCAGTAGCAGCACAATAGAAGTGGATGTTTCTGATATAGCGTATATTAAGAGTGATAAGCACTACATTGAGTATTTTACCATTGTCCGTGAATTGAATCTCCACAGAAGAGTTAATCTGGATGTAGCTCAAGAGGAATTACCTGAACATTTTGAACGTGTTCATCAAAGATATATTGTCAATCTGAATTATGCAACTGAGGTTAAACGATATTCAATCACACTTAAATTGCCGGAGAGAGATACCATAGATATTCCTATTGCACGCAGACGTTTTGAGGGTGTGTACGATCAGTTTGTCCTTGTAAAAGGAGGCATGTAATGGTCTATGGGATAGTAAATACAATTGTATATGTTGTTCTAGCGCAACTTTTCTGTTCAACATTTGTAGATCGAGAAGAACGTACGGATGCATATGCAATTAGTATATCAGCCCTATGGATAATTGCTGGAACTGTTGCGGCAATGTCGCTTGAAGAGATGGTTGTCATCAGAATTGCAACAGCTATTGCACTGAACATCGTGTTCTTGATGTTCCTTAGTAAGAAGGATAATCCGATGAAGATTATCGCAGTATCGGTTCTCTACTATGTGATGGCATTTTCTTGTGAAATTGCAGTTGTGGCAGCTTATAAGTATTTTGATTCCAGTTTAAAGATTGAAAAAGTGATGGATAATCATGCTTCAATTTACTTGGGGGCTCTGTGCCAGCTCCTCGAGGCACTAATTGTATTTTGGATACGAAGGATATTTCGTAAGTCAAAGAAAGATACCATCAAATCTCGTATGTGGCTGATTTATACGATTTTTCCCCTCTACTCACTGACATTAATCGTAGTGTTCGCATACGGTTTTAATCGACCGCTTAGTACATTTTGGATGAATGTTTTTACATATGTAGCTTGTTCTCTACTCTTAATCAACCTGCTCATATACTGGTTCATCAGTCAGGAATCAAGAAGAACATTGCAAGCACAGAAGACCGAACTGGAAACAAGCCATACGCAGGGACTTGCTCAATTGTACGAACAGATTACAAAAGAAAGAGATATTCTGGGGAAAAGAGAACACGAATATAAGAATACTATCGTAGCTTTACGTGGCCTCATGGCTGATAAACAGTATGACAAAGTGCAGGAAATCCTTGATGTTTCGAATACGGAATTGGTTCAAAACACAAATGTATTTGAAACGGGTCATCAATTGATCAATTCAATCCTGAATACAAAATATGTCGAGGCAAAAGATAAGGGAATTTCATTCAGATTCATCATAGATGACCTTTCGAAATTGATGATGAGTGATCGAGATTGCATTGTCATCTTATCCAATATACTCAATAATGCCATTGAAGCTTTGGAGAAATGTCCGCAAGAGAAGAAAGAAATGTCAGTTAAAGCAGTAATAGAGGACGGACAATTTGTCTTTGCTTGCCGAAACTTCTATGTGCATGATGAAACAGTTGATTTGAAAAGTAAGAAGAAAGACGTCGTTTCGCATGGTTATGGAATAGAAAATATCAGAGAAGCAGTTAATCGAAATAAAGGAAAATGCCTTTTCCGAAAAGATGAAAATGAGTTCTACGCTGTAGTCATAATACCACTGCAAACTACCAAAATTGCCTAATTTCGACCGTTTTTGCCAGATTTTCCAAAACCTATTCTCATCCTTGAAAGCATGTGCTATATCTGGGGTAAACACAGTTGGAAGGAGTATGAGATGGAACAGATTGCAGGCAAAATTGTAGTCCGAATGAAGGAAACAAAAATGATTTCGGAAGATGAATCCGAAAAGTACATTTATGGCGTTCAGGTTGTTCTAGAGAAGATTATTTCCTACATTTCAGGATATGGTGCGATAGCAGCTATGTACTACTTAAAGACGAATAGCAGTTATTCAATGACGGAATACTACGCTGATTTTGACTGGAGTGCAAATCCATATTAAAATGTGACCAATTGTTGCTTTTGACGGAGGCTCATAGGAAAGTGAAAAACAAGTTTTTCCCCGAGACAAGTCTACTTCTGATTACTGCACTGATGCTGACTTCCTGTACTGGTTCAGAAGTACAGGAGGCCAGCCGCTCGATGCATAGTGAGAGCGTCTTGCCATATTCAGAACCGCAAGAATCATCCTCGCAGGAGAGCGTGGAAATGTCTGCTACTTCTTCTACATCAGATAGTGGTGACAGCACGCCTGAAACTACAGCAAAGTGGAGAGCTCGTAATTCTGCTGATCAACCACCGAAATTCGAATACAATATAACATTTAGCCCAGATCTTCTGGTGGCAGACTATGGTGTGAAAGAAGTAAATGTTTATCAGGCCAAGTATGCGCCGGATGATGAGATGATCTACTGGGAAGACAATTGGCTGGCGTGGGAGTATGCAGAATTAACCTGGTGGAGCGTGGGTCGCAAATTCCAAGCCCACGATGAGAACCATACGCTTCATCAAGCTGATGCTGTGACTTCCAAAGAAAACATTCAGAATGTTCGACTCGCCTCTTTAAGTGAATTCGAAGGGTGTGAGGGTATTGCTGGTACGATGAATATTCCGGTGGAGAGCAAGATTCTCTGTTGGACATATGAAGTCAAGGATTTCCCAACTCAATGCTTCTCAGAATATCGTGTGTACGACGTTCCGGAAGATCTTCATGAAATCCAGTTTGGGCGAATCAGTGCTCAGTTTGTGGATGGGTTACCTACTTATGGACGCGTCTTACACGCCTCACATGCTACTTATGAGTGGCCAGGTGTTGTACCCCCGTCTCGTATTGCTCGTCCGCTTGCGGAAGAAGGACGTTACATGGTAAATCCCAACCATACACTCACATTTGAACCATGTGTCACGAAGTATACGGTTGGTGAGGCGATTCAAACCAATCTTCCTGTAGTGGATCCCGAGACATGTATGGATGAGATCAAGCGTGCTTTGGAGTATGAACCAGTCATATGGGGAACTAATGATGGGGTCGTACATATCTGGGAGAATAACATCGAAGTCTATTGCATGGAATTAACATATGTGGCGCTTGATTCGACCACTAGTTTGACCGAAGAAGGCCTCGGTGGCGACTACAAGAAAAATGATTTGTATCTGGTTCCTGCTTGGGAAGTTCACTTTGTGATTTCAGATCCTGAACAAACAGGTGTTTATGATGGAAAACTGCTACTTAATGCCGTAACTGGTAAATCACTTTATTCAGATAATTTTGGAGATGAAGAGAACGTGGACCTGTACCCGGATTTGAAGGATCCATGCTGACGATTTGAAAGAGGTATTAAGATGAGACAAATCGCCAAACGAGTGATTGCCTGTATACTTGTGTTTTCTTTATTCCCCATATTGGGTGGATGCCGGAAAAACAGTAAGAAGGCTACATTTGATTCCGGTGCATACAGTTCCAACACTTTCTCTATACCGAAGAAAGAAGGATACGAAGCGACTCTTCGAAGTGTTCTGAAGGATGGCGAGGATACATGTATTTCTGTCGTGTATACGCAGTATGATCAGGACGATTACATTATCAATCAGGTCACAGATATCTTCACGGTCGATGACAAAGCTCAGACGAAATATACGTTGGAAGTAATGGGGAATCAGCCACCATGTGTAGTGCTCAAGAATGCATATGTGTACTTAGGGTACAAGAATTCAGACCTTGAGAAAAGTGATGGAGATCAATCCAATCTTCAAATGTCGGCGGTTTTCCTGGATAAGAAGACAGGTGATCTGATTCGTGCAATAGATACCGATTTTCAGCCTTGGTATGTCACGGAAATATCAGATGGCTTTGTAATTGTTGGAAACTCTACTTTGTCAAGATATACAACAGAGGGGACGTTGGTAAAGACGATTAAGTTGGATTTTCCGTGTTATATAGAAAGTAATGGTTTCTTCGAAGATAACGGGAAGTACTATATCGTGGAAGAGAGGGATCTGGGCGAACTATACTATCATGAGGTGAACTTCGAAACAGGAGAATGCCCAGCCATTGCAACAAGTGAAAGCATGGGCGCAATTGGGGCATCTATATCAGGGAAGTATTTCTTCAATCCAGATGGCGAGTATCGAGTCAATCTTGATAGTATGGTGGTTGAGTGTATTGCGGAATGGAACAATATAGATATTCGCCCGCCAAAGACGAACCTAGATACCCCGTCTCGATTGTATGACTTGGATGACAACCGATTTGCGAAGAGCTATATATATCGGGATGGAACAGCAGAGGTGCTTCTTTTTAAGTATGATCCAACAGTTGATCGATCAAAGGTTCAGATGATCAAAATCGGAGGCTATGGTGTGTACAATGACCCAGTACTACAATGGGCAGTATACTCTTTCAATACGAGCAACAAAGACTATCGAGTGATTCTGGAAGATTATAGTGGACGATTTGAAGGATATTTGCCAGAAGAGCGAAGAAAGGCAACACTTGAATTAACACAGTATTTTAACCAAGGGAATACGCCGGATATCTTCTATGGAACCCGATTTGATTATGCTTATATGGGGCGAAATGGAATGGTTGAAGATCTGTCGGGGTACATGAATGACCAATACGCGTCCCGACTGACGGATTCAGCGAAGAGATTGTTGTATGACGGGAACGGGAATTGCTTCCAACTTTTCTCAGGCTATATGATGTACGGATATGAAATGTTGAAGAGTGATCTGAATGAGGTTCAGGACACCTCTATGCAGAGCCTATTTGAATACTCAGCGAAAAAGGGGATTCCTTGTTCTACTACCTCAGCTGCTGATTTGGTTGACACGGCTATCCGATATGATTTTGCAGATTTATGGGGGGCATACGATGGGAGAAAGAAGGTTTCTCATGATGAACTAGCGGAGTTGGTAAAATCTGTATTGTCTTTGCCGATTGAAGGCAAGCCGATTACAAATTCAGAGGATTTAGTGAACGGTCGAGTGTTGATGTGCGATTCAATCGTATCTTGTACCATGTCAGAAGACTATTTGGAAGATGAATTCGAGTTTATTGGTTATCCATCCATTCATGGGGTAGTTCATCTGGCCATACCGCAAAGTTGTCTTGCAATTTCCACAACTGCAAAGAATAAAGATAAGTGCTGGGAAATGTTGGCCATGTTGCTGTCAGAAGATGCGCAGAAACAAGCAATTATCACCGGATATATCCCGATTACACAACATGCAATCGATATGTTCTGTGAAGCTTCCAGTCATCCGGAGTCAGTCACTGATGAGGTACTGAAGAGTGTACTTGGCAAACAGGAAGCAGTTTCTCAGGATAAGATAGATGCGTTCAGAAAGACAGTGGATATGGCGGATACGGTTGCCACTTATGACTATGGCATATTCGATATTATCTACGATGAGGTCAATAGTTACTATTCCCAGAGTCGCACACCGGAACAGATCGCAGATACGCTGGAAGACCGGTTAACACTCTATATGCAGGAGAATTATCAGTAAAGTTTATAGAACTTATAGACAGATTAAGTGCATAAAGCAGAAGCACCATCCTGGAATGACCAAGATGGTGCTTCTGCAATTCGTATTAGAAAGACACTTTCACGGCGAAACCGCCGCCCCAGAAATAGGTGTTCGTCCAATACACATTTGGTGGAGCATATGAGGATCGAACTCACGACCCCCAGATTGCGAACCTGGTGCTCTCCCAGCTGAGCTAATGCCCCAAATCACTCCATTATTATGGTGGCAAGTCTAATAATTGTCAAGGCGATTTTTGGGTGAGGTTGTGTTATAGTGAATGGGAATGAAAGCCGAAAATGGAGGAACGATATGAAATTCCATAGAACCATAGCAACTGCTATTTGTGTGTTGTCGATATTGGGTGTGAATGTCGGAAATGCCCTCGCGACCTCAGCGGAAATGCCAGCGGTCAAGACCTTCTCGCACATGAATGATCGACATGCCGTGACCTATTCTATGTTGCCTGATCCGGAAGAAGGAACCATCATCGTAGACGGCAAGGCTTTCTCTGTATTGCAGAACTGCAAAGGCGAGAATTGGAAATTTGTTGCCAAGGAGCATACGCTGTATCTAGATGGTTACAATGGATTATATATCGATATGGGAAAACAACCCGAGTCGAAGATCGTGGTGACCGGAACGAACCACGTGTCTTCGAACATGAAGTCGCCAGCGATCCTTGCGGAAGGGGACCTAATCATTGAAGGCGAGGGAGAGCTAGATGCTACGGTAACGGCTTGCCATAGTGCCATCTATGTACGAGCAGGTCAACTTACGATTCAGGATACCACCTTGCGTGTCAAGGGAAGTGGTGAAATTGCGGATGGGGATGACCTTGTGATGGCGGATAAGAGTGTGAAGATTTCCCACGCGAATGTTACGGTGGACGATGAGATCAATAGTGCCGGTGCAGCAATAGGCTCTCGTCAACTCAACATCAAGATTACAGATGGTTCGACAGTGTCGATTCATTCGAAGGAGAAAGCACTTGCTACATTCTATGGTAATGTGACAATCGATGGCGCAAATACTTCGGTGGAGATCGTCTCGGATGATAACGCAGTATATGCCAAAGAAGGATTTACTTTAGCACAAGGAGCCTTCTTCTCAGCAACGGCGAATGGTACATTGACGACCGCACTATATTGTCCGGAAGGCGAGATCCAAGTCCAGGGTTCGGAATTGAAGATCGAGTCTTCCCGCACGGCGATGGCCGGCACGAAAATCGTGACAGAAAATGCTTACATATCTGAACCTACGGAGGCTGTGACGCAGGAAGTTTCGTCGCTGATTACAGTTGTGGTGGATGGGCAAGTTGTTTCGTCCTTACATGTGATACCGGGTGTTGCTCCTACTTCTACCCCTACCCCTACACCTTCTCCGACGCCATCGCCCACACCGGCACCTACCACGGTGGGAAATAGTGAGCCATTGGATCAGCAGAGTATCACACCACGCATGATACTAGGAGCAAGCCTAATTGTTATCAGCCTGGCTGTAATAGCGATTGTAATCGTTTCGCGTATTCGTGGGCAACGGGAATAAGGTTCTTCTCCTTTACGCCAGATCGATGACGACACTGTTGGTGTTCATCATGATGAGTGTACCCCACTCGTTCAACTCCGGAATGCCGGCACTGCACGAAGCAATACGGAAAACATTGGCCAGTACCAGTCGGATTTGTCCGTAGAAACCCTCAATGGTAATGGTTATTTGCTTTGCTTGCCGCACTACTTTGACGATACCAATGTTCTTCAGATCTGCCGAGTAGATATCGGTACTGATTTCTTTGCCTTCTGAAATTTCAAACAGAGTAATGGTGACATTCTCCATGTAGTTATAGATCGGCTTTGCATCCGAGTTGCCCGTGACGAGGATTGTGTCAGGGCGCGCGAGAATCGGCATGGTATTGTAAGAATGCTGTTCGTTCTTCCAGATCGGTCCTTCGATTCGTTCACGGGTCTGGAGATTCGTCCAAATGCCGGATGGAACATAGTAGCGGACGATGCCCTGCTCAGAAGTAATTGGTGCAATCAGGAGCGAGGAACCGAACATATACTGCTGATCAAGTATAGCGACGTTCGGATCGTTCGGAAATTCTAGTACCATAGGACGTGTCATCGGAAGTCCCAATGAACTGGATTCTACTGCGCAGGAGTAGATGTATGGCATCAGTACGTTCTTAAATTTAGAGAAGACGATGGTCTCGCCCAGCGCATCAGTTCCCAAGGTCCAGGGAGTCTTCTCCATCTCAACGCCAGTCAAGATGGACATGGGTGCGAACATGGCGGCTTGATGCCAACGCATGTATAGATCTGGTGAGACCACATCTGAGGTGCCGGATATGTTCTCTCCCCAGTATGGAAAACCACTCAAGGAAAGAGAGAGACCGCTTTGAAGCGTGGAGACCATGCCTGCATAGGAGGATTCTTCATTGTCTAGGACAAGGAAGGGGTACTTCTGAGAACCGACAAAACCAGCATGTGCGAGTAAACAGGCATTGTTCTGCCCCAGACGTCTTTCTAGAATTTCAAATACGGCCTCGGCAAAAAGTGTTGGGTACAGATTATGCATGCTTACACTGTCGAGTTCATTCTTATAGGTGATGCCATTGGACATGGCTGCGCGACCGAAAGCGGGAGCCGGTACCGGCGCATCTGCACCATAATCGAGGTGGAAGGAATCTACACCCATATTTACGAGATCGTTAATACTCTTCTGATACCACGCACGAGCTACGAGGTTAGAGAAATCCATCATCGCTGCGCCAGGTTGAACGTAATCGGACTGCCAAAGATCCCCATTGCCGGTATTAATAAAGTAGTTGCCGTCAAAGCCTTCTTGGAACATGGGCGAACGCTGAGAAATGTATGGGCTGATCCAAAGGCAGATTCGAATACCGTTCTCATGAAGTTTCTTAATCATGGCCTGAGGATTTGGGAAACGTTGCTGATCCCAAAGGAAACTAGTCCACTCAAAATTCTTCATCCAGAAGGGCCCGAGATGGATGACGGACAACGGCATGTTGGCGTTCTTGACATATTCCATCATATTGAGGATGGTGTCCTGATTGAACTCCCCATAGGGTGGACAAGATAACCAAGTGCCGAATGACCAGGCCGGAGGAAGTGCAGGTCGACCAATCAACTCAGAGTAGATGTCGAGCACGTGTTTCATCGAAGCACCGCCGATAAAGATATACTCCATGGTTTCGCCTGCCAAAGAGAACTGTGTCCGCCTGGTTGTGCCATTGGTATCTATCGCGGTGGTACATGCAGTTCCAATCTCGTAAGAGACACATTCTGTGCTGTTGACGAAAACACCGTAGCCCCGGGAAGAGATGAAGAAAGGCGTAGATTTGGCAGAGCGACCATAGCGGATGCCGGCATCTTCATTCCAAATATTGAAACTTCCTCCATTACGCGCGATAGGACCTGGCTGTTCACCTAATCCATAGATATATTCATCTTCACTGAGTCGGAACTGTTCGCGGATGTACGTGTTGCCATCTGGCCCAATGATATGAGCCATACCACCAAATTCTGTTGCTGTCAGGAAACGACCGGAGTAGTAGAAGGAAAGTCCCCACTCACCACTTTTATTGAAGTGGACTTCCAGAAGACTTGAAGTGTACACATATTCGTTTTCTGTTTCACTACTGACAGGTTTGATAATCGCCTGATTCAACTCCATGGTTGCCTTGGCTACACGAGAACCACGATGGTTGACGATTTTGATGGAGAAAGTATTGGCACCAATTGAGGAGATGTGAACGGTCAGAATGCCGCATCCGACAGAATCCACAGGTTTATTCTGCTCAGTGTAAGGCGCAAGTAACGTAATGCCAGCGTCAGAGTAATCAATGTCTGCGATTTCTTTCGGATACTCAACCGTATACCCGTCTTTAACTGCCCATAAACCATCCGTGAATTCCATTTCTTGCTCCTCTCCTGCCGCACAAGTAGCGAACAACGTTCATTCAAACATAGTTATTCTTGTTCAGTATAGCAGAGGGACTTGTGTGAAAAGGAACAGAATTCCTACTGATGTATTTCAGTTGTGTAAAAAACAGCCGATTTGTCAAAAAACAGAATAAAGGAGAGAGGGAAATGGTATACTGAAAGGGAAAAGACTGCGAAAGCTGCGATCTTTGGACGAGAGACGAGGAGATGAACAAGAAATGGCTTCCCCAAGAAAGATGAAGCAATATGCCAAGAGTATCCATGGTTGCCGCCAGAATCTGGTGGTAGACAGTGGTGCTTTTCGTCAGCTACCAGAAATGCTCATCGAACAAGGGAGAAGAAGAGTGCTCCTAATATCGGGTAAACAGACGCAGCGATTGGGACTATATGATAAATTTGTCGCTCGGCTGAAAGATCTCGGTGCGAAGTGCTTCGTCTGGAGCGTGGACGGCAATGTACCGGATCATGAGATCGTTGAAGAATGTGCAAGAGCATGCACCAATTACAACTGTGATGCAATCGTTGCTTTGGGCGGCGGTTCCATCATCGATATCGCCAAGATGGTTTCCATTTGGGTCAGAAATGCTGACTGTTCACTCTATCAGATGCGTGGTATCGGCAGGATCAAGCAGGCAGGCGTTCCGCTTTATGCTGTTTCTTCAACAGGAAGCGGTGCGGAAAGTTCAGCATGTTCTATTCTTCGACATAATCATCAGATTTCAATGTACTATAGTAAGTATTTGGTGCCTGGCACGGTCGTGCTGGATTCGGAATTGCTTCTGCGTTTGCCGACGGACAGTATGGCGCAGTCCATGGTTTATGCACTTGCCCATGCAGTGGAAGTCTACATTAGTCCGATTGGTAAGGCCTTCCAGGCGGATCGAGCCAATGCATTGGTAGCCATTCCGATTTTCTTTTCCCACTTAGAGAAATGTTATCAACATGGTGCAAATCCAGATATATATCAGCAGATGATGATGGCGCCTTATTATTCTGGTGTTGCCACGCGCAGAATCGGTTTCGGCTACACACATTGTCTTTCTATGTATATTGCTGAGAAATATGATCTCTCACCTGGCAAAGTGAGTGCTGCCATCCTGCCGGCAATACTGAATTACGAGTTTGAAGAGGTGAAAGCAGACTTAGCTGAACTGTCACATGTCGCAGGGCTATGCTCGAATCATGCCAGTGTAGATGAAGCTGCACATGCCTTTATTTCCGGTTTCTCTAGCCTCTGTCATCAACTAGGCCTTCAGAATGCGCTTCCACAGATTCGACCAGACGATTGTGGTGAGGCGGTTGAACTTGCCCTTTACGATGCAGAACAGTGGGAGCATCCAAAGAAGTTAACGCAGAAAGTGGCGATGGCTCTGCTTCGAAAGGTTCAGCGAGCGGATGGATAGTATGAACGAAACACCCGCAAGACGAATCGATCAATCTCTTCCGCACCAAGTGGAGAAACTTCTGACAACGATCGAAGCCAAAGGATACGAAGCATATGTAGTGGGTGGCGCTGTGCGTGACCTCTTACTCGGTGATTCCCCTGATGATTATGATGTGACGACTTCTGCCACGCCGGAGGAAGTATTGACTATTTTCGGCGAGCGTGCATGTCATCTGACCGGTATCGCCCACGGAACGATCACTGTCGTCATCGACCATTATCCCATTGAAGTAACGACGTTTCGAGTAGAGACAACATATTCAGATGCTCGCCATCCGGACCAGGTCCAGTTTACGCGATCTCTAAAGGAAGATGTCAAACGAAGAGATTTTACGATCAATGCGATGGCATTGGATGCGCGAGGAAATATCTATGATTTCTTCGATGGAATCTCCGATCTGGAGCATGGATTAATTCGCACGGTCGGTGACCCAAAACAACGATTTGAAGAAGACGCACTTCGCATCCTACGCGCCTTGCGTTTTGCTGCGGAACATGGTTTTGCCATTGAGGAAGCAACCTCAAGAGAGATATTGATTCAGCGTAGCGCACTTGCTCATCTTTCTGTCGAACGGATATGGAAAGAATTCTCACGACTTATCTGCGGAATGTACTGTGCCCCCATCTTGCGCAGGTATTCTGACGTATTTGTAGAATTCATACCAGAAATTGCGCCGATGCAAGGATTTGACCAGCGGAATCCCCACCACATCTATGACGTTTGGGAACATACATTGGTATCGGTGATCTCTGTACCACCGGAACTCATTCTTCGCCTAACCATGCTACTCCATGATATCGGCAAGCCTTCCTGCTTTACAGCGGATGCGGACGGTGTAGGTCATTTTCTCGGACATATGAAGATTAGTGCAGAGATGGCAGAGCAGATCCTCCGACGCATGAAAGCAGACAATGAGACACGTGAGACAACCGTTCTTCTGATTAAAGCACATGATGTGGCCATGACACCCATCTCCATTCGACTTGTACGTCGCCGATTAGCCCAGTATGGGGAGAAGAATCTTCGCCGTTTGCTGGAAGTAAAGCGGGCGGATACGCTTGCTCATTCGCCGAAAAGTGCATATCGACTGATTGAGTTCGATCACTTTGAGGAACTACTAGATCGTGTGCTTCAGGAGAAGATGTGTTTCTCTTACGATGACTTGGCAATTTCGGGCAAAGACTTGATTCGAATCGGTATGAGACCAGGCGTGGCGATTGGTCAAGTAAAGAAACAGCTTCTGGACGAAGTGATTGATGGTAAACTTCAGAATGAGAAAGAAGTATTGCTTGCCCGAGCGAAGATACTACGTCGTTCGATTTAAAGTCAAAGACAGAATCTAGAATTTACGACTTTTTTTCGTTTGTGCCTGCGGGTCGACTTCACAATTTGTCACAATCGAATGTGCAAATAGACAAACTACCACAAAATGTCACGGCAAATTTGTGATAAATGCACATCAAATGGTCCTGGTTTGCGATTTATTCATATTTTTGATACAAAATGTGGCAAAAATGTGACAAAATCGACAAGAATTCACTTCCTGATCCTTGCTAGAATAGTTTCATAAACAACAAGACAACATGGCGACAGACATCAAGGCAGTAATTGTTAAAGAGAAGGAGGGAAACCCCATGAAGAATAGAAAAGGCTTTACATTAGTTGAGATGGTGTGTGTCGTTGCGATTATTGTTTTCTTATCTGCTGTGGCATTGAAGAATGTTTCAGAGTATACGAAGCACGCAAGAGACTTGGACGCAAATGTCAAGGCGTTCTCAGCCAAGGCTCAGGAACAACAGGTTGTAGTAGATGGTTATCTGAATTTCAGTAGAGATTATGCGACTGCTGGAACAAGTAACACGAGCTTACATCCGAATGGCCCGAGTGCAAATCCTCAGCCACCGCCGCCACCAGCTGAAGTACCGACTTTGCCTTCTGCAACGCCTTCAACAGAACCATCTGCAACACCTTCAACAGAACCGTCGACAACTCCGCCTACAACTCCTTCTGCTCCATCGGCTGGAGGCCCGAAGGTGAATGCAACGACTACGAAATCGATTGTAAAGCCAGGTAACGGCGTAGGTTCAGGTGTTCAATCCATTACAGATAATGCAGACGGATCAATTACTGTTACATTGCTTTATAAAGATTGGAATAGTGGTGTTGTAAACATTAGGAAGAATCCAGATGGCAGTTATTATGTACTGCAGTCGAATGAAACGAATATGTATTTTATCGCAGAAGTTTTCGATAATAACTATGGTTCGGATTATGCAGGCGGCTTCCAGTTGACGACAAGTCAGATCAACAAACTCGAATCAGTTTATGGTTTGAAATTGGCCTGATATCGTTCACATATCACACAAGCGAAGTGCCAGATGATTCATGAATGGTAACCGTGACAGATTGTTGACAGTTGAGAATTGACATCTTTGGAAATCATAAGGTCACCTTTGAAGAGGACTGCCTCAAAGAAAAATTGAGGCGGTCCTTCCTTTTGTGTTCATAAATCGGTAAAAAAACCGTGCGTTTTCATTCATAAGGTACTATTATAATATGTACTAGAGTTTTGGATGATCTTTCGAACGTGTCCATCTTGACTAGTGATTAGGGGGAGATTACATGAAGTTTCAACGTCTTGTTAAAATCATCACGAAGAACATGGCATTATTATCGATTATTCTTGCTTTCGTGTTAGGCGTTGTTGGCATGACCGGATTGCGTTCGAAGTTTTTTGACACTTCTAAATGGTTCATGAGTGAAGAAGAAGTACACGAGAAGTTTGGGGATGACGAAGATGAGAATGTTCAGAATGAACAGCGCCAGACGGATGAGAATGGAAATTTGATTGCCCCAGAACAAGGTCATTCTGACAACACGAATGGTTCTGATCTTTCAGATGTATCGGGCAAGGCGAGCACAAGCGCTCCAGACGCTTCTATAGAATCGAAGAATTCGTCTGCATCTGCTTTGTTATCCGAAACAGAGAACACCATTCTATCGGGTACTACACAGACTTCTCAAGATAGAGAAGCCGAGATTTCTACTGAGTTGACAGAGACGGATATGGAAATGACCAGTTCAACCAAGATTACGTCTGCCACAACGAAGGAACAGAAAAATACGAAAGCTTCTTCCGCTACGCGTGCGACCGAAACGGAGGCACCAACTGATACAACGACTACGACCGTTGCAACGACGGAGACGACAACGATCACTACAGCAGCCCCTGAGACCACCGCCATAACAACCGCAGAGCCTACGACCGCTGCAACGACAGAGGCGACCACAGTTGTTGAGACTACGACGAAAGCAACTACAAGCAAGTCTCTTGGCGATACGAGCGGTTCATATGATAATGATATGGCACGGCAAATTCTAGATCTAGTCAATGCGGAACGTGCAGCAAGTGGCCTCTCACCACTTTCCTGGAGTAATACACTTGCTTCAGACGCATCTATTCGTGCAACCGAACTGCCTATTAGTTGGTCACATACTCGTCCAGATGGATCTGTATGGTGGAAAGCCGGATCGCAGACGTCTCAGGGTGAGAATCTTGCGATGGGTCAGACCTCTCCAAGTCAGGCAGTCGGTGATTGGATGCAGTCTCAGACACATCGAGACAACATACTTGATGCCAATTACACGAGACTCGGCGTGGCTTGCTATTATTGTGGCGGAACCTATTACTGGGTACAGGAGTTTGGTTACTGATTGAACGAGCAGAAGCAAAAGAGAGATTCATTTGTTTTCCGTAATTGTGTGCGATGGCCGATTATCATTGCCATGATACTTGTTGTGGCATTGGGGATAGCTTATATTTTCATTATTGATCCTAGTAAACCGAAATCACCAACGTTTCCCTGTGTTTTTCACATGTTGACTGGACTATATTGCCCTGGATGTGGCAATACCCGCGCACTTCATGCCTTGGTACATGGGGAGATTAGCGAAGTATTTGGATATAATTTTCTTTTCCCTTTCTTAGTTATCATCCTCGCCTGGGGCTATCTTGTTGGTCTTACAACTTTAATTTGGAAAAGACGTGTGATGTGGATGCCGAAACGGATACCGACATGGTGCCTGGTCCTATTCCTTATATTAGTTATTTTGTTTACTGTGCTTCGGAATAACCCGGCCTGGCCATTCTGTCTACTGGCACCCTAACGTGAAAAATTCTTGCGTTCCCCCATACATCGCATTATGATGAAATAGATTGAATATTACGAATGGTATTGAGAAGGAGAAAGAAATGGCAATTTGTAAGTTCTGTGGCGCAGAGTCCGGAGATACCAAGTTCTGTCAGAATTGTGGAGCGAAATTAGAAGTTGAACCCCAGTCGATTCAACCACAGGTTCAGCAACCTATCATTGAACAACCGATGCTACAACAGCAGCCGGATAATTCCTTTCATCCATACCAACCTAACCATTACGCAGCGGGTTCGGCAACCGGACTTCTTACTGGCAATATCATTCTTGTCGTGTTTAGTTGCCTATTCTGCTGTTGCGTACTGGGCATTTCCGTTATCAGTTTGATTCTGGGTATCGTGGGGATTGTCTTCGCTTCGAAAGTGAAAATGAGTCAAAACGCCGAGGAAGAGGCACACAACCGTAGAGTCTCGCGAATTTGTATGATTGTCGGTTATGCCTTATATGTTGTAATTATACTGTTCATCATTGTAGGAACAACGATTGTATATGGTAGTCTCGATGCGGCATTTGAAGCATTCCAATCTGCGTATGAATCGGTTTCTGAAGAACTTGAAGAATCTATCTTAATGATTTCGAGACTGTTGTAAGGAGAACGGTTTGGCATGAAGTGTGTGAAATGTAATACGGAGTTGCCAGAAGACGCAAGGTTCTGCACGGTGTGTGGTCAACCTATTGCGATGTATCCGCTTTACGTGCCAGCGCCGAATGCGCCATGCCTGCCTGCCCAACCAGTGGAAGAGAGCGACTATTACCATTTTGATGCGATGGAGAAACCGGATTTCGAAGCGATACGCGGGATTTCTATCGTGCTGATTGTTCTGTCCGTTCTGCTCATCTTTCCGATGCTTTTTCCGATGCCTCTAGCCATTGTTGCACTTGTAAAGGCTTGCGCAGGAATGGGGGAGAGCAATCCTTCTCGGGCGAAGGAAGACTTCAACACTTGTCGTGTGATGATCATTATTTCTGTGATTGCGTTCATCATCTTATTTGCCGGTCTATATGGATATGAGCTTTATTTAGAAATGAATACTGTTACGCGAGGTATTGGCTCGATCCTGAAGTGATGATGGGGACAATTCTCGGAACGATTTGCGTAAATCATAGAAATCAGTTCGAATACGCAAAAGAATTTGAAAATTCCTTGTCAATTTATTGTGAAAATATACAGGAAAGAATGAAAAAAGACAAAAAACGTTGTATAATTGTCTTACAATTCGAGTTGTGAGGAGAGTTTGAGATGAAGAAGTGTCCTGTATGTGGCGTAATGATGGGCGATAACGTGGCACGTTGCTTCATGTGTAAGTACGATTTTCAGAAGGCTGCACGTGAGGGTGAAGAAGTTGCACGTAAGGAAGCAAACGCAAACATTAAGAAAAATGAACAGGAAACAAGTGCACGCGTAGAACAGAAGCGTTCCGAAGAAGAGAAGATCATCGCGGAGATGAAGCAGAGAAACGCTCGGGAGATCGAGACGCTGAATTCTCAGTTGGAATCCGAGAAACTTCGTATTGAGACGGAATACGTTGAGATTCGTAAGCGTGCTTTGGACGAGCGAAAGAGCTTGGAGAAAGAACTTGACGAGTTAAGAGAACAGGTCGAAATCGAGAAGAAACGTTCGGCAGATGCCGGGGCAGAAGCGGAGAAGGTACGTGAACAGGCACGTAAAGAGATGGAAACTGAACGTAACCAGATGATTGCTGATGCCAAGAAGGAGCAGGAGAATATTCTTCTTGAGGCACATAAAGAGACCGAGAAACTCGCAGTACAGGTTCAGAAAGAATATAAAGACGCTATGGCTAGACGTCAGCAACTGCTGGATGAGGCACAGGCGGCTGAAGCAGCGACAAAGGAAGCTTTTGCCGCGCGTGACGAGGCAATTAAGAAGAAGGAAGAGATTGAGAAATCTTTGTCCGATCTTCAGAATGACTATGAAGCTGCACGTAAGAAGTTAGAAGCAGAAGCTGACGAGACTTCTCGAGCCAAGATTAAGGAAGGCGAGGATGCCAAGGCTGCTGCCCTTGCAGAAGCACAACAGATTCTTGCTGAGATTGAACAGACCAAGAAACAAGCGAATACAGAGTTTGAAAGTTATGTTGCAGAAGCTAAGCGTGCAATTGAAGAAGCCAATAAAGCACAAGAGATGAATCAGAAGATTACGGAGGAGAATGCCCGTATTCAGAAAGAATTGGATGAGACGACGAAGTCCTATGAGTCTATTGTGCAAGCGAAAGATAGCCTAGAGGCAGAAGTTGCCAAACTGAAGGAAGAGGCAGAGACCGAAAAGGCTCGAATCTTGAAAGAGGCTGAAGATGAGCGTGCACGTATTACATCGGAGACACAGGCTGAGTATGAGCGTGTGACGAAAGAGACCGAAGCAAAGCGTGAGCGTATTACAAAAGAGACTGAAGCAGAACGTGATCGAATCACGAAAGAAGCGGAAGAGACTCGTGCCCGTATTGCCAAAGAGACCGAAGACGCACGTGCAAAGACCTTGAAAGAGACGGAAGATGAGCGTATTCGTGTAACTACTGAAGCGAAACAGGAACTTGAGCGTTCTCAACAGGAGAAGGCTCGCTTGGACGCAGAAGCAGCCCAGGTGTTGCAATTGGCCCAACAGCAGAAGCAACAAATGGAAGCCGAAGCCAAGCAGAAGATCGATGCGGCCAACAAGGCGATTTCTGATGCACAGCATGAGAAAGATCGCTTACAGGCAGAGGCGAAGGCCGGTTGTGAAGTAATTGCTAATCAGAAGAGTGCGCTTGAAGCGGATATTGCTCGCATGACCAAGGAGCAGAATGAGGCCAAGAATGGTTTCACATCACAAATTGCAGCTTTGCAGAATGAGCTGGCTACAGCGAAGACCATTATCGCGGATTCGAAGAATGCGAAGAAATTGGCCGAAATTGAAGCACAGGAACTTCTGCTGAAAGCAGAGAAGCGTGCGATTTCACTCAAAGAAGCTGCGCTTTCCGTGAGCGAGAAAGGTAAGCTGCAAGATGAACTGAAGAAGAAGGAGAGTGAGCTGGCAGAAATGGCGAAGTCGAAAGAAGAATTAGAGAAGCAGTTGGATGAGACACAGAAGGCCATCAAGAAACTGCAGGATCAGGTCAATAACATGCCGGCTGGCGGTGGTGTGATGGCAATCGCAGATGGTAAGAAAGAGTATTCTGTCATTCTGATTCCACATCGTTCCAATGGTGAAGTGAATTCGGAGCGAATGGCTGAAGTACTTGCCAAGAAGGCAGCAGATGGCTGGAGACTCCATAGCATCATCAACGATGAGGGTGGCAAATTGCAGGCTTCCTTGGGCGGTAATGATGGTATTTCTCTGAATGCGGGTTCTTCAACGACTAAAGAAGATCGCGTGCTCATGATTTTCGAAAGAAGTATCGAGTGATTGAGTAGCTGCGAAATCGCATGTGCGTATCAAGCTGATACACGTGTGAAGTGACAAACTAGACAAGATTCACCCCTTGTGTGACAAAGGTCACCAAGGGGTGATTTTTTGCAAGATTATTTGATTTACGGATGTTTTTGCCTTTTTGTGTGTTGAAATGCCGTTAAACGTCACAAAAATAATTTGACGATGTACAAAGTTTTTGTAGAAAATGATTATATTATCGGTTATAATATTCACATTGAAGTTTGAATTAGGAGGACGAATACATGACCAATTATTCGGCAGACAAGATCCGTAATATCGCGTTATTGGGACACGGCGGATCTGGCAAAACAGCACTGGCAGAAGCAATGCTCTTCTGCTCTAAAGCAATCGATCGTCTGGGTCGTGGGGTAGATGGTAACACTACGCTGGATTTTGACCCAGAAGAAGTGAAACGCCAGATTTCTATCAACACATCCGTAGCGGCATGTGAATGGAAGAACACGAAGATGAACATCATCGACACACCTGGTGATTTCGATTTTCTCGGCGAGACCATGGCAGGTATTCGTGTAGCAGGTAGTGCAATCGTAGTGATCAGTGCCAAGGGCGGTACGTCCGTTGGATCTGAGAAGGCCATCCGCCTTCTGAATAAGAGAAAAGTTCCGTTCATGTTCTTCTTGAACCGCATGGACGAACCGAATGCTGACTTCGAGGGCGTTATCTCTCGTATGATGGCTCGTTATGGACGTGGCGTGATTCCGCTTTCTTTCCCGATTATGACCGGCGATAAGATGACAGGTATCGTTGACGTCATGAATAAACGTGCATTTACACTCGATGAGAAGACTGGTGCCCAGACAGAGATCCCGCTTCCAGCGGAATTTGAAGATCGTGTCAATGAACTTCAGGACAAGGTAAATGAAGTCGTTGCAGAGAGCGACGAAGAACTGATGGAGAAGTATTTCGCAGGTGAGCCTTTCACCGAAGACGAATTCCGTCGAGGCGTTCATGCTGGATTTGCAGATGGCGTGCTACACCCAATCTATTGTGGCTCGGCTTTCAAGAATTGGGGCGTAGAGTTCCTGATGAACTGTATCTCTAAGGATACACCGCCGGCCTCTACGAAGCCGCCGCAAGAAGGTGTAACACCGGATGGTGAGAAGTTGACTATCGTCTGTAAGGAAGAAGACCCGCTCGCAGCATTTATCTTCAAGACCATTGCTGACCCGTTTGTAGGTCGTATCTCCCTGTTCCGTGTATATGCGGGTGTAATGAAGAGTAATGCAACGGTTTACAACGCAGTCAAAGAGAAGGACGAGCGCTTGGGCGGTCTGTTCTACATGGTAGGTAAGAAGCAGATTCCGACCGATCAGGTTGTAGCCGGTGATATCGGTGCGGTTGCAAAACTCGTAATCTCCCAGACCAACGATACACTTTGCGATAAGTCTCGTATCGTGACATTGACCAAGATTAACTTCCCGACACCATGCTTGTCGATGGGTATCGTTCCGAAGGCACGTGGTGAAGAAGATAAGATCATGGCTGGTCTGAATAAACTGAAGGATGAGGACCCGGTATTTACGGTCACCAATAATGCAGAGACCAAGCAGATGGTCATCTCCGGACTTGGTGAACAGGAGATTTCTGTACTGAAGAGTAAGCTGAAGACCAAGTTCAATGTAGATGCAGATCTCGAAGAACCCCGTGTTCCATATCGTGAAGCCATCCGTAAGAAGGTTAAGGTACAGGGTAAGCATAAGAAGCAATCCGGCGGTCACGGTCAGTATGGTGATGTATGGATCGAGTTCGAGCCGAATCCGGAATCAGAAGAACTGGTATTTGCCGAGAATGTATTCGGTGGTGCAGTGCCGAGAAACTTCTTCCCGGCAGTTGAGAAGGGACTTCAGGATGCAGTCAAGAAGGGTACATTGGGCGGCTATCCGGTTGTAAACCTCAAGGCTACATTGGTCGACGGTTCTTACCACGACGTAGACTCTTCAGAAATGGCATTTAAGATTGCTGCGAACTTGGCTTTCAAGGCTGGTATGGCAGCAGGTAACCCAGTTCTTCTCGAACCAATTAGTGCAGTATCTGTTCACGTTCCGGAAGACAAGCAGGGTGATATCATGGGCGACATGAATAAGCGTCGTGGCCGTATCATGGGTATTGACAGCGATGAGACAGGTTCTGTCATCAACTGCGAGGTGCCGACTTCTGAGATGGCTACTTATGCAACTGATCTCAAGTCCATGACACAGGGCCGTGGGTGGTACACCATTGAGCACGCTCGTTACGAACAGGCTCCTGGCGATGTACAGGCGAAGGTGATCGAAGCGAGAAAGGCTTTCCTAGAGGAAGAAGAGTAATCGCTTATCACATCAAACAAGTGAAGGTAGTGATATGGAAGACTGGCTTGAAAGATTGTTCAAGCCAGTCTTTCCCTCTTTCTTCTCAAAAAGAATTCTGAAAATACTGATTTTGAACGACATGCGCGGTGTGCAAAGCAAGAGTTTTGGTATAAAATAGGGAGTAGATTTATTTAGATGGAGGAGCGCCCATGCCTTATTCGAGTGTTTTTCTCACAGAAATCATCAAGTACTTCAATCTGGAACAGGTCTATGCACCGGCAGATCTCGAGAAAGTCAGAATACACGTTGCAGACGTAACCCGTCCAGGCCTACAGCTGGCAGGATATTATGATCATTTCGGACCAGACCGTATCCAGCTGATCGGTAACATGGAGCATGCCTATCTGGACAAGCTTACATCCGAACAGCGTGAACAACGTCTGGCGGCGCTCTTCGACAAGAATATTCCATGCTTGATTCTGACAAGAAATCACGTGGCCCACGATGAATTGATTCGTGTAGCGGAGAAGACCGGCATCCCGGTACTTCGCACACACCAGGCTACGAGTGAATTTATGAGCTCGCTGGTTAAATATCTGAATGTGGAACTTGCGCCTCGCATCTCCATGCACGGTGTACTCGTCGAGGTAAATGGTGAAGGTATTCTAATCCTTGGTGAGAGCGGTGTTGGTAAATCTGAGACGGCGCTGGAGATTGTTAAGCGTGGTCATCGACTGATTGCAGACGATCAAGTAGAGATCCGCCGTGTATCGGAGACGACGCTTCTGGGTCGTGCACCGGAAGTCATCCGACATCTGATTGAGATTCGTGGCATTGGTATTCTGGATGTTAAAGAATTGTACGGTGTTTCTTCTGTTAAGCTTCAGGAGAACATCGACTTCGTAATCAATCTGGAACTTTGGGATGAGAAGAAGACATACGACCGTCTGGGCATTACTGATGAGACAACGGATATCCTGGGAATCAAGGTGCCGTCCATCACGATCCCGGTTGGACCTGGCCGAAATCTGGCCATTATCGTTGAAGCGGCTGCGATCAACTACCGTGTCAAGAAGATGGGTTATAATGCGGCCAAAGATCTGGTTACTCGAGTCTTTCCAGGCGGATTGAATCCTTAAATCATCCGAGCGAGTATACGAAGGGGGAACATTACATGAAGATAGACAGCAATACGATTGAGGCTTTCAAGCGGAAGCTGGTCGATGCTGGAATGGTAGAACTTGCAAAGGGCATTCGTTTGGATGAACCCATGAAACTGCATACGTCTTTCCGAGTAGGAGGACCTGCGGATCTCTATGCTACACCTTCACGCACGGAAGAGATTCTAGCGCTGATTGATGCAGCCAACATGTTACGTATCCCATACTTTCTCATGGGCAATGGTTCCAATCTGGTCATTTCGGATGAGGGTATGGAAGGACTTGTCATTCATTTGAGTGAACCTTTCTCGAGTATTGAGGCGAAACCAGATGCACAGCAACCTGGTACAGAAATCATTCGGGTGTCTGCAGGAACTTTACTGATTAGACTGGCTTCTTTTGCCACGAAGGCAGGATTGAGCGGACTGGAGTTCGCTTCCGGTATTCCTGGTTCGGTCGGTGGAGCGGTGTTCATGAATGCAGGCGCCTACGATCACGACATTTCTGAAGTGATCGAGGAAGTGACATATATCACACTGGACGGCGAAGTGAAGAGTAAGAAGAACGAAGAACTCCAGTTCGGTTATCGAAATAGTATGTTCATGACGGAGGGCGGCATCATATTGGAAGCGTTGGTTCGTCTGAAACGAGGCAATCGGGAAGAGATTGAAGAACAGGTGCGCACTTATTCGGAGAAACGTACGAAGTCTCAACCACTGAATTTCCCGAGTGCCGGCAGTATGTTCAAGCGTCCGAGCGGACACTATACCGGTGCACTGATCGAACAGTGTGGACTGAAGGGCACATCCATTGGTGGCGCACAGGTTTCGGAGAAACATGCGGGATTCGTCATAAATAAGGGCGATGCGACGGCGAAAGACATTGATGAATTAGTAAAGAAGATTCAGAAAGAGGTCAAAGCGAAGTTCGATGTGGATCTGGAACACGAAGTGAGATTCATCGGAAGAGGATTCTCTTCCTAATATTGAAGGAGAAGGTGGAAGCATGGATGTCATTATTCTGACAGGTATGTCTGGCGCCGGGAAGAGCCAGGCAGCACATTTTCTAGAAGATCAGGGATATTTCTGTATCGATAATCTTCCACCGATGGTTCTGCCGGAACTGGTGCGAACCTTCTTGAAAGGTCAGGGCGGTGAAGGCTTCGCTATCAATAAGCTCGCTTTCGTGGTGGATATTCGAAGCAAAGAATTTCTGAAAGACTTTGGCAAAGCACTCACTGAGTTGGAGAAACTGGAGTCGCCGTATCGGATCATTTTCCTTGAGGCCAACGACCATGTGCTGGTGAGCCGTTATCGCCAGACGAGAAGAAAACATCCGCTGTCTGACGGGATGTCACTTGTCGAAGCCATTGAGAAAGAGCGTGCGCTGATGCGAGGCATTCGTGCACGCGCAACACACATTATCGATACATCGATGATTGCGTTGAGCGCGCTGCGTGATGAATTGCAGTATATCATTGAGATTGAAGATGAAATGACGATGGACATTCATGTGGAGTCCTTCGGATTCAAGTATGGTATTCCGGGTGACAGTGATGTGACTTGTGATGTGCGTTTCCTGCCGAACCCGTTTTATATTCCGGAATTGAAGATGCTCTGCGGTAAGGACCAGGGAATCATTGATTTTCTGGAGTCCCACGAAGAGACGGAAGAATACTATAAGAAGATGATGGATCTGCTTTGCTTCTCGGTTCCACTTTATATCCGTGAGGGCAAAGCCCGTCTGTCGATTGGTGTAGGCTGTACCGGCGGACGTCACCGCTCCGTCTATTTCGCAGAACGACTCGCAGCCGGACTGAAGGCGGCCGGCTACCGAGTGTCTCTCCACCACCGTGATATTGAGAAAGATCCGCGCTATTCACGCATTGAGGATAAGAAAGCATGAGTGCGGAGACGTATTCTCAGAGAATCAAGTCGGATATTCGTAAAACATCCTATAAGACCAAAGAAGAGTGGGCGGCCGAGATGGCGGCCCTCTGCCTATGTAGTGGTTTTGCCGAGGACATGATTGAGGATGTCATCCATGTTCACTGCACGAGTGAAGAGGTGGCACAGCGACTCCTTCAGGATGCGAAGAACAGCCAGCTTTCTATGGCCGCGCAAGGTCCTAACCGAATCGGACGCCGCGGCGGAAGCGTGTACGAAGTGCTTCTCCCAGCGATTGAATTCGAAAATTTCATTACGCCGTACCTGATGCCGGACGTGATTGCGGATGAGATCTCGGCAGATGAATCCTTGCGCCGCGCGATGCTGCGTGGGGCGTTCATGGCGCGTGGGTCAATGAGCGATCCGAACTTGCGATTCCGAATGGAGATCCTCTGTAAGACGGATGCATTTGTTAAAATGCTCGTGCTGCTTATGCACGCTGAGAATATCCAGCCGTCGACGCGTGTGCTCGATACCACATGGTCAATCTACTTCAAGAAAATGGACGAAATCTGTGATTTCCTAGTCATCCTCGGGGCAGTAAGCCTGATGTTCGAACTTCAGAATATTCGTGCCCAGCACGAGGTGAACCGGCTGGTGGCTCGCTCGGTCAACCTAGATAACTGGACCATGCAGCAGCAGTCAGAGGCAAGTGCGAAGCGTACGCAGAAGCTGGAGGCACTCTTGGCGTCGGATCAAGCGGCCAGAATTCCGAAGGAATTGCTGGAGGTAGCACGTATCCATATCGACAATCCGGGACTTTCCTTGACGGAGCTTGGTAAACTGATGGATCCACCAATCAGCAAGTCCGGCATGAATCACCGCCTTCGTAAATTGATGGACCTGCTTGATTAACCCTTCCTATCTTTCTATGGCATCGTATTGACATATTATTTAATACCAGTCTATAATCAGTATTGTTGAATATACAGTAGTGAACATGATTCAATAATTCCATGTTCAGCATATTCACGAATGAAGAAAAGGAGGAGACGTGCAAATGAATGTGCAGTTCAAGAAAGGCGTGCTGGATCTGTGTGTACTAGCGATGCTCAAGGATAGCGACCGATACGGATATGAATTGGCCAGTACATTGTCCGAGACGATTAAAATTTCAGACGGCACCGTATATCCGCTTCTGAGAAAACTCGCAAGTGACGGTCTGGTGGCCTCTTATCTACAGGAATCACAGAGTGGCCCGCCGAGGAAATACTACAGCTTGACGGCATCGGGCAAGATCCGTCTCCAGGAATTACTGGATGACTGGAATGCTTTTACCGCAAGCGTAAATAAAATCGTAGGAGGAAGAGATGCATGAATAAGAATGAATATATTTCAGCACTGCGTTCGCAGCTGCGTAGACTTCCTTCCAATGATGTCGATGAGATTGTGAAGGAGTTCGAGGCGCATTTCGATATGGGTATTGCAGATGGCAAGACCGAGTTCGAGATTGCACAGAAACTGGGCTCACCGGAAGAAGTTGCTCAGTACTATCTGAGTGATGAGGTGCCGCAGTTCGAGATGAAGAATGATGGAGATACTACAGTCGCAAACTTCCCAATTATTCCGGTCAAGACCGGTTGGGTGATCGATCGCGGCATAGGCCCGCAGACTGCAGCTGGCTTCGCCAACGGACAGTACGCAAGACCTGTGAATAACCAACCACCGAAGCCGGAATCAAGTGATGTGCCGAATGCACACGTTGGTGCGAAAGCAAAGGAGACATATGAAGATGTTGGCCCGCAGGGACAGAAGAATATTCCGCTACCTCCATATCCGGAGTATCCTTCACAGAATCCTAATCGTGAAGTGAAGCAGCCGAAGGATTGTCACATCCTATTCGCATGGCTCTTTACCATCTTCGTATTTATTCCTGTATGGATACTGGCCCTCGCATTGGTACTTCTGCTGATTGCAGCACCGATCGGACTTGGCGCACTCTGCGTATTGCTCTTTACATGGGTGCCGGGTATGTCGGTTGGCGTAGGCGGAACAGTCTGCCTGGCGATTGCTTCGGCATTTGCGGCGATTGGCGCGGCATTCGTAGCTTTCTTTGCCATCAAGGGCTTCGTACTAGGAACGATTGCTTATATTCGTTACATTGCGAGCGGATGTAAGTCGAAAGGAGGCAATGTATGAGAAAAGGAACTGCTGTATGTATTGTGATCATGGTGCTGAGCTTTGTTCTGTCCCTGATCTTCCTGTTCGCCAGTGCCACGATGTATATTGCGACCGGTACCAAAGAGGTGGCGGAACACATAATTTCTGGTGACGTCACGAAGTGGTTCGGTAAATTCGACGGTATAGATGTGGATAAGAATGGCGTAACCGTTGACCTGCCAGGTCTCGACATTGTTGCGGATGATGAGGGCGTGGACTTCGACTTCCTGTTCATCCACGTCAACACAAGAGATACTGACGAAGAGAAGGCGGATAACTAAATAGATGTGAGGAATTCTTCCGGTCAAGGAGACTTCGGGCGCCAATTCATTGACACCGAAGGACCGGAGGGAAGAGACTGAAGGAGGACGGGAGTCGTCTCGATTGCGAGACGGCTCCTCTCTTTTTCGCAAAAATCTTGACATTGTGGATTTTTCGCCGCATAATCTGCTTATCTGTTATAGATGAAATGCGTTGACGGAGAAAAGTAGCGATTGGAAGTCGTACAGGGCGTGTGGGCCTAGATTGAGAGCCTACATACGAACGGAGAATCAGACGAAGTTCCCTCCCGAGCAGATTCGCTGAACATTGTAGTTCCGTGAAGCGGAGTGATAAGTAGGTGAATACGGTGTTGCTCACCGTTACGAGGAGCAGAGGCTGATAGGCCTTGTAAGTGCGAGTGGTTTTCCAGAACATATGGAAACATTCGAAAATGGGTGGTACCGCGAAATTGTTTATTCGTCCCATTGCTGTTTTGTAGGAGAACGGCGATGGGCTTTTTTGTTGCCGTTCATGCGAAAGGAAGGTATGTAAAATGAGAAGAGAATCGAGAAGCTGGATCTGGAATCCAAAGGCCGAGTGCATGTCCGATGACGAACGTGCGAAGGTGCAAAGTGAGCGTCTCATCAACTGCGTGAACCGTATGTACGAGCATGTGCCGTACTACAGAAAGAGAATGGAAGAGAAGGGTGTGGAACCCGGCGATATCAAGAGCATCGCTGATCTACCGAAGCTTCCTTTCTCGGATAAATTCGATTTCCGTGATAACTATCCGTTCGGCACACTGGCTGTGCCAAGGACGGAACTGGTCCGTGTCCATGCGTCTTCCGGAACGACCGGTAAGATGAAGGTAGTCGGCTATACGGCCAATGACGTCGAACTGTGGAATGAGGTATTGTGCCGTGCGATGGCGAGAGCAGGCGTGCAGAAGGGTGACCTGGTGCATATTGCTTACGGATATGGACTCTTCACAGGTGGTCTGGGACCACATTTTGCCTGCGCCAAGCTTGGTGCCGTGGCAATTCCGGTGTCCGGTGGTAATACGGCACGCCAGATTCAGATTCTGCGTGAGTGGAAGCCGGAGACCATTATGTGTACACCGACTTATGCACTTCATATTGCCGACCAGCTTCAGGAAGCCGGCATCGACAAGTCCGAATTGAACTTGAAGACTGGTATTTTCGGCGCGGAAGCATGGACGACCGAGATGCGTGACCAGATTGAGGAACGCCTGAATCTGCGAGCATTCGATATCTATGGTTTGACGGAGGTCTGTGGACCTGGTGTAGGTTGCTGCTGCGATCAGTCAGACCTGATTCATATCGAGTCTGACCACTTCATTCCGGAAATCGTTGACCCAGAGACTGGGGAGCCGCTGCCGGAAGGCCAGTTGGGTGAACTGGTGTTCTCTTCTGTTTCTAAGGAAGGTGTGCCGCTTCTGCGTTATAACACCCATGACCTGACACGTATTTTCTATGGTAAGTGTGAATGCGGACGTACTTCTCCTCGAATTGAGAAGGTGACCGGACGTGCCGATGACATGATGATCATCCGTGGCGTGAATGTATTCCCGTCGCAGATTGAAGCGGTCCTGCTGGCTCATAGTGAGGTTGAACCGCATTATTTAATCTATCTGGATCGTGTAAATAATCTGGATCGTGTGACCGTCAAGGTCGAGATGAATCCATCGTTCTTCTCCGACTCCATTCGTGCCATCGAGTCGACCGAGCGTATGTTGGAGGGCGAGATTGCTTCCATGACCGGTATCCATGCGAAGATCAAGTTGGTCGAGCCAAGATCCCTGCCGAGAAGTGAAGGCAAGATGAAGCGTGTCATTGACGAACGTTTCAAGAAATAAGTGTATAATGGATTTATTGGGCACGGGATTGGGTGCTTAGGAAATTAGGTAAATGGGATTATAGGAGGAACGACCATGGCTAAGACGTTAGAGGATATTCGGAAGATGATCGAAGAGAATGGAATCGATATGATCGATTTCAAGTTGACGGATATTGACGGAAGATGGAGACATCTTGCAATTCCGGCAGAACGACTGACGGAAAGCACAATGACACAGGGTATCGGTTTTGACGGCAGTAACTATGGTTATGCTCCAGTTGAGAATAGTGATATGGTGTTCATTCCGGTCCTGGATTCTGCTGTCATCGACCGCTATTGTGGCGTGCCGACGTTGTCCATGATCGGTGATGTTCGCGTCATTGCACTTCCAGAGAATAAGCCATTCGACCAGTATCCGAGAAATGTAGCGATTCGCGCGCTGGAATACATGAAGGAGACTGGGGTTGCGGATCAGATGATCATCGGACCAGAGTATGAATTCTACATCTTTGACGATGTTCGTTATAAGACGAATTACTATGATATGTCGGCCAGCATCTATACGTCCCAGGCGCATTATGTTTCCGGTGATGAGACCAACAATAACGGTTATCAGGTATTGCCTGGTGCAGGTTATCACAACAGCCTGCCGACTGATATCAGAAACGATTTGAGAAGTTCGATGTGTCTCTCCATGAAAGATTGGGGCATCGGTGTAAAGTATCACCATCCGGAGGTCGGTGGCTCCGGCCAGATGGAGATCGAAGTTGAACTGGGTGATATGTTGAAACTTGCAGATGACACCATGGCTGCGAAATATGTCATTAAGAACGAGGCACTCCTCGAGGGCGCAACGGCTACCTTCATGCCGAAGCCTTTAGCTGAAGAAGCCGGTTCCGGTATGCATGTTCACATGCTTCTTCTGAAGGACGGTAAGCCGGTCTTCTACGATGAGAATGGCTATGCACAGTTGAGTGAGACCGCACACTGGTTCATGGGTGGACTTCTGAAGCATGCAAGATCGATCTGCGCGATTACGAATCCGTCTACCAACTCGTATAAACGACTGATTCCAGGTTATGAAGCCCCGGTCACAATCGGATACGCGATGAGTAATCGTTCTGCCGTTATCCGTATTCCAGCTTATGCCAAAACGCCTGAATCCAAGCGATTCGAACTTCGTAATCCGGATGCGACATGTAACCCGTATTACGCGTATGCCGCCATCCTGATGGCCGGCCTCGACGGCATTAAGAATAAGATCGATCCACATGCCAATGGCTGGGGTCCATATGATTTCAATCTTTATACACTTTCTGATGAGGAGAAAGCGAAGCTTACCGGACTTCCGGCATCGCTAGATGAGGCGATTCGTGCACTGGAAGAGGATCACGATTACCTGACTGTCGGTGGTGTATTCCCGGAAAGACTTCTAAACCAGCTCATCGAGCGTAATAAGAAAGCGGCAAGTAAGATCAACAAACTTCCACATCCGATGGAATTTGCCATGTACTACGATCTATAAGCGTTGGGAGAAGTAAATTCTCATTCGTTTTCGTAAATCGGGGGACGACTATGCCTTTTCGAATCATTGAAGGAGACATTACCAGACTAACGGTTGACGCCATTGTGAATGCGGCGAATTCGTCACTTCTTGGTGGTGGTGGCGTCGATGGTGCGATTCATCGCGCCGCCGGACCGCGTCTTCTGGAAGAGTGTAGAACGTTGAACGGTTGCAAGACGGGTGAAGCGAAGGTGACGCGTGGATACGATCTTCCCTGTAAGTTCGTGATTCATACGGTGGGACCCATCTGGCGAGGCGGTGAATATCAAGAAGAAGAACTGCTCCGCTCCGCGTACAGAAATTCTTTGCTGGTGGCTGTGGAGAAGAATTGTGAATCGGTGGCTTTCCCATTGATTTCAGCCGGTGTATACGGTTATCCGAAAGAACAGGCGCTGGCCGTTGCGGTCGATACGATTCGAATATTCCTTACGGAACATGAGTTGGATGTGACGCTGGTCATATTCAGTAAGGACAGTTTCCGTCTGGATTTCGGTCTTTATTCCGACATCTCTTCTTATGTTCAGACGCGCTTGATGGAAGAGCCTGATGTTAAATTGAATGAGGTTTCCTTTGAAAGTGTACGAATGAGCGAAACGCCCGCACCCAAGCGAGTGATTTTCTCAAGGAAAAACAAAGCGAATAATGCCGAAATATGTCAGGCAGTTGAGATGTCGATGGTAGCGGAAGATTTGTGCGATACTGCCGTGACTTCAAAGGATTCCGACCTCGCGAGCCGACTTAATAATCTGGATGAGAGCTTCTCCCGAGCGCTTCTTCGCATGATCGATGAGAAAGGCATGAAGGATTCTGAGTGTTATAAGCATGCTAATATCGACCGGAAACTATTCTCCAAGATTCGAAGTGATGTGAATTATCGCCCCAGCAAGCAGACTGCGCTGGCTCTGTCCGTGGCGCTGGAACTTGATCTTGCGGAAACAGAAGCATTCCTACGTAAGGCAGGATTTGCACTCTCGCACTCCAACAAGGCAGATGTCATCGTGGAGTATTTTATCGATCGAGGGAACTACGATATCTACACCATCAATGAGGCACTCTTCGCTTTCGACCAGAAACTTCTGGGAACGTGAGATGCTCGCGTGACGCTTGCACCGAAGGTGAGAAATCAAGCCTTACAACTAGCAGATAGAACCAGTCTCTCACAGAGGTCTTCGTAAGAAATGTCAATGGCACGTGCTTCTTGAGGAATCAGACTGTTAGGTGTCATGCCCGGAAGGTTGTTGGCCTCGAGGCAATAGAATGTATCGTCTTCTTCAGAAAGAATGAAGTCTACACGAGAGTAATTGCCAAGTCCGAGTGTGCGGTGTACGGCAACAGCCAGATCCTGCGCTTCTTTCGTCTTCTCGGAAGAGAGCACAGCCGGGCAGATCTCCTCGGTTGCATTGGCCTGATACTTGTTCTTATAGTCATAGAAGCCCTGCTTCGGGATGATCTCGATAATGGGCAGCGCCTGACCATCGAGTACGCCGATGGAGAATTCACGGCCGTGAATCATCTTCTCAACAAGGCAGAGTCTCTCGTATTTAGTGGAGTAGGTGATGGCTGCATCCCACTCAGATTCTTCGCAAACTATGGAGACGCCACAGGAGCTGCCGCAACCGATTGGCTTGACTACGCAGGGGAGACCAATGGTATTCTTCACATCCTCAATATTGTTTCTCTCCGGATCATAAATCATCCAAGGAGCAGTCGGAATGTTGAACTGCAGGAGCAGGGTCTTAGTCATATGCTTGTCCATGGCCATGGCACAACCGAGATAACCGGAGCCGGTATATGGGATATCGTAGCAGTCTAATACTGCCTGAAGACGACCATTCTCACCCATGCCGCCGTGACATCCGATGAATACTGCATCTGCTTGGTGGCAGAGCTCAATCACACCAGGACCGATTAGTGCTTGACGTCCGCCATTGGCAGCAATCAGCGCTGGAAGATCAGGTTCTTCTTCTGGAATTGAGTAGGAGAATGTCTTGCCGGAGCCGGGCTTGATAAAGCAGGCATCAAGATTGGCTGCTTCCTCGTCGGATAGACCAACATATACGTCTGCGAAGGCCACCTCATGACCTTTGCTGAGCAATGCATTGGAAATTAAGCTTGCGGAGCAGAGTGAAACATCTCTTTCCGGGCTGATACCACCGGCTAATACTACTATTCTCATAGGATAATCCTCCTTTGATCAATCCAATCATGTGGGCGTTGCCGAGCATCGCACGGCTTCCCCGAACAGAACGGGAGCTTGATTTGCTTCCGAATGCGAAATGATTATACACGATATTTAATGAAACGGCGTCAAATTCGAAGTATTTGTAATCAAAGAGTAGGATAAGACGTGACGTGTGAGTGCTTGAATGGTATGATAGTTGCGTATAAGTAGGTGGAGGATGCAATATGCTTGCTATTTTATATCTCATCATTGCCATTTTCTTTGGCACGCAGTTAATTCGATTACTCATTCCGGATGTTCGACGTCTCTACGTGGGCATCGCGGCAGATCAACATACGTTGGAGAAAATACCAACGAGCCTGTTCCTCATTCCTGCAGGCACGCTGGTGGGTCTACTTCTAACGAGTTGGCTTACTTATTTTCTGGCCTACATCATGGCACCCTATATTCCGGCTGACACCCCGACGATGCTGCCGGCAAACATAGTTGCGATGTGCCTCTTCTTATATTGCGGATGCCTGTTCTGGCAAAGATGCTTTGTTCGCAATTATCGAGCCTCCCAATCTGAAACCAAAACCAGGCGGCTCCCTGGATTCCGCAAGCATCCGGGTTCCATCATCTTCTACATCCTGTCTATCCTCCTTGTGATTAGTGCAGTGGCATTTGTCTATTTCTATACTTGCTTCACATCCGGTGACAACATTCGTCTCGGCTTCTCCATCTTCAGCGATTTCTCTCCACATGTGGCGATTACATCCGGCTTCGGTGTAGGTTCCAACTTCCCGACGCAGTATCCGCACTTTGCTGGTGACAATATCCAGTACCATTTCATGTTCTATTTCTTGACGGGTAATCTGGAAGCGCTCGGACTCCCACTTGTGTGGGCGATCAACCTGCCCTCAATCCTGTGCTTCGGAAGTGCACTGACGTTGCTTGGCACGTTGGCTGTTCTGTTGTCTTCCAGAAGATCCGCATTCTTCTTTGCACCGCTTCTCGTGTTATTCAGAAGTGGATGGAACGTATTCCATCAGATGAGTGAACTCATGAGCGCACCAGGTGGTTCCTTCGAATCTGCCGTCAAAGCCATCATTCACCAGTCTGCTTGGTACGGATATACGATTCGAGATGAATGGGGAATCTGGGCGATTAACGTATATGCGAACCAGCGACACCTTGCTTTAGGTATAGGACTGGTTCTCGTGTTGATTTTCCTGTTCCTGCCACATTTCAGAAGAATGTTCCTACACCTTGGAAGAGAGAAACAATTCTCTGCCAAAGCCAAGAGATTCTTCATTTCCCGCGAAGCGTGGATTGCAAGAAAAGATGATCCACTCCGTCCATGGGGGGCGATCATCTTGGGAAGTCTCATTGCATTGGCCATGCCTTTCTTCCACGGTTCATGCCTGATCTGTGCGTTGTTGGTGCTGTTCGGTATGGCTATCTTCTCCGAGTTCCGTCTGGGGTATGCTGTGGTGGCGGCGGTTTCTGTATTGTCCGCTACGCTACAGGCAAGTTTTTTTGCCGGCGGCGCATCAAATGTCGCGAGTTTCAAGTATTACTTCGGATTCGTGATTCCTGAATTGGAAGGGAAGAATAAGATGGGGCTTAGTGGTGTGCTGAATGCTACCGGAACCGTCATATCTTATCTTCTGAAGATGGGATTCTTGACGGTGATCATCCCGGCTGCCCTTTTCTTGGGCCTGCTGATCTACGAATTGATCCGGAAAAAGAACCCGTACCGTTCCTTCCTGCTGATCACATTCTCATTCCCGCTGATCTTCGCATTCTATTGCCAGGTTTCCTTGGAAGTCCTTGCGAACCATAAGTTCATCCAGGTGAGCTTCATTCTCTTCGATATTCTGATTGCAGGTGTACTTGCCAATCTTCTGGCACTGCCTATCAAGATAAAAGAGAAACTTGACGAGAAGACACAAGAAGAACTTCAGGCAGAGGATGAGAAAAAAGTCGCGAAGAAGCAGGGGCCGGCACTTCCGAAGAAGGCGTTCATCCCAGTTCAGATTGTGTCCACGATTGTCTGCTTGTGCCTGACTTTCGGTCTCATAGCAACCGGTATCAGTGAATGGTGTATCTACTATAATCTCAACACTCATAAGGGCGGATTTGTAGAACTTCACACGGAAGCGCCAATTGCTGAATGGATAGAGAAGAATACGAAAGAAGATGCAATCTTCCTGACTCCAATGTGGTCCGTGAATGACTTCTTCTTGAGCGGACGCCGAGTGTACTACGGATGGCCGTATTTCGCTTGGTCTGCCGGACACGATACGACCACCAGACAGATCAATTACCAATGGCTATTGGCCGGCGCGAACGGCAACATCGACGAATTCCGCCGTTACTGTGCGGAAGTCGGGATTCAGTATGTCATTGCAAGCAATGATTACTACGGAAACACGGAAACCAGTGATTTCTATAATCCGGATTTCTTTGCCGAGAATCTGACAGAAGTGGCATTTTTCGAAGACGGCACAATCATCTATCAGGTGTAATCGGGATGGAGAAGCAACCCTATGACGTGATCGTAATTGGTGGCGGGCCGGCTGGTATGATGGCTGCAATCTGTGCGGCTTCGGACGGCGCAAGCGTGCTCCTTCTTGAACGAAATGTATCATTAGGTAAGAAACTTCTGCTAACCGGCCACGGCCGTTGCAACATTACAAATACCCAGGCGCTGGAGAGACTTTCTGAGAAATATTTCGAACAGGGGAGATTTCTTAATAGTGAATTCCACCGCTTCTCCCCAGAACGGATTAGAGAGATCTTTGAGGAATGGGGCGTTCCGACCCACGAGGAAGAAAATGGACGAATCTTCCCGGATTCACAGAAGTCAAAGTCGGTACTTGATGCACTGCTCCAGACGATACAGGCGTCGAAGATTGAAGTGCATTGCAGTGAAGCCGTGCAGGCTCTATATAAGGAGAAGGAAAACTGGAAAGTTGTCACGGAAGAAGACTTCCATTATGCGCCTTCTGTTGTGCTAGCTTGCGGCGGGAAAGCCTTCCCTCAGACCGGCTCAACCGGTGACGGCTTGCGCTTGGCATCCAAAGTCGGTCATACGATTCAACCAGTAGTTCCAGCTTTGGCGCCCATCCTGATACGAGCAGAATCTGGCGTGGCCACGCTCTCTGGTATCACGCTTCCCGATGTTGCGCTGAAATTAATGGTGGAAGATAAGAAAATCGCACAAAGTGAAGGGGAGCTACTCTTTACGCATCAAGGCTTCAGTGGCCCTTCTGCGATGCGCCTTTCACGCTATCTGCCTGAACCAGAGAATGCAGAATGTTATCGAAATGGACAAGTCAAAGTGGTGGTGAATATGCTTCCGAAGTGCCAACAGACCGAGCTGGATGAACATTTGATCCTGGCCATGAACGCATCACCGAATCGGCCAATACGAAAAATCGTCAAAGAGATCAGTGGCCTACCGGAGCGTGTCGTGGATTATGTTCTTGGAGAGGATGTGCGGGAACTTCTTTGCCATGAGGTGACCAAAGTGGCGCGTAGAACAATTCTTCGTAACTTACAGGAGAGTGTTTCTACCATAGAAAAACCGGCAAGCTGGGAGACTGCTTATGTAACACGTGGCGGTGTCAGCCTGAAAGAGATCCAACCGAAGACGATGGAATCGAAGTGTCAGGCCGGGCTTTTCTTCGCAGGTGAGATCATGGATATTGACGGAGACTCCGGAGGATTTAATCTTCAACATGCGTGGGCCAGCGGGGCCATCGCAGGTCACAGCTGTAGCACGCTCAGCAGAATGCCACAGACGATAATGGATGCACAGAACATTCGATAAGCGATGTTTTTCTCATGGAAGACGAATTTACCACCTAGAATGGTGACAAAGCAGGCACTTTGCTTGACTACAGTCATGACGGTGACACGACTGGAAGAATCTGCATTCGCGATGAAAAGCGCAGCATCTCCAATGACGAACATGATGGCCATAAGCCAGATCCAGCCATTCTTAAGCGTCTCTTTGCGAATCTTTGTCTTCGTGACGAATACATAGATCAGATAGAAGACGACTAGGAAAAACATGTACCAGAACTGCATCTGGGAACTGTTGATGTCCTTCATGAGAATCTTATCCAGAAGTCCGGATACTGAATTGAAGACACATGAGGCGAAGGCCATGATAACGAATTTGGGCGGAATATGTCCTGCCTCAACGGCGGACGGAGAGACTTGTACATCCTCGGATGCATCTTCAGGAAGTGGGTCGGATGATGAAGGGACTATCGCTTCTTTAGTTGCGACGGATTGGCGTCCGGTAATCTTAAACTTGAGCGCCAGGAGACCGAAAGCTACGAGGGCAAGCCCGAGCATCTGGTTCCACATGAGGACTTCGTGGAAAACGATCACACCGAAGAAGGTGCCAAGCAAAACACGCGAGAGATCCAATACGCCGTAGAGACTGACGGGCAGATGTTTCAACGCATGGAAGCCAAGAATCCAAGCGAGGAAGATCGAGAAGGATTTGATGAGAATCAATCCATAGTATCGAGGAGCCATGCCGAGTGCATGGGGGAATCTTGGAATGACGATGAGAAAAGCGATGATGGTGTAGACCAGAAGTACTTCTATGACCGAATTCTTGTCCATGGCTTTCTTCTTGCTGATCTCACGGCCACCTTTGAGGAGTCCATACGTTAATGTGAGCAGGATCCAAATCATAATTTCACGTTGCCTTTCTGCTGGGGGATTCACATGTCCGATACCAAGAATAATCTAGGCGTCGCTTGGTTGTAAATGGAAATCGTATTGTCAAAGTGACGAAATCACGATGGTTTTGCACCATTGCATCATTCTGGGACAAGTGTCGGAATTTCTTTACAAACATGGCAAAAAAGAGGGCCTGCGAAGTAGAACGTCAAATTTTTGTGCAGGTTAAATGTATCGAAAATGATTGCTTTGTGATACTATATGAAAATACGAACGTGTATGTAATACGGAGATTAGTATGAAAAAGCCTGAGAACGTCCGATACGAGAACCAGTTTTACAGACCGCGCAGAGTCAATAACAATGGTCTGTACATTCTTTTTGCTGTGACCGCATTGTTGATCGTTTCAACAATTATTCTCGCTGTTGTGACTTATAAGAAAACGAAGAAGACATTAGACGAACCGACTTCAGTTACATCTACTGAAGCAACGGTTACAAATGAGAATGGTGAGACAGTCGACAGTTCTACAATCGTAGTTGTCACACCGACACCTACACAGGCGCCGACGATCGAGTCTTACCAGAATCCGGTTCTTTATCCTGCTACTGCGCAGATGAATGTACAGATGGGCACACCCATCGCTGAATGTCTGCCTTCTTCACGTGGCGTGACGCAGGTAGTGTACCGCGGTCAGGGAGATGAGAAAGTGACCGACTTCCACCGCCCTGACGAGATTCATTTCGGTGATCCGCTGAACTACCAACAGGTGGGTGGTATCCTGACATTCCGTGGTACGAACTTCCGTAACTGCGCGTCTTGGGGTTCTTTTTCCATAGATCCTTCCAAAGAACAGCACCTCGAGCAGATCTGGGAATTTGATGAACTGCAGTGGAAGAAGTCTTCTGGGTGGTCATTCTCGTGGAGTGGTACCGGTTGGACCGGACAACCTCTGGCTGTGAAGTGGCCGGCTGAGACACGTGTTCTGATGAACATGTATCCGGATAAGAAGAACAAAGAGAACTTGACAGAGGTGATCATCGCGACTATGGACGGTCATGTCTACTTCTTTGACTTGGAAGATGGACAGAAGACCCGTGATCCGATTAATGTAGGTGCAACCATCAAGGGTACGGCGGCCGTTGACCCGCGTGGTTATCCGCTTCTCTATGTCGGTCAGGGCGACGATAATGGTGAGAAGGGCCAGATTGGTTTCCGTATTTATAGTCTCTTGAATGGCGAACTGCTCTATTTCCAGTGCGGCCTCGATTCCCGTGCGTATCGTAGCACTTGGGGCGCATGTGATTCTTCTCCGATCATTAGCGGTGAGACAGATACGTTGATCTATCCGAACGAGAACGGTATGATCTATACCCTTAAACTGAATACGAATTACAATCCCGGAACTGGCACAATTACGATCAATCCGGAACAGTATGTCTATAAATACATTTTCGATGACCTAAGCGGCAGTCAGCTGGGTATCGAGAGTTCTATGGCGATCTACGATCACTATGGATACTGCACGGATAATGCAGGTGATCTAATTTGTATTGACCTGAATACGCTCCAGATGATCTGGTCCAGAAGACTGGATGACGACTCGGATGTCACGCCGGTCCTTGAAGAAGATAATGGGCATGTGTACCTCTACACCGGTACGGAAGTTGACTGGCAGAAGGATATTGTCGGCAATTACCAGGGTGCAGCATTTACTTATAAGATCGATGCAATGACCGGTGAGATCGTATGGCAGACTTCACAGGATTGCTGGACCAAGAACGCTGCCAATTCCGGTGATGATGTCAACGGTGGCGTGCTGGGTACTGCAGTCATTGGAAAGGGTGCCATCTCGAATCTGGTAATCTTCCCATATTGCATGACTAATGGTACTTCTTCCGGTAACTGCCTAGTTGCATACGATAAGAATACGGGCAATCAGGTCTGGAGATACGACATGAAGATGTACTCTTGGAGTTCACCTGTTGATATCTACGATGATCAGGGAAATCCTTACATCGTGATTTGTGATAGCTATGGCCAGGTCCATCTCGTGGACCCTGTGAAAGGTGAACGTGTGTGCTACATTAAGATGGAGCGTGCTAGTGGCGTGCCGGAGGATGGGACGCATAATGTCGAGTCTTCACCGATCGTTGTGGACGGCATTATGGTTGTCGGCACACGAGGTAATACAATCTTTGGAGTGAAGATCTCGTGAGTAAACATGTAACGGATGAAGTAATTTGGATGAATGAGGCGTTGTCCATGAGCGAGAAGAAACACGATTACGCAGATATTGTGGCGATTGAGACGGAGCTTTCCGGCTATCGCCGTGGAAGCCTTCGCGCGACCATCGATCTGATTCAGAATCGAATCGCTTGGGTGGACACGCATATGTGGAATAACGACTTTGTACGAGCGCTCTCACCGGATATGGTTGCATATATTCGTGAGATGCTTCCGGAGACACAATTGCTCTCTTGGGCTTCGGACTATGCGAAGGGGATCGGTAACATCATGGGATCTATGACTTCTTCTTTCCCACAAGATTGGTCCGTAGCAATCTGCTTCTCCGATGGAGAGATTCTCAAAGCATGCGGCGTCAGTAGCTTCCCACAACAGTGGGGCGCCTACCGACGCTTGATCGAGGCAGTAGCCAAGACTTCGTTCCGCCTGCGCTAACGATTTACCACACATTGATTTGATACTTTATATTCGGGGAGACAACATAAGTCTCCTCTTTTTGTATCTTCGGCAGAGTGGAGCGTGACGAATGTGTGCTTTTCTGATACAATATGTTCGGTATTTTATCGAAAGATGATCGGAAAGGAGAAACAAGTGGATTACCTCGAAGGACTTTTACTAGGACGTCTTTGGAGTGATACGGATTTTGAGAACCGTAGACACTTGTCTTTGTTCCTCCTCTACGGGGTTTTTGTAGACCTCCTCGTGATCTATAACTACCTTACCGGTGGCCTGAATGGTCTGATTACCGGTTCTTTCCTCACAAAGATCATCATCTTCATTGTGCTCTTTTTCTTAGGACCGGCGATATGCTTCTCATATTACCGAATGCCCATTTGGGGCAAAATACCTGTTCTTGCGGTCCAATTTGTGAAATATGGTTCGCTTACTTTACTGATTACAGCATGGGCTCGCCCGAAACTTTCAGTCTCTTTTGGTGACTTGCGCGAGTTCTTGATTTCATATTTAAACCAGACACTGGAACGTTTTACGGAGAAATATGTAGATACTGCAGGTACTTTTGCCACAGTATTAGGTGTCATCTCCGGCGGGGTATATGTAGTTGTCGTCTTCGTACTGATTGTCCTTGCGGCGGTATTGATTCCCGGAATTGTTTACTGTGTCGCAAGATTTTTACAATACTGGTATGACAAAGTTGTCAGCATGCTGGTGCTGACCGATGATACCGAGAAGTAAGATAGGAGAACGATAAAATGGCTAATTTATCAGATAAGATTCAGGTTTCAGTAGAAGACCTGGAAGAGATGCTTGGCGTTTTTGGACTTCCAGAGTTCATCTCCAAGGCAGAAGCTCGCTTCATAAGACAGACAGAGGAGATCGCACAGGAAGTTGCGTGCAAGCCGCAGATCAAAGTGGTGTTTGTATCCGGCCCAACTTCATCCGGCAAAACCACTTTCACAGACCGTTTAGTATCTCAATTGCAGCGACATGGGAAGCAGGCCATCCGCCTTTCCCTGGATGATTACTATAGCCTGAATGTGCTTCGTTTCGATGAGGATGGAAGACCAGACTTCGAGAGCGCAGATACCCTGGATTTAAGACTGGCAAGCATCGACTTGGCTCGATTGGTCAGTGGTGACGAAGTGAAGACACCGGTATTTGACTTCGTGGCACGTACACGTGTGGAGTCGGAAGAACAACCGCTTTCTATCGGAAAAGATGGTGTAGTGGTCGTGGAAGGTCTCCATGGCCTTTGTGAAGAGACGACAGGTAGTTTCGAGAGAGATCAGTATTTAGGCGTGTTCATCATGCCGTATGCTTCAGTTATGGCGGATAGCAGACTTCTTGATAGTGACGACTTACGTATGCTGCGCCGTATCGTTCGTGATGTGCGCCATCGTGGTGCCCATGCGTTGACTACCATTGACTACTGGCCAATGATTCAGAATTCGGAGCAGCAGTACTATCGTGATTATCTGACACGTGCGGATTATCACGTCAATTCTTTCCTTGCTTACGAACCACTTGTTATCGCGGCTCTTGGAAGACGCGATATTTCCGAAGCGCTGTCGGCTTATGAGCAGGGGCTTCTTGCGCCGTCTGTCTTCATGGAACGTAGTAATATGAAGAAGGACTTTGCGGATATTGAGAAGGCTGTCGCCAAGGCAAGAATGTTGGTTGCATGGCTGGAACAGATTCCACAGGCCCGAGAGACTTTCGTCCCGAAGACTTCCATCTTGAATGAGTTCTTGTGTCTGTAAGGGGGGGGAGCGCGAAATGCCAATTCGAATTCCGAATAATCTTCCTGCAACAGGAATCCTTGAGAAAGAACGCATCTTCGTTATGACAGAAGATCGAGCATATATGCAGGATATCCGTCCATTGCATCTTCTGATTCTGAACCTGATGCCGAATAAGATTGCAACGGAAACACAGTTGCTTCGTGCGCTGTCCAATTCCCCGCTTCAGGTAAATATTGATTTGCTTTATACCGCTTCTTACCATCCGAAGCACACCACGACAGAGCATCTGGTTCGTTTCTACGAGACTTTTGCCGATGTCAAGGAGCGCTTCTACGATGGCATGATCATTACCGGCGCGCCGGTAGAATTGATGGATTTTGAGGAAGTGGCCTATTGGAAAGAACTCTGCGAGATCATGGAGTGGAGCAAGACACATGTATATTCGACACTTCATATCTGTTGGGGCGCTCAGGCCGGGCTTTACTACCATTACGGTATCCCGAAGTATAACCTGCCTGCGAAGATCTTTGGCGTGTTCGAGCACAGTATGACCTACACGAAGCCTGTGAAACTTTTCCGTGGATTTGATGACTTCTTCTATGTGCCACATTCCCGTCATACCGAAGTGCGTAAAGAGGATATTGAGCGCAACCCGAGTCTGCGTATTCTTTCTGAATCCGATGAATGTGGTGTGTATGCAGTGTCCGACCTGTCTGGGCGACAGATCTTCATTACAGGACATTCTGAGTACGATGTGAACACTTTGCGAGATGAATATTTCCGTGATGTAAATAAGGGCCTAGATATTCAGGTGCCGAAGAACTATTTCCCGAATGATGATCCGACGAAGGAACCACATATGAAGTGGCGCTCCAGTTCGACACTGCTGTTCATGAACTGGCTGAACTACTACGTATATCAGGAGACACCTTTCGACATCTCTACAATCAGCGAAGTGCCAAAGAAGTGACGGGGGTGCATGACATGCCGTCTTCGATTGATATCACCGAAACGCTAGTATCGAATCTTCATCCCCAACGCCCAGAACAAGGCCATAAGGGGACATTCGGTCGTCTGTTGATTTATGCTGGCTCGAAAGGCATGGGTGGCGCCGCCATTCTGACGACGGGTGCGGCGCTTCGTTCTGGAGTAGGCTTGGTCTATGTCATGACACCGGACGAAGTCCAGATTCCCTTAATGACTCGTTGTCCAGAGGCGCTGCAGATTCAGATTCCGAGTGCCCAACTTGAACCCAAGCATCCACAAGTTACACCATTCACTGCAAGAATGGAATTCCCACAGAAGGATGCGTTCTCTTCTTTATTGGTTGATAAGCATGCCGTGCTGATGGGACCGGGTCTTGCAACCGAGCGTGTGGATGTAAAGGACAATCTTCCTGTTGCCATTTCCGAAGCAAGTCATCTGGTACTAGACGCCGGTGCACTCTCGGTTCTTGCGGCATCCGGGAAGCAAAATGAGTGGCTAATCGCTCGTTCGAAGGCGGGAATGGCTCCGGTCGTGCTGACACCGCACATGGGCGAGTTCCAGCGCCTGCTTCCAAGCTGGAAGATGGGCGATCTTGCGGCAGCAGGTGCTTTTGCCAAAGAAAATGCTGTCGTTCTCGTCTTGAAAAGTAATGAAACCAACATATTTACTCCATCTGGGAAGTGGTATAGTAACCATGTAAGCAACTCGGGACTCGCAAAGGGCGGATCTGGAGATGTGCTGGCGGGTATTCTTGCCGGACTGCTGGCTTCTGGAATGACAGAAGAAGATGCGGCCGTTTCGGCTGTGAAGATCCATAGCATGGCAGGAACGCTTGCAAGAGCAAAACACGGAATATATGCGATGTTGCCGTCTATGTTATGGGATGAGTTAGAAGTTTGTTATGACAAACTCCAATGGGAGAAGGGAAGCGAAATATAATGGAAAGATTTCCAAACCGCTCTTGGGCGGAGATTAATCTGGATATCCTGGCAGAGAATATGCGTGAGATCCGTCGTGTGACGAAGCGCAGTGCGAAGATCATGGCAGTCGTTAAGGCAGATGCATACGGACATGGCGCCATCGAGACTGCGCGTGTGCTACTGGAAAACGGTGCGGACAAGTTGGCTGTATCCATGCTGGACGAGGCCATCGAACTTCGTGAGAACGGCATCAGTGTGCCAATCCTGATTCTGGGCCACACCGACCCGAGAAGAATCTCACAGTTGATCGAGAATGATATTGAGCAGGCGGTCTACTCTCTCGAGTATGCACAGGCGATCTCAAAGAAGGCCGTGATCCTTGAACGTACAGCTCGGATCCATATTAAGTATGATACAGGTATGAACCGATTGGGATTCCTCTCCGGTGAATCTTCGATTGAGTCAATTCTTGCTATTTCCGAACTTCCCGGCATCGAGATTGAGGGCATGTTCTCTCACTTTGCAATGTCGGATACGGATGATGATGAATATACAATGAAGCAGTTTGAGTCATTTACCAAGATGGCCCAGGCATTAGAAGCGCGTGGCCTGGAGATCCCGACCAAGCATATCTGCAACAGTGCAGGTATTCTTCGCTTCCCACAGATGCATATGGATATGGTTCGTGCAGGACTGATTGTGTATGGCATGATGCCGAAGGGATGCCCGAGCCCATACACGGACTTCGAGGTGAAACCAGCTATGACATTGAAGTCCAGTGTTGTACATGTGAAGGATATTCCGGTAGGTGAGACGATCAGTTACGGAAGACACTTCAAGACAGAGCGTCCGAGCACAATTGCAACGATTGCAATCGGATATGCAGACGGCTATCTGAGAAGACTATCTAATCGAGCAGAAGTACTGATTAATGGATATCGCGCGCCAGTAGTGGGCAATATCTGCATGGATATGTGTATGGTGGATGTCACAGACCTTCCGGAAAGACCAAACGTGGGCGATGAAGTGGTGCTATTTGGTAAGCAGCGTTCTCGTAAAGGTGAGAAAGAGATTCCTGTCGATGAGATATCCGATATGCTGGATACCATAAACTATGAAGTAACTTGTCTGGTCGGCAAAAGAATTCCACGTGTGTATATTCGAGATAACAAGATCGTTCAGATGCACAGTTCGATTTGGTAAGGCTTGACTTTGCGCCCGACACCTAGTATAATTCTATCGCTATTTGTATCGATTATTCGTGTAGTAGAAGGTAAAAGAGACTAATTTTTGGAGGTAGATCCATATGAAGATGACATATCAGCCTAAGAAGAGACAGAGAAGTAAGGTTCACGGTTTCCGTGCAAGAATGCAGACAGCTTCAGGTCGTGACGTACTGAAGAGAAGAAGACTGAAGGGAAGAAAGAGTCTTACAGTATAAGGATCACCCAAGTGGTCCTTTATTTTTAAGAAAGTCGAAGCAGGTGTTGTGTCATGCTGAAGACCACGCGGACATTACGATTGAATTATGAGTTTTCCCGCGTATATAAAAGGGGAAGTTTCGCTACAGGGCGCTATTTGAGTGTACATTGTTTTAAGCGAAGTCCGAAACTGAAGCACAATCTGACGACAATCCCAATCGATTTGCTACGTGTCGGTTTTACCAACGGGCACGGCAGGAAGACTGCTGTAGCCAGAAATCGTGCAAAACGACTAATGCGAGCGGCTTTCCAAGTGTACGAACCATCTGTTCGTGCCGGATACGATATTATTTTCCTGATGAAGACCGGCTTTGATATACCGAGATATCAGGAAGTAGAGAAAGAGATGGGAAGACACCTTTCCAAGCTGGGTTTACTTGATTCTGAGGATGAAGTATGAAGAATCTGGCGATCAAATTGATCAGAATGTACCAGAATTCTCATGGTCCGAATCATATTGGACATTGTAGATTCTATCCAACATGCTCGCAGTATACCCTCGAGGCAATCGAGAAGTATGGCTTTGTGCGTGGCTCGTTGAAGGGAATCTGGCGCATATTGAGATGCAACCCTTTCTGCAAAGGTGGATATGACCCGTTGAAATAAGTGAAGTGAATCGGTGTGACGGAGCGGAGAATAGCTGAATCGCCACGCCGATAGTGCATAGGAGCAAATAATGGGCATTTTTGACTTTATCAACACACCACTCGCCAAGTTGTTCGGCTGGATGACTAGCCTTCTTTACGAGTTTTTCGGTAATTTCGGCTTGGCAATTATTTTCTTGACGATTATTGTTCGTGGCCTTACGATGCCACTTAACATTCGTTCTGCCAAGTCCATGATGAAACAACAGACGTTGGCAGATAAGCAGGCAGCTATCAGAAGAAAATACCCAGATGATAAGCAGAAGCAGAATGAGGAGATTCAGAAACTTTTCACAGAGAATGGTGTTTCTCCACTGTCTGGATGTCTGATGCCATTATTGACACTTATTTTCCTGATTCCAATGTACTACATTGTTCGTGAACCATTGCGTTATGTGACAGGTGTCAGCAAGTCGAATATTTCCCAGATGGGTGAGCTGCTGGGTATCTCGGGCGTAGGTTCCAACAATATCCCGCTGATTACAAGACTGACACAGGATGGTAAAGCTTTCTCCGATATGGTAGGCAAGGGTCTTATCAAAGTCCAGCAGATTCCAAACATGAAATTCCTAGGCCTTGATCTGGGTGCGACACCTGCTTGGCTGCCGTCCAAGATCAAGACTGATTTGTCGCTCTATTTGCCACTTCTCATCATTCCTATCTTGGTCTTGGTGACTACCGTTCTTCAGAATGTAATTGTCAATGCTACCAAGCCTGATTCTAAACAAAGAAAAGAAGACAAAGAGCGTGCCAAGAATAATCCCGCATTCTCTGCACAGGAAGAGCCTGGTGCAGGTACAGCCAAAATGATTACGAAGATCATGCCAATCATCATGGTTGTCTCTACGTTCATGCTTCCAGCTGCATTTGGTTTCTACTGGATTGCAGGTAACCTGATGAGCATGTTGCAACAGGTATTGACCTATTTCATGTTCAGTAAACCATACGAAGAGAAGAAGCAGGAACTGATGGAAGCCAAGCGTGATCTCTTCAAGAAGAAGAAGGCCTTAGCAGCAGAGAATGCTGGTGGCAAAAAAGGTAAGAAATAACATGCATCACTCATAAGATGTGTGACAAGGAGGCATAGGCTATATGGAAAAAACAGTAACCAAAACAGCGAAGTCTGTCGATGAAGCAATCGAACTTGCATTGGCAGAACTCGGTGTTGAGAAAGAACAGGCTCAAATCGAGGTTGTTGAGGAAGAGAAGGGATTCTTTGGTATTGGTAAGAAGGGTGCAACCGTTCGTGTTACCGCTGAAGTGGAAGAAGTAGTAGAAGAGGAAGACGACGGCGACGTATACTACGGCGACGACGAGTCTTTCGAAGGCGACGAAGCAAGCGAGGCCGAGGATGCGGCAGTTTCTTTCGTTGCAGAAGTTCTCTCTGGTATTGGCATCCACGGCAAGCTTGATTCTTATCGTGAAGAAGACGTGATTTACATTACAGTCAGTGGTCAGGATTGTGGCGCGGCAATCGGTCGTCATGGTGAGACACTGGATTCAATTTCATATCTTACAAATCTGGTTGCAAATCGCCACAGCGAGCAGAGACTTCGCGTTCTGCTGGATGTAGGCGGATATAGAAAGCACAGAGAAGAAGTTCTGATTAATATGGCCCATAAGGCTGCAAATCAGGTACTTCGTAACAAGCGTGCATATGCACTTGAGCCGATGAATCCGGCTGAGCGTCGAATCATCCACTCTGAACTGCAGAATGTTGAAGGTGTAACCACGCACAGTGAGGGCGAAGAGCCGAACCGCAAAGTAGTGGTTACGCTCGAGTAAACTACCCGAATCCCAAGGGGAGGCGAAGTCTGTTGGAAAAGCCGTATTGCGCATGTGCGACGCCGCCGGGAACCAGCGGAATTGCAGTGATCCGAATGGCCGGAGAAGGTTCTGCCGCGATTTTGGATCGGATTTTCCATATTCGCCGTTCGGCAGAACAAGTTGAATCGGTATCGGATATGCGTGGCTATACAGTTGCGTATGGTGTACTGATGGACCCTGTTACGGATACAGTCGTTGATGAGGTGATGGTGACACGTTTCTGTGCACCACACTCCTATACAGGTGAGGAATCAGTGGAAATCTCTTGTCATGGCGGTATGACCGTTCGACAGGAGATTCTTCGCGTTTTACAGGAGAATGGTGCTCGAATGGCCGAGCCTGGAGAATTCACCAAGAAGGCTTTCCTTTCCGGCAAACTAGATCTTTCCCAGGCTGAGGCCGTAATGGATGTCATTTCTGCCGATTCGGATCTAGCACTTCGTGCTGCACAGTCACAGCTTCAGGGAAGCATACGTAATGAAATTAGAAATGTTAGTGATACGTTGTACGATGCGTTAGCTGCGATGGAAATGTGGGTCGATGAGCCAGATGACGAGGATGCCCAGAATGCTTTAAAGACCACCGCCGATAGTATTTCCAATGCGCGTTCTCGTATCCACGCCTTGATGAATACCTATCGTCAAGGGCGCATTCTCAAGGAGCGTATGCGCGTGGTCATCTGTGGTGTCCCGAATAGTGGTAAATCTTCGTTGCTCAATTACCTGAGTGGTTATGATCGCGCGATTGTTACGGATACACCAGGTACGACACGTGATACACTGGAAGTCCAGACTAGCATTTCCGGTGTGCCGGTCACACTGATCGATACGGCAGGCATTCGTGAAACCAGTGACCATATCGAGGCCATGGGCGTAGATCGCGCAAATGATGCCATGGAAGAGGCAGATATCGTGTTCTGGTTGGTCTATCCGAAGGAAGAATCCATGACAGACCATACTTCCATGATCGAGAAACTTATGCATCTTCGACCAGAGGTACGAATTGGACTTCTCATCAGCAAATCAGATCTGTTCGATACAGATACTTCAGATCAGGAAATTGAGAAACTTACATCGTTGATGATGGCAGATGGTTCGACTCGAAAGTTGGACTTTGTAGGCAGGATCTCTTCTTCGAACGGAGAAGGGATAGAGGCCATGGAGCGATTCATTCGTGATACATACGATGAAATGGGTACCACCACCGCTTCAGGATTGCTCCTCACCAATCAGCGTCATTATGAGATCTTGATGTCATCTGGACAGAAACTGAATGAGGCGGAACAACTCTGTCGAAGTGGTGAGAGCCTTGAGGCACCGTCTCTTGTACTTCGTACGGCGATGGAAGATCTGGGTGAGATTACAGGTGATTCTGTTAGCGATAAATTAGTCGATACCATTTTCTCGCGTTTTTGCGTGGGAAAATAACGGGAGAATGATATGGGAAATTGGGCACAACTGAAAGAGAATCCTTCTTGGTATGACGCGGGAACTTTCGATGTAGCAATTGTTGGCGCGGGACATGCGGGGTGTGAAGCGGCTTTTGCTTGCGCACATATGGGTCTGCAGACAGTACTATTTACGCTCCATTTGGATCAGTTGGCCAACCTTCCGTGTAATCCAAGTATTGGTGGTACGGCGAAGGGTCAATTGGTACGCGAAATCGATGCTTTAGGTGGTGTGATGGGCGAGATGGCAGATATGTCGGCCATTCAGACCAGAATGTTGAATCGCTCGAAGGGACCTGCAGTATTCTCGCCTCGTGCACAGATGGATCGTGCGGCGTATAGTCGACGCATGAAAGAACGCATTGAGAAAGAGGAGAATCTTTCGCTCATTCAGGCTGAGATCGTCGAACTCTTCTGGGAGAGGGATGCAAGCAGTCGTCAAGTCTTAAATGGCGTACGCACAAGAAGCGGCGCTTGTTATCATGTCCAGGCTGCAGTTGTGTGTGCCGGCACCTATATGGAATCCAGAACGATTCGTGGAGAGGTGATCGTTGAAAGCGGTCCGGATGGATTGTCTCGTTCGGTTGGACTTTCTAAGAGCATGGCCGATGCGGGCATTCCGATGCAACGCTTTAAGACTGGTACGCCAGTTCGTGTGAATGCGCGTACTGTGGATACATCTGTTATGGAGATTCAACCAGGGGAACCAGATATGCCACCTTTCTCCTATGAGAATGAAATGAATGGCTTCACACCAAGAGAGAATCAAATCCCATGTTATGCGGTCTGGACGACACCTGAAACACGAGATGTCATCAAGTCCAATATGAATCGATCACCTCTATATAGTGGCGTCATCGAAGGAACAGGTCCAAGATATTGTCCTTCCATCGAAGATAAATTCATGCGTTTCCCAGATCGCGAACGTCATCAGATATTCGTTGAACCAATGGGTGAACATACACAGGAGCTATATCTACAAGGCTTCAGCACGAGCCTTCCGGAAGATGTTCAGGTGCAGATGGTACACTCCTTACCAGGACTGGAACACGCGCATATTCAACGCGCGGCCTATGCGATTGAATACGATTGTATCGATCCGACTTCAATGAACCTAACCGAAGAATCTTCCTGCTTGGAAGGACTTTTTACAGCTGGACAAATCAACGGTTCTTCAGGATATGAAGAAGCCGCCGCCCAAGGATTGATTGCCGGAATTAACGCCGCACGCAAAGTAAAAGGCGAAGCTCCCGTGATTCTTGATCGTTCTCAAGCTTATATTGGCGTATTGATCGATGATCTGGTGACAAAAGGTACGCAGGAACCGTACCGCATGATGACGTCTCGTGCCGAGTACCGCATTTTCCTGCGTCAGGACAATGCTGACATGCGTCTGACAGCACTCGGCCACGAAATTGGACTCATCTCTGACGAACGATTTGCCGCATTTGAAGCCAAGAAGGAAGCGATTGATACGGAGAAAGCACGTCTCCGTGCCACTTTCTTGCCACCGAGCAAGGAACTCCACGAGATCCTTCAATCGTGCAATAGTACCATTACACAGTCCGGAATCTCTTTGGCAGAACTGATCAAGCGCCCGGAAATACATTATGCAGATTTGGCGCCCGTCGACGACAGAAGACCGACGCTCACGAGTGATGTCATTTTTGCCGTAGAAGTAGATATTAAGTACGAAGGATATCTTGCACTAGAAGAAGAGCGGATCCGGAAGTTTAATAACTTGGAGAAGAAGAAACTGTCACCGGATATCCCATATGACCAAATTTCGGGATTACGTCTGGAAGCAAGAAGTAAGTTGATGCAAAGAAAACCCATGTCCCTTGGACAGGCATCACGAATTTCCGGTGTATCCCCAGCCGATATAGCAGTGCTTCTGGTTTATCTAGAAGCCAAGAAACGCGAGAATCAGAAATCAGGAGACGAACATGGCGATGGACCGAAATAAGAAATTAAAGCCCCAGACGCAGAAAACGTTGTCAAAGGAACAGAAGAAGAACTTTCGTAACCATCACATGGGCAATAGCGATTCGGTAAAACCTGTACCGCCTAAACATGAGCCAATCGTGACGAGTGAAGAAGAGATCGTCCGTGCTCAAGATATCTCCCCATATCTTACGGATGGTACCCAAGAAATTGCTGTACCACTTTCTGCAGAAAGCATTCGTGCTTTTCACGTATATGCCGCGATGCTTCGTACTTGGAACGAAAAGATGAACTTAACGAATATTCTCGATGACCAGGGAATTGCCATTCGCCATTTCGTAGATTCCTTGACACTGGTGGCGCATATCGAAGAAGAAGAGGAGCGACAGCATCGGAGAGAATTATCCCTTATCGATGTAGGCACAGGTGCTGGATTTCCAGGAATTCCACTGAAGGTGACCATGCCCGAATTGGAAGTTACGCTTCTGGATTCGCTTAATAAACGCATTTCTTTCTTGAATGCAGTATGTGAGAACTTACATCTCACAGGAATCAGTGCGATTCATGCTCGTGCAGAAGAAGGTGCGAAGAATAAGAACTATCGTGAGAAATATGATATCGCCACGGCCCGAGCAGTCGCTGCATTACCTACGCTTTGCGAATACTGTTTGCCTTATGTGAAGATAGGGGGCATTTTCCTTGCGATGAAAGGCCATGCAGATGATGAAGTTGAGGCGGCCAAGAAGGCTATTATTACTTTAGGTGGTACGATTGAGAATGTTCGTGAATTTGTCCTGCCGGGTACAGATATGAAGCGGACCATTGTCGTGGTACGCAAAGTGAGACCAACACCGCCAAAGTATCCGCGTGGGCAGGGGAAACCTGAGAAGGAGCCTATCTTATGACGGCCGTCTACCTTGCGATTCAGATGACGCTTCTTATGAGCGTCGGCTTTGTCGCTCGCAAAGTTCGAATCGTCGATGAGAAGTTCCCACAATCGTTGGGAAATTTCCTATATCACTTCGGCTTTACCTGCGTGGTACTTAAGGCGATGATGAGTGCAGATCTTTCGGCACTCGGCGATATGGGACTGCTGATCCTCATCAGTATGGGAACGATGGCAGTAATGTTTGTATTCGGTACGTTTACGAATCTACTGCTTCACAAGAAAGATGATATGGCGAAGATTTCAATCGTTGACCTAATGTTTGTGAACTTCACATTTATGGCCTTCCCAATTATCGAGGCACTCTACGGTGAGAAAGGTAGCATATATATTGCGGCCTATACTATCCCAGTGCGTATTCTTTTCTATGTAATAACGCCACTTATTCTGGCATCCGCTGTGAAGTATCGGACGCAATCCGCTTCGGAGCGCCTAGATAAACCGAATATCCAGGTGGGAAAAGAAGTGCGCAAAGTGCTCCTTTCTGCGCCGGTCCTAGCCATACCGATTGGATTGGGACTTAGTTTTCTTCCGTTTGATTTGCCATCGCCTATCACAAACAGTATTGCAGCTATTGCTGCAGTCGTGACGCCAATGGGTATGGCCTTGTGTGGCATGCGGCTTGCAGAAGTGCCGATTAAAGAGTGCCTGCATAATGGTCGTATATGGTTCTTAACGGCTTTGCGACTGATCTTTGCGCCAGCCATCGCTTTAGGTCTGATGTTTCTTCTGACTCGCTTTGCATCTTTGGATGAGGTGCTGGTGAAGATGTGCGTCATTTATTGCGCACTGCCCGCTGCAGCTTCTACAACGATCATTGCCATGAATGTAGGTTCTGACTCAATCAAAGCAGCGCAGTGCGTCTTTGCGACGACTGCGCTGTCTGTGTGTACACTTCCGATATGGGTCTACGTGGTAGATTTGGTTTTCTAAATCTTTATCAAATCTCAGTGGAGTAGATGTACATAGGATCTCCATCTACTAACTGACCATCAATATATGTGCACAAATAGAAATCCAAGATGGTGATCTGCATCGGATCCATCGAATTCACGGTGGTAATAATGAGCGAACTATTAATGTCATCATAAACCACGGCGTAAATGAATCGGTTATCGTCGAGATCGTTAATCTGCGGTGTTACGCGTGATTCGTTATCAGACAGTAACTCATCCGTCACCAAATCACGGAGTTCTAGAGATTTTCCATCGCGAGAAATACATAGTCTATATGTGTCAAACTTAATCTGAGTTAAGTCTTGCTGAGATGTATTGGCCTTTGCCCATTCTCCTTCAATATCCACAGCCAGTGAGACAACGTTTGAATTTGACGTTGGAGAATCGTCGACGAAAAGCGGACTTCCCTTAGTAATATCATGATTAAATCCTTCTTCAGCCTCGTCAGCATAGTCAATCGCTTCGCTTTCTTCGACACACGTCGTCTCTTCGCAATGATTTTCAGCCGCTGAGGTACTGCGCACAGAGAAAGAAACATCCCCATTCATGCTGTCTTTCTTGCTCAACTTCGGAATGAGCAATACCATACCACCAACAATCAGGGCGGTACAAGCTACAGGGATAGCAATTTTCCATAATCTAGCGAGCGAACGGGATGACTTCTTCTTCACTTCAACAGATTGGGCAGCTTGTTCAATTCGAGCTTTCTCAATAGCTAGACGAGTCTTGGCTAATAATTCGTCAGAAACTTGAATCGATTCCAAACTTTGTTTCAAATCATCTCCAAACATATTACTCGCCCTCCTTCCAAAAATCCTTCAGTTTTGTTCGTGCACGCATGAGACGGCTACGAACCGTGCTCTCGGTAATGCCCAATTGGTTCGCAATTGCAGCATTGTCCATGTCAAAATAGAAACGAAGTAGGATGACATCCTTATACTTCGCAGGCAAATCCTGTACCGCAGAAAGGAGAGGATTACTGTCGTCTAATCGTTCGATCATACGATCTTCGACAGGGTTCCCTGGAAGGGGTTTGATGCGCTTCTTCTCCTCGCTTGTAGGCTTCGTCTTATCTAGAAGATCCCCCATGAAACTTGTTCGCTTCATGTATGAAGACTTCAGATAATCCAGACACACATTACGTGCGATGGACAGGAGCCAGTACTTTACGTCACTTTCTCCACGATAGGAACCGCTACGGGTCATGACCTTGACGAATACGTCTTGAAAAGCATCTTCGGCAAGACTTTGTTTGCGAAGATAGACGTTGCACATTCGAAGTACATCATCACCATATAACCGGAAAAGCTCTTCTACGTCGAGCATCGCTCCTCCTGAATTTCCCAGTTCGTTGTTCATAGCCATTGTGGTTATTCTCGGCCTCACTTAATAGACGAGATGCAAGAAGCATCTGTTGCAAATTTTCTGTGAATAATTATCACAGGATTATTCTATCAAAAATTCTGATTTTTTCCACCGTGGAACGGTATGTTGTGGTAAAATATACGGGTAATTATTAGTAATAGTGTATAAGGGAGGAAAACGCATGTCTGATTCTACAAATGACAATCTTTCCGGTAAGGATCTGCGTAAGCAGCAAGAAGCCGAAGTAGATGCGATTTTCTGTTCGGAGCAGACCACAATCATCCCGGTCGATCTTGAGAAAGAAATGAAGAAATCGTTCATTGACTATGCAATGAGCGTAATTTCAGACCGTGCTTTGCCGGATATTCGTGACGGATTGAAGCCAGTTCACAGAAGAATTCTATATTCGATGTTCACACAGGGATTTACTCCTGATAAGCCATATCGTAAGTGTGCCACCACAGTTGGTGATGTACTTGGTCGTTTCCATCCACACGGTGACGCCTCTGTCTACGATGCACTCGTTCGTTTGGCACAGGATTTCTCCATGAGATATATGCTGGTTGAGGGCCATGGTAACTTCGGTTCCATGGATGGTGACCCGCCGGCTGCTTACCGTTATACGGAAGCAAGACTCCAGAAAGTCGCAATGGAGATGATGAGCGACATCAATAAGGGCACGGTTGATTTCCGTCCGAACTTTGACGAGCATGAGATGGAGCCGGTGGCACTTCCGTCCCGTTTCCCGAATCTCCTTGTCAATGGTTCGGTCGGTATTGCCGTAGGTATGGCCACGAATATTCCACCGCATAATATGGGTGAAGTGATCGATGGCGTCGTGATGCTGTTGGACAATCCAGAAGCAACCATAGACGATTTGCTGACTGTGGTGAAAGGACCAGACTTCCCGACAGGCGGTATGATTCTTGGACGCCGTGGTATCAGTGATACTTATCGTACCGGTAAGGGACGTATTGTCGTACGTGCTCATACAGATATCGAAGTGATGTCGAATGGTCGTTCCAGAATCATCGTTCACGATCTTCCATATATGGTCAACAAGGCTCGTCTCATCGAGAGAATTGCCGAACTGGTCAAAGAGAAGAAGATTGAGGGTATCTCAGATATCCGTGATGAGTCTGACCGTAACGAACAGGTTCGTATTGTTGTTGAACTTCGCCGTGATGCGAATGCGAATGTTGTCCTCAATCAGCTTTACAAGAACTCTCAGATTCAGGATGCTTTCTGTGCGAACATGTTGGCACTTGTTCCGGATGCACAGGGCAGACTTGAACCAAAGACCATTACGTTGATGGATGCTTTGACACACTATATTGCACATCAGGAAGATGTTGTACTCCGTCGTACGAAGTATGATCTGGAGAAAGCACTTGCCCGTAAGCATATTGTGGAAGGCCTCCTGATTGCAATCGACAATATCGATGAGGTAATTTCCATCATCCGTTCTTCCAGAACAGAGGAACAGGCGAAGGCGAGATTGTGCGAGCGTTTCGGGTTCTCCGACAAGCAAGCCCAGCATATTGTTGACATGCGACTTGGCCGCTTGACCGGTTTGGAAAGAGAGAAGCTCGAAGCAGAGGCCAAAGAACTTGCTGAACGTATTGAGTATTTCAACAGTATTATTGGTGATGAAGTACTGCTTCGTAAGGTAATCAAGGAAGAGATCCTTGAAATTAAGAAGAAGTACAACGAAGACAGAAGAACCGAGATTGGACCACCGGATGAGGATGATATTGATGACGAGTCCTTGATTCAGGAAGAACAGATTGTCATTACACTGACGCATCTTGGATATGTGAAGCGTGTGCCAATCGATACCTATAAGAGCCAGCATCGTGGTGGGCGTGGCATCTCCGGACTTGCTACCCATGAGGAAGACTATGTCACGAAGATTATTACATCCTCCACGCATGATACCTTATTGTGCTTCACTAACCGTGGTCGCGTATTCCGCATGAAGGGCTATCAGGTTCCAGAAGCTGGACGTTCCGCCAAGGGGACGGCAGTAGTCAACTTGTTACAGTTGGAAGCCGGAGAGAAGATTCGTACAATTATTCCGGTCAGCGACTTTGAAGTAGGTGGCTACTTGACCATGGCAACTCGTGAAGGTATTGTCAAGAAGACAGAACTAGCAGACTATGCTCGTATCAACCGTAGTGGTCTGATTGCAATCAATATCCGTGAAGAAGATGAATTGGTTGGCGTACATCTGACGGACGGTAATCAAGAGATCGTTCTGGTTACCAGAAATGGTTTGTCGATTCGTTTCAACGAGAATACTGTTCGTAGTACCGGTCGAAACACTATGGGTGTTAAGGGTATTACTCTCCGCGAAGGTGACGAAGTAATCGGCATGGCGCCTGTCATTGAAGAACGCAATCTTCTTGTTGTTGCCGAGAATGGTTTTGGTAAGCGTACCGAGATGGAGGAGTATCGTGTACAGTCTCGCGGCGGTAAGGGCCTGATGACATATCGTGTATCCGATAAGACAGGACCGCTAGTTCGTGCGCTGCTGGTTGATGATGACAAGGATATCCTAATCATCAATAACGATGGTATTGTCATTCGTCTGTGGGCGAAGGAAATCCCGGTACTGTCCCGAGTGACCCAGGGCGTTACGCTGATGCGCTCCAAGAATAGCACAGTTGTAGATGTGGCAATCGTTGACCATATGGAAGAGTCAGAGGAAGACCCCGAAGCAGTTGTGATGGAAGAATCGGATGAAAGAACGGTATCTCCTGATGCTGATTTCACCGAGACGACAGCGAATACAGATTCAGAGGCACCGATGAATTCTGATGAAACTGAGGGGAACGAGGCACAATGAAACATAGTATGAGATACAGCCGAGTAGGTGAGTCAACTGCGCGAATCAAGCGCGCTGGTTGGCTTTCCTTCCTGCTGATTCTTCTGATTGCATGCCCATGGTTCCCGACCAAGCAAGTGATGGCGGACGAAGATCCCACAGGATGGTCTGTCAGTGATTCAGGCAACAGCAAAGGAGTAGGCCAACAGGATATCACACTGCCGGAACTTAGCGAAGTTGAGAACTACTGCAAAGCATATTATTGCTACGATCGTACTACCAAGCAAGTGCTGCTCTCATATAATGAAGATATTAGAGTGTACCCTGCCAGCATGACGAAGATTCTGACACTCCCTCTTGCGATGGAGTATCTGGAGCCACATGAAGAGATTACCGTTAGTAAGACTGCAATGGATGCAACTACGCCCAATTCCACAATGATGGGTTTGGTGGTAGGTGAGACATTGGAAGTGAACGAAGTGTACTATGGATTGATGCTTCCTTCGGGAAATGATGCAGCAAATGTTCTGGCGGAAGAGATTGCAAAACATTATGCAAACACGAAAGGCGCACTCCCCACCACGACACCGAATCCAACTCCACCGACAGATGGTTCTCCGATTACACAGGATCCGAACACATTCTCGTTAATCGGTCAGTTTGCGTATATTGCCAATATGAAGATTCGTGAGCTGGGCCTCACAGACTCGCACTTTGTCAATCCGAATGGCTTACAGAACGAGAATCACTATACCACTGCACATGATCTGACGATGATGTTCGATTATGCACTAGGATTTGAAGATTTCTGCACTGTTATTCACACGCCGACACACGCGTTCAAAGCGGATAATAAGCATGATTTTGACGGATGGAAAATCGTCCGCAATACGAACTATCTGCTCCAAGATCCGTGGATTATCGGTGCAGACTCTCACTGTGCAGAAGTATTTGGCGGGAAAACTGGTACGACCAAGACGGCCGGAACAGGTATGACGCTTCTGACCATCAATGAGAATGGCCACGAGATTATCACCTGTGTATGCGGAATCTCGTATGATGTATCTGACCATCAGACAGTTTACGTTGCCTCTGTTGTAAGGGCGGCCAATATCGAGTGCTGGAATGCTGATCCTGTTAAGCGAGTCGAAGGAAATGTAACTGACCATCGTTCGTATAACGCACCAGATTGGGCAAAGCCAGAAGGCGACCAGTCTTGTGCTACAGTTCCTGGAACGGAAGAACAGACGGAAACAAGTTCGACGATGAGTACGTCATCCGTGTCGAACCCAGCCAATTCTGAACCGTCAGAACAGCAGCGCACCCAGGTTCCGAAGCTTGAGGAGAAGACGCTTTTTGAATCACACCCATTTATCGTAATCGCTTTGGTTGCACTGACGCTTATTGTGATTGTGTTTGTCATCGTCACCATAGTCTCGGTCGGTCGTGCGAGAAGACGCAAGAGAAAAATGGGTATCCGTAAGATTAACTTCTAGTTGACTCTGGCGTCAGAAGAACTGATACAGAATATATGGAAAAAGAAAAGAGGTTGCTCTCCAATTGGAGCAACCTCTTTATATATCATATATACTAATTGGGAATTACAGATCACGAACCTCATCGAGAATCTTCTTCACAGACTCAGCAGAAGACTGGAGGAAACGGAGTTCCTGAGGATCAAGATCGAGCTCCAATACTTTCTCGATACCGTCAGCACCGATAATAGTTGGAACGTTTGTGGCAACATCCTGGATACCATACTCGCCGCTCAGTACGCTACCAACGGTACGGATGGTGTTCTCGCCTTTAAGAAGAGACTTCGCAATGGTGGATACGGAAACAGCAATACCATCGAATGTAGCGCCCTTAAGACCGATAACCTCAGCACCAGCCATACGTGTCTTCTCGGCAATCTCAATGCGATCAGCTTGTGTAAAAGAAATGCCCGTTGTCTTAGAGTAATCATCAATGGAAAGACCGGCAATGTTGGTGGCGCTCCATGCAGGAAGCTGAGAATCACCGTGTTCACCGATGATATAACCATGGACGTTACGAACGTCAATATCAAGTTTCTGGGAGATGAGAATACGGAAACGAGCACTATCCAATACGGTACCGGAACCGAGAACACGGTTTCTTGGGAGACCAGACCACTTAGTGATCATATAAGTAAGTACATCTACAGGATTGGAAACAACAAGAATGTTACCAGTTGTGTAATACTCCATAATGCTCTCAGTGATTTTCTTAGCCAGACCAACATTCTTCTTCGCAAGATCCAGACGAGTCTCACCTGGCTTTCTCGGAATACCAGCCGTGATGATAATCAGATCACAATCTTTAACATCAGAATAATCACCAGCATAGATGTCCATCTGGCCAAGGAATGGGAGACCGTGACTGATATCCAAAGCCTCACCCTTTGCTTTATCCTTGTTTACATCAATCAGGACCAGCTCAGTGCACAATTGCTGAATGGCCATAGAAAAAGCAATCGAAGAACCGACTGCACCAGCACCGATAATCGCTACCTTAGAACCATGTTTCACTTTCATTTTTTCTCCATCTCCCCAAATACACTTTGTATTAAACTCACATTTCAGACGGGTTGTCATGCCGATGAACGGTAGACAAGAAAAACCTTCTCGAAAATCTGGCAAGCGTATTGTAATATGAAACAGAAACAATGACAATGACCAAAAAGTAAAAAGCATTATGTGCATAAAAGCAAGAGGTAAAATCCATAAGCAAATATGCGAAAAGTATACAGAATTAAGAAACACTAGCATACAAGTTTGAGAGAAGGCAGGCTATGTGATGTCAAAAGACAAAATGCGTGATGTGCCTGAGGAGACTTTTCATAGATAGAGACGGGAAAAGAAATCTCGATATTAACAAAAGATAATAATGTATATATAAGTACAACATGAATGATTGACAGAAGATTGCATGTACTCACAAAGAGCGTCTGAAACAGAAATGCAACAATCAAAAATAGAAACTGTATTGGCTCAAACGCCCACATTTCAGGCGTTTGAGAGCGATGCGAAAAAAGTTTAGAAATTCTCAAAAAAAGTGTTGACACACCCCCACTCCCGTGATAACATAATTAAGCGCTTTGCGAGAGCGGAACGCGAACGGACCTTGAAAATTGAATAGAAGAGCAGAAAGTAATTACTACTTAATTTACGAGCCAATAGTTCAATTCATAGAGTTGAAAAACAAAAAAAGTAAACAAAGAGCCAAACGGCTCTCAAGATTTTATTGAGAGT
>JAZLMM010000047.1:0-17281 GCA_045598705.1 Oscillospiraceae bacterium
AAGTCGCTCTTCAGTGACGAGAAAGCCTATCGTGCCATGACAGTGGAAGATCTGCTGACAGAAGGAAATGAAGAGAATCCGAATCTGGATATTCCTTCTGACAGCCTTGCCTACTGTATCTATACCTCCGGTTCTACCGGAAATCCGAAGGGTGTCATGATCGAACATCATAATCTGGCGAACATCGCACAACCTGGCGATACGGTATACCAGTACTACTTTGGAAAATCTAGTGGACAGGTCAGCTTGGCGACTTCATCGATTTCTTTCGATGCTTCGATCCTTGATCATCTGCTCATGCTTCTGAACGGCAAGACGGTCTGCCTAGCCACCGAGCGTGAGGTACATAATCCGGCGATGCTTGCCGATGCGATCTCTCGCAATCATGTGGACATCATGATGATGACGCCGTCTCTGATTACGAATTTGCTGAGTATTCCGGAATTCCGACCAGTGATGAAACAGGTGAAATACATTACAGTCGGCGCAGAGGCGTTCCCGGCAACACTGTTTGACAACCTGCGGGAACTTTCGCCGGATATTGTTGTACTCAATGCCTACGGGCCAACGGAGTGTACAATCTCTTGCAGTGCGAAGAAACTCGAGAACGCGGAAAACATTACCATTGGTGGACCGATCAACAACACGAAGTTCTATGTACTGGACGAGTTCGGTCATATTCTCCCTCCGTATGCTTGCGGTGAACTGATCGTCTCTGGTGAACTGGTTGGCCGTGGATACATCAATCTTCCGGATCGAACCAACGCATCGTTCTTTACGCTCCGAGGCCTGCCTTCGTATCACACCGGTGACTGTGTTCGATTGAATGCATTGGGAGAGGTGGAGTTCTTCGGTCGCAAAGACAACCAGGTGAAGCTCCGCGGTTTCCGTGTGGAACTGGATGAAATCGAGAAGTGTATCAACACCTATGAAGGCGTGACGAGAAGTGTAGTAATCGTAAGGAATAATGGCTCGGAAGACTTCCTGGTCGGCTTCTATACGGCGGATCATCCAATCGATACAGAATCGATGACTGCACACCTGAAGGCAAAACTTACCTACTACATGGTGCCGGATGCCCTGATGCAACTTGAGACCATTCCGGTTACGCCGAATGGCAAAGTGGATAAGAAGGCACTCCCGGATGTAAAACGAGAGAAGAAGAAGTCCGGACGCAAAGCACCACGTAAATCAGTGGAACAGGAGCTTTGCGAGATCTTCGCTTCAGCACTGTCTCTGGATGAATTCTATGCAGACGATAACTTCTTTGAGATGGGTGGTACTTCACTGACTGCTTCTAAGGTGACCATGCAACTGATGTCCAAGGGACTGAAAGTGGAGTATCAGGATATCTTCGAGAATCCGACACCGGAAATGTTCGCAGATTTCCTTGCAAGTCAGGGACGCAGCATTGAGACAACGCGTGCCACAGAAGTGAATCCCGACACCTTTGAAGTGAAGTCAGATTATCCGGAACAGCTTCAGTACAATACATTGGAGTATGCAGATCAGGTGAAACGAGAACCGCTGGGTGATGTGCTTCTAACTGGTGCGGTAGGCTTCCTCGGTATTCACGTCCTTCGTGAACTCATGAAGGCCAAGGAAGGCAAAATCATATGTCTTATCCGTCGAGGTGGTTTTACATCTCCACAGAAACGACTGGAAAGCATGCTCTTCTATTACTTCGATGATCTGTTCGAAGAAGAACTGAAGGAATGCGTGCAGATCATTGAGGCGGATATTACGGACGATAGTCTCAAGAATGTTCTGAAAGATATTCATGTGGACACGATCATCAACTGTGCGGCATGCGTCAAGCATTATGCGGCTGACGATATACTGGAACGAATTAATGTACATGGCGTAGAGAACTTGCTCGAGGTGGCGAAGGAGAAAGATGCGAAGATGATTCAGATCTCAACCATCTCCATCCCGGGTGTCCATACTGCAGAGTCTTACAAGCACGGCATCAAAGCGTATGAGAATAAGCTCTTCGTTATCGACGACATGGGTAATAAGTATGGTATTTCCAAGTACCATGCAGAACTCAAGGTGCTGGAGGCAGTGAAGAACGGACTTCGTGCCAAGATTCTTCGTGTCGGCAACTTGATGGGTCGACATAGCGACGGTGAATTCCAGATTAATGCGAATACCAATGCCTTCCTCAATGCGGTTCGTGGTTTTGCAACGATTGGTAAATCCCCAGTCAGCCATGCAACGGATCCCATGAGCCTGTCTCCAATCGATATGACGGCACAGGCGATCTTCCTGCTGGCCGGTACCAACGATATGTTTACTGCATTTAACGTGGACAACCGATTCGGCATAGATGAGTGGCAATTAATTGCTGCAGCGAATCGTTGCGGTGTCAAGATTACACCGGTGCCGGATGAAGAGTACTATGCCGATTACCATCGTATGCTGGCCGATACGAGTGTCAACGCACGTCTTCAGGGATTGATTACCAACGACCGCCCGGATCTGCACGGCGTAATCACAGACAACAAGTTTACTGCCAACATCCTCTACCGTCTCGGCTTCTCTTGGCCACTTCCGACAGATGAGTATCTGGAGCGAGTCATTCAGAGCGTGCTGACGATGGACTATTTCGAGATGGACGAGACGTAAGACTACACTATTACGCGAACTCGTGCTTTTTCGTTGAATTGAAGTTTGCTACAATGGACTCGGGTGATTCTTTTCACTCGAGTCCAACTTTGAGGGTATAGAAGATGGCTTATTTGTGTGGCAATTGCGGTACGCCGCTGGTTTTTGATCCGGGTACACAACGTGTGCGATGCGGTACTTGCAATGGAAAATGGTATCCGGAAGAAGTACGTACTTCGAAATGCGAGAAGTGCGGTGCTTCCTTAGACTATGATCCGCTGAAACAGATTGCGATATGCCGGAAATGTGGCACTTCTTTCTTCCCAGAGCAGATTAAGAATAAAGACCGAGAATATCTCGAGACGATTCACGCAGAACCTGCCGAAGCTCCCACTGAAGGTGCACTGGCCGAGTTTATTGATTGCTTCGTCTATGCCTGTCAATCTTGTGGCGGTAAGGTCATTATTAATGGCACGGAAATCTCCACGATGTGTGTGTACTGCGGAAGCCCGACAGTGGTGTTCGAGCGTATTTCTCGGGAGAAAGCACCGGAGTTCATCTTGCCTTTCCAAGTGAATCAGGAACTTGCAGAGCAGATGGTACGTGAACAGTTGAATAATGGCAAATTCGTCCCCAAGAAAGTGAAAGACATCCAGTTCGAGCAGGTACGCGGCATCTATATTCCGTACTGGATCTGTGACGGCATCCATGCGCAGACCATGATTCACCGAGAAGTTCGGGTGAGTTCAAGCTTGGATTCTCTCAACGGATATCAAGCCAATGCAAGGAAAGTATGCATGGGGAATAGTGGAATTATGGAGTTCTCCAATCTTTTGCAGGATGCTTGCGAGAATATGCCGGATGACAGTACACTTCGACTGGAACCCTTCGACCTACGCAAATTGAAGTATTTCAACGAAGGTTATCTACTTGGGTTCTATTCTAATCTATCCGATATTAATAAGATAGATCTGCAAGAGGCTGTCAACAAGCGGCTGAATGTGCTCTTCGAACAGGAAGTTCTGGGATTTCGCGACTATAAAGAGAATGCTTGCAAAGAGAAAACTTCCAATACACTGATCAATGAGGATGTTCGATATGCATTGCTCCCTGTGTGGTTCATCTCATTCGAATATAACGGGAAACATCATACGATGCTGGTCAATGGTGAGTCTGGCAAAGTCGTGGGCGGCATTCCTTGGAATGGGAAATTGTTCTCATCACTCGTTGTAGTGGTCGGTGCATTGCTCTCGGCACTTTTGGCCTATGTAATCTATTATTTCCTTGGACTGTCGGATTTTGCCGACGCTGCACGTGATACAGAAACAACGAATTTGTTCCTTTCAAGGTGGTTTGTGATTCTGACTTTGTTGGCTGGAGTGCTGATTGGCTTTGGTATCATCCGAATGAGAAAAGCTATCAAGCAGATCCGATTGAGTCAGTCTTCCAAGATGTTCCACTTTATGCGAAAAAGACAAGGGGGTGAGGACTGATGTTGCTAGTTGGATGTATTTTGATCGGCACCGTCATTGGTTTTGGTGCAGCCTTCCTCATAGGCGCGTCGATTCTATCCCGCTATAATCGTGCCGGAGATAACCCGGACATCTACTACAAATTCTCGCCAATCATCAAAGAGGCCAGAGCAGATGAGATGGCGGACAATGAGAAGACAAGACAGTCCTACATCAGCAGAAACCAGATGATGCTACGTACTAGCAAGATGTATCAGAATTATCAGAAACATGCACTAGGCGGAGATATGCTGGCGCCCATGGATAAGTATTTACCAGGTTCAGAACCAATGAATATGGATGAACTTGGGAATGTAGAAGACCTGACCTATGACGAATTCAATGATTTGGATGACTTCGGAAGGCTAAGGAAATAAGAATTTGTGAGAATCAGTTAAGAATGGTTCAGAAAAAGAAAGTATTTTGCTACATTGGACAAAGACTTTCTATTTGAATTTGGCGATTCACATATTATAATATTGTCGTTGTGTTTTCGAATACACATGAATTTAACGAGCGTGAAAACTTTTACATGCAGGAGGTCATAATATGGCAGAGCGTAAAGTAGGTACTGTTTCCAGAGGCATTCGTTGTCCAATTATTCGACAGGGTGACGATCTTGCGACCATTGTTACCACTTCAGTTCTTGAAGCGGCAGAGTCTGAGGGCTTCGAGCTCCGCGACCGTGATGTCATTGCAATGACCGAATCAATTGTAGCGAGAGCACAGGGCAACTATTGTTCCGTTGACGACATCGCAGCAGATGTGAAAGCTAAACTTGGCGGCGAGACAGTCGGTGTAATTTTCCCGATTCTTTCCAGAAACCGTTTTGCAATTTGCTTGCGCGGTATTGCGAAGGGCTGTAAGAAGATTGTGCTGATGCTCTCTTATCCTTCTGATGAGGTAGGTAACTGCTTGGTCAATCTCGATAAGATTGATGCAGCGGGCATCAACCCATATAGCGATGTACTGACAGAAGCGAAGTACAGAGAACTGTTCGGTGAGAACAAGCACGAATTCACAGGTGTGGATTATGTAGCTTACTACGGTGACCTGATTAAGGAGATGGGTGCAGATGTTGAAATCATCTTTGCGAACCAGCCGAAGGCTATCCTTGACTACACCAAGAACATTATCAACTGTGATATTCACACACGTGCTAGAACAAAGAGAATTCTCTTGGCAAATGGTGCAGAGAGAGTATTTGGACTTGACGAGATTATGAATGCCCCGGTAAACGGAAGTGGTTGCAACGAGAAGTATGGTCTGCTTGGTTCTAACAAGGCAACCGAGACAACAGTGAAGCTCTTCCCAAGAGAGTGCAAGGATTTGGTCAACCAGGTTCAGAAGAATATTCTGGATAAGACAGGCAAGTGCGTCGAAGTTATGGTATACGGCGATGGTGCTTTCAAGGATCCTCAGGGTAAGATTTGGGAACTTGCAGATCCGGTTGTTTCTCCGGCTTTCACCGATGGACTTGTTGGTACACCGAACGAACTGAAACTGAAGTATCTTGCCGATAACGAGTTTGCAAGCCTTTCTGGTGAAGAGCTCAAGAAGGCAATCTCCGAGAGCATCAAGGCAAAGGACAACAATCTGGTTGGTAAGATGGCCAGCGAAGGTACAACACCTCGCCAACTGACAGACTTGATTGGTTCACTCTGTGACCTGACTTCTGGTTCTGGCGATAAGGGTACACCGGTTGTTCTGGTACAGGGCTACTTCGATAACTATACGAACTAATACGCGGCTTGTCCGGCCCGACGGGAGGAGGGCCGGGCGGGAACCGATTCTCGGTTCTTAATCCCCAATAAGGAGACGAACCCTATTCATGTTTAAAAAGAAAATCCCGTGGATGCTGCTGTTTCTTCTGATGATGGGCCTAAGTATTTGGGCTGTAGTATCAAGAAGCAGTAGTTTTTCATTTTCACTACTCAAAGAGACAATTCAGACATCGAACCCATGGTGGCTTGTAGCAGCCGTGGTCGGTATGCTGTGCAATATTCTCTGCGAAGGTCTTGCCTTGGATTTTCTCGTGCGAGCACTTACCTATGAAGAAGGCAAGCCACGCATTAAGTCACACGGGCTTCTTTATTCTTCTGCGGATATCTATTTCTCAGCCATTACCCCCTCTGCTTCCGGCGGGCAACCGGCCAGCGCTTATTTTATGAATCGTGATGGCATTCCGATGGCCAAGGCGCTCGTCATTCTCGTTCTGAATATGCTTCTTTACACCGCCTCGCTTGTGATTATCGGTGTGGTGGGATTTGCTTTCAGCCGTGACATTTTCTTCGGGCTAGATCCATTAGCCAAGATTTTCATACTCGTAGGGTTTGCTGTGCTCCTTGGACTTTGCATACTCTTTGTGCTACTGCTACGCAAGGCACAGTGGGTGAAGGGCGTAGCCATTGCAGGTATTGCGCTGGGATCAAAGCTCCATATTGTGCGTCATAAAGAAGTGCTTCGAGAGAAGCTCGACCGTGCCATCGAGCAGTATAAAGAATGTTCTGGGCTGATCTTCGTTCATAAGAAAACCATGGTAACGGCCATGTTCTTAAATCTTTTCCAGAGAATTGCACTAGTTAGCACTACTGTTCTGGTGTTCCTTGCATTCGGTGGCTCAACTGCCAATCTTCCAAGTGTTATTGCAGCCCAGTGCCTTGTGCTGGTGGGTGTCTATAGTCTTCCGGTTCCAGGTGGCATGGGTGTTGCCGATTACCTGCTGATTAATGCATTGTCCCAGATTGCGGAGATTGAGAGTCCGGCCAATCTGGAACTGATTTCTCGAGGAATTTCTTTCTATAGTTGTATCGCACTTACAATTGTGATCCTGATTGTAGGATACTTCTTGCAGACACGTCGCATCAAGAAGTGCAAAGTGCAGATGAAGTGAACACATGTCTTTTCTAGTATTGATACGCGAGAAGGAGTTGCATCACCGTGGATGCAACTCCTTCTTTACGTGCAACAATTTATTTTCAATAATGAAGGATCGGAGGGAAGAATCAGTCCTGATTCTCATATGCGACGAGATACTCTTCGCCATACATCTTACGAAGTTTCGGCTTCTCAATCTTACCTGTAGCATTACGAAGGACCGGTGCGAAGATGATCTTTCTTGGACGCTTGTAACGAGGCAACTGTAGGCAGAAGTTATCCACTTCCTCTTCTGTCAATGTCATGCCTTCCTTCACTTCGATGATTGCACCGGCAATCTCGCCCTGACGCTTATCCGGAAGACCAATGACAGCTACATCCTTGATTTTGTCGTTCTTCATGATGAAGTCTTCGATCTCGACTGGGTAGAGGTTCTCACCACCGGAGATGATGACGTCCTTCTTACGGTCTACGAGATAGATGAAACCATCTTCGTCCTGACGGCCCATATCTCCGGTCAGGAGCCAACCATCCTTCAGCACTTCGTTGGTGGCTTCTGGATTGTTGAAGTAGCACTCCATGACACCATCACCCTTGACACAGAGTTCACCAACGTCACCCTGATTCACGATGTTACCGTTCTCATCGATGATCTTGCATTCCCAGCCATAACCCGGAATACCGATGGCACCGACTTTCTCCACGTTCTCAACACCCAGATGTACACAGCCAGGTCCGATGGATTCAGAAAGACCGTAGTTGGTGTCATACTGATGCTTCGGGAAATATGCGAGCCATCTCTTGATGAGAGACTTCGGAACCGGCTGTGCACCGATATGCATCAGTCTCCACTGATCAAGCTGATAGTCAGAAAGCTTCACATCACCGCGATCCAGTGCATCCAAGATGTCCTGTGCCCACGGAACCAGAAGCCACACAATGGAGCAGTGTTCAGAAGAAACGGCATCCAAGATGTACTTCGGCTTTGTACCGCGAAGCAGCACTGCACGGGAGCCGGAAACGAGGGAGCCCATCCAGTGCATCTTGGCACCGGTGTGATAAAGCGGTGGGATACAGAGGAAGCAGTCATCACGAGAAGTAGAGTGGTGATTCTGTTCTACGGCTGCCGCATGCATCAGACTTCTGTGACGGTGCAGGATGGCTTTCGGGAAGCCGGTCGTACCAGAACTGAAGTAGATGGCACCAAAGTCGTCATCTGTGATATCAATGTTTGGACGGGTGCTGGAATAGTCGCCGGTAATCAGGCGATAATCTTCTGCGAACTCCGGGCACTGTTCACCCACGAAGATGAGTGCACGGTTCTTGTGGAGTGCCGGCTCGATATTCTCGATACGGCTGACAAATTCAGGACCGAAGAAGAGAATGTCCAACTCAGCTAGGTTAGAGCAGTACAGAATCTCATCGGATGTATATCTGAAATTGAGGGGGACAGCAATCGCACCAGTCTTGAGAATACCGAAGTAGATCGGGAGCCACTCCAGACAGTTCATCATGAGGATACCAATCTTGTTACCCTTCTTGATACCACGAGAGAGCAACATATTGGCCAGACGGTTGGCTTTCTCATCGAAAACTTTCCAAGTGATCTGACGGCGGTAAGCCTGTGTCTTCGTGGGCTGAATGAGTTCGAACTCCTTCCAAGTAATGCGGCCGACTTCCTGCTGTTCTGGGTTCAACTCCACCAGCGCGACTTCATCACCAAATTGATCTGCATTTCTTTCAAGATATTGCGTGACCGGCATAATCTTATCCTCCTACATTCACTACCAAACTACACGTATCAAGATACGCCTTTATGAGTATAGCAGGATTATGCGGAAAAAGCACCTACAAATTTATGAGGCATTGCGCAGATATATCTCAATGAGTCCTTCCAAGATGAGATCTGCATCGTAATGGATGGGGTGATGGCATAACGGGACTACAGAAGCGGCATAGCGGCCGGTTGCAACGATGGTGCAGGATTTGCCGTATTCTTCTTCGATTCGCTCGATCATACCATCGATGGTCGCGGCAGTCTGGAACATAAGCCCGCTCTTCAGACTGTCCACGGTGTTAGTGCCGATGACCTTCTTCGGTGTCTCGAAAGCAATACTTGGGAGTTGGGAAGTGCGGTTACTTAATGCCTCAGAAGCCACGCCCATACCAGCACCGATGGAAGTTCCCACGAAAGACTTCTGTTCGTCAATCAAGGAGAAGGTAGTGGCAGTGCCCATGTAGATGTTAATCTGCGGAACTTTGTACTTGCTGATTCCACCGACCGCTGCGGCAACGAGGTCGCTTCCGAGCTGGGCCGGATTGTCGATCTTGATCTTCAGACCGCTCTTGACGCCTGGACCGACGACAAGTGGCGTGACTTGGGCGAAACGTTCGATGGCCGTCCGAATACTGGTGGTGACAGCGGGTACCACAGAAGAGAGAATGGCACCTTCAATATCGTCGAATCCCATTCCGTGAACACGAAGCGCAGTTTCCAGCAATGCGGCATATTCCAGATCCGTTGCATGGGCACGTGTGGTCAGAATCTCTGTGAAGCGTGCTTGCTTTCCTACGAAACCGCCAAGGAGAATATGTGTGTTTCCGATATCGATTGCAAGGATCATAGGCATCTCCTTACTGCTCTCCTTGATCAATGAGACCAGCAGTCTTCAATGCTGTTGCGATGGCACAAGTAACGAAGAGTGCTGCACCGGCTTCAACCAGAGCGTTAATGCCAACAAAGGCTGCGAAGAACTTGAAGATGGTCGCAGTGTTGAAACCCCATTCACCCATCTTTGCAATAAAATCGGTATTGTTCCAGAAGAACAGGAGCAAAGAACCTACGAAGAGGATTGTATTTAGTAATGCTGCGGAAAGCCCTGTCAGTGCGTAAGCGATAGGCTTCTTCTTCTGAACAAGAATTTTCTTCAGTGCTTCAGAAATCAATCCGGTCAGGAATCCGGCCAGTGCACGGGCGAGAATGCAGACGATGAAAGTGAAGATTGGGTTCACATCCAGAAGGAAAGTGCCGAAAGCGTCCATGCCGAAGCACTGTGCGAAACTGGTGATGCCGAAGAGCCCACCCAGTGCAGCACCGGCGTAGGGTCCCATGGCAATGGCACCGATTGCTACCGGTATCATGAGAAAAGAGATGGAGATTGTGCCGATTTTAAGATAGCCAAGCGGTGTAAAGGCCATCATCAGAATAATGGCACCAAGAATACCTAATAATGCAATGGTCAGGTTTCTCTTCTGGTTCTGCTGCTTCTTCTGTTTGTTCGAATTAGGTTTTGTCATAACAAATCCCTCCTTTGATACTATTCCTCCGGACGAGGATATAATTCACGGGGCAGAGGTTCGAGCCTTCTTGTCACGAGTCAGATTCACTGCGGATATCTGCAAAAAACGACGAAATACGCTCTTATTTCCTTCTACGATAAAATTATACCACGTACATTTCATTTTAGTCACTTTACAAAGAGGGGTATACTATACAATGCTTATAGAATAATCAGCATATATATTTGTATATTCTGATTGATATCGATGAAGAGATGAAAGGTAAGAAGCACGCGGTGCGTATGAATTGTACCATCAAGAAGATTGTATCTGGACTCCTGGTGTTAGCTTTGCTGATTCCTGGATGCTCGTTACGTGAGAAGAAGAATTCTCCTTCTTTTTCCAGTCGGTCAGAATCTATATCGCTTGATACGACGGAGACTACTTTAGAGGAAGTTGTGAAGATGCCTTCTGCGGAGGATCTATTCTATCATGCAGAGCAGAAAAGTCTTTATGCACCGGATTTGCTGGACTATAAATACGGCTATTTACAGTACTCGTATTCAGACAAACCACTCTTTACCGATCATTATGTACTTGTTCATAGTAACCAGCGATATAGCTCACAGCCACTGGATAAAATGGAAGATTACTACTTTCATGAAGATGACTTCAAAGAGGTAAGTAGATGGTCTGTCTTCAACTTGTCCGGAAATTATCTTTGTGATCTTCCCGTAGAAGATACACCCAATGGGCCGATTTATGAGCAGAGTGGCATGATTTTTGACGAAGATGAACAAGGTAATATCGTGGCCTTGTATTCCGGATATGATGAGACCTCTGATTATGGACGCCTAATGGTGTATGCTTCGAAGTACTCTGCTTCCGGTGAGGAAATTATGCCACCTACCCCTATGTTTATAGGCGATTCCAATTTACTGGTGGGCATATGCATGGGCAAACAAGATGAGATTATCTTTGCGACATCTTCTCATCTCGTCAGTGCGAATTTGAATGGAATCGTTCACTCGGTATGCACATTCCCTGAGAATAGTTGTTGCATTGGACTTTGGAAAGAAAACGATGTGTTCTATATTCTCACTTTGCCAATTTGCACGCCCGTGGGTATTGTAGAGTATCCACAGGAAGCTCCTGAAGCAGATGGTGACACCAATGTCGACAGCAGTCTGCTATTTCCATTTACCGTTACGGAGAACGGGATGATTTGTGTTGCCGGTGATGGAAAATCAGCGGACGGCATGATGACCATGCATATCGGGAATTCAATCAATGGACACTGTGCAGCAACGAAGAACGCAATCGGCACGTTCAACTTCGAAAGTGGCGAATTCTGTAGCTTGCTGGACTGGAACCAGACTGATGCGGATCTAAATCTTGTCATGAACGGACGTTTTCAAGTGACTTCTGAAGGAATGACCGGACATCCGCTCAATATGTTCTATCCACAGGAGAGTTCTCTTCCCGGCATGTCGATTTCGGTAGTCGAAAGATCAATCAATGAAATGATTGAAAATGGTATGGTGGAGTCAGATATCCGAATAGTACCCTCTCTTTCGGAAACGAACGATTCGGTATCACTGGAGCAGATGATACCGACTACAGACACATCTTTGGCGGATCGCCCATCGGAAGAGAGTACGACACTGACTTCTGAATCAGAGATGAATTCGGAAACAGAAGTGGGTATAGAGACGACTGTGACGCCGAATGAGACAGGTCAACCTGTTACAGAGATCTATGTGGCCTCGACTGCAGAGACGAGAAGCGGTAATGCTCCACTATTATTGAAGCTAACCCAGATGGAGGAGAATCCACATCAGAATCAGAAGGTGATTTGGATGGGTGGCGTTCATCTTGTGGATAGCCCCGTGGCGACGGCAATCAGACAGTATAATTTAGATACCAATCACCCAATCTGGGTCAAGCTTCATGAGTATACGGATTTTGTATGCAACGATGATTATGGTTGTATTCTCATAAACATCCAAGTCTCCGCGCTTTATTCTCAGAACTGGTATGAGACGAACAATGACGATATTGCTGCGATGGAAAGGATGATTGACCAAGTCAGTTCAGGTAACGGTCCGGATATTATCTATGGCGGTGGTGAAATAGGAACACTGGACAGACATGGCTATCTGACAGATCTACGTCCATATATGAGCGGTAAGAATGGTATCAACGAAGATGACTACTTCGCCAGTGTATTTGATGCATTTGAAGTGGACAATAAACTGTTCCAGATGCCACTTTCTTTCCGCCTTGTTAGCATGTTGCAGCATACTTCTTTAATCGAAAACAATGGTGTCTTCTCATTCAAGGATGCGCTAGCTCAACAGGATAAATCGCTGGAAACACTATTTCCAACGTATTTGACAGCGTATACGATGATGATTCTTGCTTCTTCGAAGATGAATGATTGGGTGAATTTCGATTCCCACACAGTGAGGGTAACTTCTACAGAACTGGCTACTTTTCTCCAATTTTGTTCGTCGTTATTGAGTCAGTCCGAAGAAGACCAGTATTATATGGAAGATATCCTGGGCTATAGGGGTTGGTGTACGGTAGGTTCGTTAATCAGTGAAGAGGATTCTCCATTGATTCCTGTAGAAATTGGATCTCCAGAAGAGTATTGTCGCATAACTGGATGGAAGGATGATTATTCTTGGTCTGGACTTCTGGGCACGGATACGGATTTGACCTCAGTTCATACCGACTGCACAGTAGGCATAGCATCCTACTCAACACAGAAAGAGACGGCGTGGGAAGTTGTGCAATATCTTCTTTCTGACGAAGCGCAGAGTCTGCTTCGTCCACGTCCATCCACTTTGGGAACAGAAGACGAAGCCATGTTCCCCGTTGCACGAAGCGTTTTCTATCAGGATTATTTCCAGATGCTTGACGATGCCGAATACCATTATTTGGATGGTTCTTACTATACTGCTCGCCCTATGGATGTGAATGCGGAACAGAATCTGGAAAACATGCTTTCGGCTCCTCATTCGAGGTATATATATGACCAAGACATCCTTTATATCCTTGTTGAGGCGTGCAACCAATGCAACATGAGCGAAGTTACCTATGAAGAAGCTGCAGCTGAAATGATAGAGAGAATCAATCAAATAGATGACAATTAATACTCCGAAATGGTAGAATAAGCCGTTATAGTCATGTTCGATTGCGAAGAACAGCAGGTTGATTTGAAGGAGTAAAGAGATGGCAGATTCAATCAAGTGTCCGAATTGTTCGGGAAACCTTGTGTTTGCTGCAGACCGACAACTGATGGTTTGCGAATATTGTTCAAGTGCTTTTACCGCGGAACAATTAGCGAATACAATCGTACCGGAGGCACCTGCTCAAACGGATGCAGGAGATCGTATCCATGCGGCCAATGCAGAAGAACATATTCGTACAAGTCTCAACGACACACATATTCAGTTTATCTGTAATGCATGTGGCGCCCAAGTCGTCACAGATCGGAACACCAGTGCCACATTCTGTGCATTCTGTGGTTCGCCGGCAATCATCAGTCAACGACTGACGGATGAGTTCTCTCCGGACTACATCATTCCTTTCAAATACGGACGAGAAGAGGCCATCAAGAAATTCTTCAAGTGGTGCAAAGGCGGACGCTGGACACCTTTTGATTTTGTCAGCGACAAGAGCATTGAGAAGTTGACCGGCCTTTATGTACCATTCTGGCTCTTTGATGCGAGAAGCGATGTTGCGATATGGGCGGAAGGTGTGAGCGAAAGTTCTGTTACACATGGTAGCACCACAACGGTGACGACTTCCTACTATGACACGATTCGAGAGTATCAGATGAAGTGGGGGAAAATTCCGCTTGATGGCGCAACTTATATCCAGGATGACCTGATGGAAGCTATCGAACCATTCAATTTCAAGGAAATGGTTCCTTTCGACCCAGCTTATATGCAGGGTTTCTTTGCCGATCGATATGACCTGACCGGCGACAAGTTGAAACCACGCCTGATTACACGCCTGAAGAATTACATTACGCAAGAGCTGACACCTACCTATTCGAAGTACAACCGCGGTGTCAAGGTAAAAGACGATAACACCCGCATCTACGAACCAAATATGTACTATGCCATGTTACCGGTATGGTTTCTGCATTATAAATATAATAGTAAGGATTATTATTTCTGTATGAACGGACAGACGGGAGAGGTGGCCGGTGTGCCGCCGGTCAGCCGACTGAAGCGATTCGTACTATTCTTTGTCCTTCTGGCTGCCTTGGCACCGATCGTTCGTCTGATCATCGGCTTGATTCTGTGGGGGACTGTCGGATGAGTGAGAATATGAAACAATCTAATACGACGAAGAAGGAATCCCTTGCTTCAGTAAAGAAGAGTATATGGGGAGAGATCAGCGCAGCTTCTGGTGTAGCAATCCTGATTATGGCTGCCATTGTCGTCGGCGCAATCGTTCTGTTTGTAGTCCTGAATCGGGTTCCGTCCAAGACTTATGAAATCATCGATGATGCGGAGATTTTTACCGACGATGAATACGAAGAGCTGGAAGAAATGGCCGAGGAACTGATGGAGGAGAAGGATATCAATGTGATTATTGCCACGACAAGAGATAATCCTCACGGCAAGAAAGATGCAGACTGCAAGGAGTATGCGGCGGATTTCTATAAAGAATACTGCATCAGCAGCCCGCTTCAGGACAATTCAGGAATCTGTCTCTACGTTGATTTAACTGTAGACTCTCCAGGAAACCGCTTCTTCTACATCTATACGTATGGTACAGCATACTACAGTGTCAGTAACGACAGGTGCCAGAAGTTATTCCAAAGAGAGAAACCCCTGTTAAATGATGGCTACTATAGTGAAGCTATCTATAATGTTATGATTGGTCTTGAGTCATATGACTTTCACCGTCTTGGTCTGATTATGACCTATGGCTTTAGTATCGGCATACCGATTATCATCTCACTGATTGTTGTATTGTGCTGTACTCGTAAGAAGAAGCTTGATCCGATTCCGAATTCCAATACGTATTACGATAAGGCGAACAGTAAGAAAATACTTGAAAGTGATACGTTCGTGCGTAAGACGGTTCGCTCTTATACCAGCTCCAGCGGCAGCGGCGGTGGCGGTGGCGGCGGTGGCGGCGGTGGCGGCCACAGTGGCGGAGGCGGCGGACGCTTCTAAAAAATATACCTCAAATACTGAAGCGACTTCATATGTTCTATGAAGCCGCTTCAATACTATAGAGGGGTTATTATATATAGAAAGTAATCGTTCAGAACGGGATCAGCTTGGTGACTCTACGTTGTTTACGGTGCCGATAAATACAGGGAGCCCTGTTTCCATATCGACAATTGCGTAGGCGAAAGGACGATCACACTTAACAACCGGAATTGGATCTTCGACCAAAGCGCATCCATCTTCCATGGCGACAACCGTTGCTGCGGCAGCTTCTGTGCCATTACGGTCCACTTTGATATAAGTTTGGTGAATGACTTCAGAGATGTGTGGGGATTCAGAACTCATATTGCTGAAATCAGCGTTGCCTTGGAAAGCATCCTTCACGCCCATTGCCTGCAGATATTCTTCCATGTTCGTGCGATAACCACTTGTGAATTCTGGGAATGTAGCCTCAACATCTGTGTAGTCACGGTTGTCCCAAAGTTCCCAATAATCAGAAGCAGTCATATTGCTCACATACTCGTTGATGCTGATGGATGAGTCATTGGGCAGGATCGTCATGAAGGCATACTGATCACCATCATAGAGCTTGATAAAGCCTTGTGCGGAATCGTTCCTTACATAGATTGATTCTGTGTTAAATAAGTAAGTGACCTTCTGTGACGTCGTGGAAGTCTGGTGGAAGTCATCTTCGTAGATCTGCCAATCCTCATATGTATTCTTCCAAGTGCCGTCAAATACCATGGCGTTGACTAAGAGGCAAGCGGTATTCGGATCCAAAACGTTCAGCATCTTCGGAATGCGTCCCTTCGTATGATCACTGATCCATCCGTTAATGGTATCAAGGGCTTGACCATCCATAGAGAGTGTAGATACTTCCGCATCGAAATTGTCATGAATAAAGGTCAGGTAATCTTCGTAGAACGGCACTTCACGATCTTTGTTAAACCACGCAGAGTTAGCAATCTGAAGCTGGTCACCACGAAGGCTTGCCATACGATTCTTAGCGAATGAGAAAGCACTTACCTGATCTGCGCCGGGAACGGTCGTCGCAAGAAGTTGATTCAAAGTCTCTCCACTTGCGCCGGCGGCGACCATATCTAATGCGAAAAGTACGGAGTCAGGAGATATCATCAGATTAGTGTCCGTGTCTGAAGCACACTGAGATAGCAAATTGAATTCGAATTCAGAGTAGGCACGAACCAATTGCTCGTCAGACATAGAAGCAGGTGTTTCAGAAGAAAGTTCGAAGATAGCAGTCTGGCCATTCTCTCGCTTGATCGTATCAACTTGACCCGTCGGATTCTCTTGCTCCGGAATCCTGAAAGACTTTGAGTTGTTCTGAGATTTCGTCTTGCATCCAGTGCCCATTGCAAGCAACATTGAAGTAGCAAGCAGTACCGCAAAGATTTTCTTTGTTTTCATTTATTCTCCTCCTTAAAATGGAAACTCACTATATATACTTATAATAAACGAACCGTTAGAAGCAAATCAGAAGAATATGATTGAATGCTTCAAAATGCTTACGGAATATATGACGACAAGCTCTTGAAAAGTGTTGCAAAAGCCGAAAAGACGAGCCTTAGAAAAAACTTCAAAAAAAATCAAAAAATCTGCTTGACATGGTAGGGGGGAGGTGTTAATATAATCAAGCGCTTCGCGAGAGCGACGCGAACGGACCTTGAAAATTGAATAGAAGAGCAGAAAGTAATTACTACTTAATTTACGAGCCAATAGTTCAATTCATAGAGTTGAAAAACAAAAAAAGTAAACAAAGAGCCAAACGGCTCTCAAGATTTTATTGAGAGT
>JAZLMM010000048.1:0-8743 GCA_045598705.1 Oscillospiraceae bacterium
GGTGATCTGGTCTGCCCAGTAGACGGCGAGCAGAGTGACATCCTCGAGGATGTCGAAGGAATAGGAGTCTTCGTCAATCACCGGCAATGGGTGGCCAGCACACTACGATAACCACGTTGTAGCCCTGTGGCGGGTGAAATGTACGGCTGAAATCGCGAGTTTGCCGTTTTAGGCCGTACCAAGCGGGCGAAATGTACGGCTAGAATCGCGACTTTGCCATTTTAGGCCGTACCAAGCGGGCGAAATGTACGGCTAGAATCTCGACTTTGCCATTTTAGGCCGTACCAGGCAGGCGAAATGTACGGCTAGAATCCGGAGTCACCCTTTCTCGGCCGTAAAACCACCCACAAAACATCAGCCGGAATCGCGCATTCACGATTTCCGGCTGACACTATCTCTCGAGTTTATACAATCTACCAAGCAGAATCAGTTCCCGCCTGCCGCGCTCGCTCTCTTCTCAACCTGCTGATCAAGGAACGGAATCGAGCTTTCTATGACAGCGTCCGCAGCTGGGCCCTTAAAGCCGTGATCAGCGCCATCGATCGTCACCAATTCACATGAAGGGAACTTCTCATCTGCTTTCGAGAACTCCTGCGGCATGCTACCACCCGGCCCCATAGAACGCGAGCCGACGAACAGGAGTACATCACCCTTATAGTCCGGAAGCATATCATAGATGTCGTATTCACAGAGCTCACGGCAAGCAGCGACGCCCATGTTCTGCGGACAAACAGATTCGTTAATTTTCTTCGGATTCGGGAACAATTCTTGCATCTCTTCGTTGAGCATGAAGCGCGGCTCGAGAAGGACGAGTCCTGCAACCATGTCTGGATTCTTACATGCCACAAATCCAGTGCTCACTCCGCCTGCACTATGGGCCCACAGGTAAATGTTGTTGTGATCGACATAATCCAGTTTCTGGAGTGCATGAAGAACCGATTCAAGATCGGCTGCGTGAGATAGTAATGTATGATCCACCTGCTTACCATCGCTCATACCAACAAGCACAGAACCGATGCCTTCATAGAGCACCGTCACATAGCCACTCTCGGCATATGCTTTGGCATAGTCCTTATAATCGTCAATTTTAGATCCAGATCCTCCGGTGATGACCACGGTTGGGAAAGCACCCTCCCCCTCCGGCATATAGATCTCGCCGTAGATCTTGAGTTCTCCACGATGGAAATAGACAGATTTCACCCCGTCCTCCTCCGAGATCACTTCCATCTCTTGGTCGGTGTCAAAGACATAGGGAGATAGTAATTCATCATATCCCTTCTTGTGTTTCCGACAGCCAGCAACACATGTAGCCAGAACGGCGAATGTGAGTAGTAAAGATAATATTTTCCGCATAGTAATACCCCCAATAATCGTGCATGTAATATGTGCAACAACCACGCGACATTATATATTAATCGATCTTTCATTTCAACGACACGGACCTTTCCGGAAGCCACATTTCCAATTCAAGCCAGGCACGTCAGATATAGCAATCAGTTTGCTTTACGTGGAAAAAGGACCCGCCTCATACGAGGCAGGTCCTCGGTGTTCACGCAACTACGGCACTTGAACAAGGAATTTCGCTAGGAAGGAATAGTTAGTAGGTTGGCTCGATTAGACCATACTGTCCGTCTTTGCGCTTATACACCACACAGACATTCCCGCTCTGCGCATCCAAATAGACCAGGAAGCTGTGGCCGAGCATTTCCATCTGTAGAATGGCTTCATCTGCGTCCATCGGGACCAGTTCGAAGCTCTTACGCTTAATGATCTTTGGTTCGTTGTCTTCTTCTTCGTAATCCTCTTCAACGATATCATTGAGATAATCGTTCAGGATCGGATACTCCTTCTTCTGACGCTGGATTCTTGTCTTCTGCTTTCTGATCTGGGACTCCAGCTTGTCCACTGTGCGATCTACCGCATTCAGGATATCTTCATCTTTCGCCTCCGCGCGGAAAATATGATTCTGCAACTTCAGCGTGATTTCAATCTTCTTCAACTCTTTCTCCGGATGGATCTTAATATTGAAAGATCCTTCTTCTCCGAAATACTTATCAAACTTTGCGAGTTTGCCGGCGATTTTCTCCTCCAAACGTTTGCCGATTTTGATACCGTTACCCTGTGTCGTGATCTTCATATAATCACTTCCTTCCGATTGTGCTATTTGTGGATCCTTGTCCATCCACGTCTTTATTATAGCGAACCCACGTTCACGGAATGGTAACATGCGTGTCAGAAGGCTTTTACATTTTATGGTATAATAATAGTGTTGGGGCTCGGGAAGAATCAATCTCTCCGAGCCCCATTTCTCTAGCATATTAATTCTATTTTCTATCTGGCAAAATCACCCGCATCGAGGATTCTTATGCAACTGGTGCGTGACCGTTCAGCTTACTGTTCCGCTCACTGCTCAGCTGGCTTCTCGTCCTGTTGTTCAGCATCCTGTGGAGCTACCTGTTCATTCTCCTTCGGGATCACATTGGCATCCTCTGGTGTCAACGGAACCGGCAAACCGCCATCTAACTGAGGTTCCGGCTTCGCCTGCGGAAGTATCGGTGTAATCGGTGCAGCCACTTCCACACTATCTACATGTGTCAGCACATTGATATCGTTGGATTCTGGGAACTTCACACCACAAGCCGAGCAGTACTGATGCTCCAATGGATTCTCCTTGCGGCAGCTCTTACATTCTTTGAAACCACGCTCATACATGATACGAAGACGACATTCTTCAATCTCGATATAAAGCGCGGAGATTCCCTCGCAAAGTGCGTTGATGTCACGGGATACGTCCGCACTCATATCACGATACTGTCTATAGTATAACTTGCCGATCGCATCGAAATTCGTAGCGATCTGGCGGTTCTTCTCTTCAATTGATTTCTGCAACTGAGCGATCTGATTCTTCTTCGGATCAAAAAGTGCCATTTTCCTTCTCCTTTAGCTTCTCGGTGAACTTCTTATCAAGTCTCCGAATGAGCCTATTATATATCCGACGCCACAGGTTTAACAAGCATTTTCGCAACCGTACGCTTAATCGGAATCCCCTGCTCGGCATATTTCGTCTCGAACTCTGTGCGGATATTCTCGCCGTCCCACTCGCTATGGTGGAGGTCACGGGTCACGCAGGTCGTCGCCCATCCCGCGGCTTCGAACTCTTCGAGTGAGAAATCGAAGAGCGGATCGTTATCGGTCTTGAAGTGAATCTCGCCACCTTCCTTCATGACCTGACGGTACATATCCAGAAAAGCGCGGTAAGTCAGACGACGCTTCGGCTTATTCTGGCGAGTCCACGGGTCACAGAAATTGATGAAGATACGGTCCACCTCATTCTCCCCGAAGAACTCCAGAAGCATCGTCGCGTCTCCGCGGATGAAGAAGATGTTAGTAAGTTCTGCTTTCTTTGCACGTTCCATAGCCAGTAGGCAGCACGATTCTTCGCGTTCAATCGCCACATAACATACATCAGGATTCTTCCGCGCCATCTCTTCTGAGAACTTACCTTTGCCACAACCAATCTCCACGAAGAGCAGTGCATCGCTTGGCATGCCACATGCCTCACGCCATTTCCCCTTATTCTCCTGCGGCACCTCGAAATATCTGTCGGCACAAGCCTCCATTCGAGGTATCAGATTCTTCTTCTTTCGCATTCTGGCCATGGGGTCTCCCTCCATCTATCTCACAGCTTCGATGTGTATCGCTTACTTCCATCCTTCCTCCCAAAGTGCACACATTACCACAAGCAAGATGCACACGTCACCACAAGCTAGGTGCACACATCACCGTAAGTGAAGAAGAATGGCACAACCACGACATTATACCTGAAAAAAGGGCATTTGTTAACACATGCTGCGGCTCGGCGATCCTGCCCGCTCCACCAACATTTGCAAATCCTGCAAAACTCAATATACTGATGGTAGTACGTACTGATGATCGCACGCATTTCCTTCTCGTTTTCAATAAGGAACGTGACCTATGCAGTCGCTCGCAGTACAAATATGCAGGGCAAAAGGAGATCTATGAAGCCGACTTCAGCAACCATTTCTTTCCGACATAACGGTATCACCCGTACGCTGGACCTTCTGGCACCGGAGGGCAACGAGTATATCCAGGTGACAGCATCCATTGACGATGCACACACCAAGATCGATCTGGCACCCAAGTTTCCGATTGAAATCACTGAGCTACTCCTCACCTTCCCGTATACTTTCGATCAGAAAGACTATATTTTCATGAACGGATACCAATCCTGGACCGTCTGCAAAGAATACAGCATCGACACGACCAATCTCTTCGCTGAGCGTATTGCACGTGTGATGCGACATAAGAAGACTGACCACTGCGGTGACCGCACGTTCACCGATTATCCGAAGATGAATCGCTGGCTCCACGGCGTCAGCTACGGCTATGTCCGTCAAGGTGAAGATTTTCGCTTCTTCGGCTCGCTGAACGAACAGCAAGGTTTCACCTTCTTCGACATCGATACCGAGGCCGGCACCCTCTCCGTACGCAAAGACCTCGCTGGGAAGCTCTTCGGCAGTGCTACGACCGCATTGGAGATTGCCTTCTACGAGGGTTCCGAGCAAGAAGTGTTTGACCGCTACTTCGAGGCAATGGATATCACCTCCACCGAAGCTCCGCCGATTACTGGTTATACGACCTGGTATAGTCTCCAGCAAGATCTGTCGGAGAAGAAGTTGATGCCCGTGATCGAGAGCGTCGCCGCTGTATCCGAACGTTTCCCCTGTCAGCTTTTCTGTCTGGACGAGGGATACGAGAGCGCCATCGGCGACTGGCTTATTCCGAAGAAGAATGCTTTCCCACACGGCCTATATCCCGTTACAAAGAAGATCATGCGTGAAGGCATGAAGGCCGGTATCTGGCTCGCACCTTTCATCTGCGAGAAGAAGTCGAATATCTTCAAGGAGCACAACGATTGGCTCCTGCGCGACAGCCACGGCAACCCTGTTCACGCCTGCCACTCATGGCACAACTGCTACTGTCTGGATATCGAGAATCCTGCATTCCTGAACTATCTGAAGAATGTACTACTGACCATGCGTGATGACTGGGGCGTGTCCGTGTTCAAGTTCGACTTCCTGTATGCAGCATGTATGTTGCCGTCCCCGGCTCATACACGTGCCGAGAAAATCACAGAAGCCATCCGATTCCTTAGAGAATGCATCGGTAATTCCACCATGATTGCATGCGGTACCCCGCTTCTTGCTTGCGCCGGCGTTGTTGACTACTGCCAGGTCAGTTGCGATCTCTCACCGGACTGGTTTCCGCAGCTCGCACAGGCCAGCCGCGAACAGAATTCCACCTACCGTGCGTTGGTCGATCTGATTTACCACCGCCAACTCGCCGGACGCGCATTCACACTCTTTACCAATGTTCTCCCGCTCAGTAATCCAGCGTTCCTTTTCTCACAGGAGAAGCGGTTCCTTCTTGGGCGCGCGATGGGCATCTGTCAGGGCATGCTACTCACCTCCGATGACATCGCACACTACAACGCGGAGGACACCGTCGCTTGGAACACCATCCACGCACTCCGCGAAGCCGACATCAAGTCCATCTATACCAAAGACCACGAGTTGATCGTCGAGTATGAGCTCTACAAGCAACCCCAGCGACTCAAGTTCCCTCTCATGGAGTGAGTAATCCATCCATCACCAGAATTTCCTCGCTTTGAAAAAAACTGTTGACAAAACCTCCTGAAATCGTTATGATTTGTAGGCACGTGAAACAGCAGTTTCACAAATTCGATCAGACATGGAGAAGTCGCGTAGCCTGGTCGAGCGCGCACGACTGGAAATCGTGTAAACCCCAAAAGGGTTTCGAGGGTTCGAATCCCTCCTTCTCCGCCAAATTTAATGAAGTTACCCCCATTTTTTGTACAGCGATGTACAATGAAAAGGGGGTACTTTTATGCTAATAACAAGAGAAACCAAGTTAAAGATCGTAAAAATGCATCTGGTAGAAGGTGTAACATTGCAGGAATTGTCTGAACAATTCCACATACACACGTCAAATATCAAGTACTATGTGGACCTTTATCGGGTGCATGGAGAGTCAGTATTTGTTAATGACGGGAAATTGAGGACATATACACGAGAGTATAAACTCAAGGCTATCAAAAGGTATATGCTCGGTAATGAATCTCTGCGAAAGATAGCTGTAGATCTGGGTCTTACAGACTATACAATACTTAAGGATTGGGTAAACAAGTATAAGATAAGTGGTGAAGATGCGATACAGACCACTTCCGGCAGAAGAAATTACCTACTTCACAAAGAAAGACAGGATAAGATAGCCAGCGATGAACTAAAGGCACGTATCCAATATCTTGAAGCGGAGAATGAATACCTAAAAAAATCGTACTCCCTAATTCTCGAGAGAGGCAGACAAACCAAGAAAAAGTGAAGGTAGTCTGTGAATTACGGGAGAAGTACCCTCTTAAGATCCTACTTGAAATAGCCCAACTGTCTAGAACAACATTCTACTACGAGCAAAAGCATATGCATGACAAGGAAAAGAAAGATGCAGCATTGCTCAAGGAAATCGAAGAAATCTTCTACTCCAACAATAAGCAATACGGTTCTCCAAGAATAACAATAGAACTGCAACGCAGGGGCTACAACGTTAACAAGAAACGTGTAGCAAGAATAATGAAAGAGAACGGCATATATGCAGCAAAGAAGAAACGGCGGTACAACTCTTACAAGGGCACTGTCGGTAAGATAGCACCGAATATTCTAAACAGAGACTTCGGCACAACACGGCCATATGAAAAGCTGGGGACGGACATAACTGTATTTATAACGCCGCATGGGAAACTGTATTTGTCCCCGGTAATTGATTTCCATACCAGAGAAATCCTGGCTTATGACGTGTCTGAACATCCCAACATGATGCAAATACGAAGAATGCTTTGGAAACTTACGAATCAGCACGGAGAATCACTTAAAGGGGCCATCTTGCACAGTGATCAAGGCTGGCAGTACCAGATGGTTTATTACCGCAAATATCTTAAGGAACACGAAATCATCCAAAGCATGTCACGTAAAGGAAACTGTCTGGACAATTCTCCTACAGAGAACTTCTTTGGCAGACTAAAGACCGAGATGTATTACGACAAGGAATACTCTTTCCGGTCATTGAAAGAACTCAAAGCAAACATTAGCGATTACATCAGATATTACAACCAAGAACGAATCGTCACAAGGCTAAAAACAAATCCTCAGAATTTCAGAGAAAGACAACAAGTTCTTGTGGTATGATGTAGGTTAAGAAAACACTGTACAAATAAATGGGTAAACAGCATAATGAAATCCTGAAAGCCATGAAATCACGGCTTTCGGGATTTTTCTTTTTCATTTTGAACACCTCATTGACGACAATTTTGACGACAATTACGATGCTTCTTAATGTTCTCTACGAGACTCTATTGATGTAATCCTGCATATTCTGCGCCGATTTCATCTTCATCTGCTTGCTCACATGTCCGTATACATCCAGTGTGAAAGATGCGGTTGCATGTCCCAAGTTGTCCTGTACGGTCTTGATATCGTCTCCACTTTCCAGCGATGCAACGGCATAAGTGTGTCGGAGATCATGGAATCTCTTGTTCTCTATACCAAGTTCTTTGACGATCCGCTTGTAATTGTTGTACACCGTGGGGTGAGAAAGATGTTCTCCCAGAATATTGGTAAAGACCAGATTCCACTCATTACTCCATGCAGAACCTGCCATTTCTGCCCATTCTTTCTGAGTTTTTCTCTGTCTCCAAAGCATATCCATTACTGCAGGGGCAACAGCGATTGTTCTCTCTTTCCCATTTTTGGTGGAATCCAGATGATATACGGCTCCCTTGTGATGGCTTGTCCGCTTGAGTTGTTTGTTAATTAAGATCATGTTGTTCTCAAAATCCACACAATCCCAAGTCAGACCGAGCACTTCGCCTTGTCGAAGGCCTGCAAACAGAGTGAGATAATACACATTCTCATACTTGTGACCCTTGATAGCAGAAAGAAAACTCGAAACTTCTTCTGCTTCCAGCGGTGAAATCTTCGGGCGAGATACTTTGGGGAGCAGGCATCGATCTGAGGGATTTGCCTTGATTTCCCCCGTTATATAGGCCTGTTCCAACGCTCTGTGCAGTACGCCATGAATATTCTTGACAGTCTTTCCCGATAGTTTCTTGTCCAGAAGGTCGTTGTAGAACCTTTGGATCTGGGTGGTGTTCAGCTCTCTAAGTTTAATCTTTCCAAGAACCGGATTGATATACTTGTGACAGATGTTGGTATATGAATCCATAGTGAATTCTTTTACGGAGTGTCTGACATACACTTCCAGCCAATTCGCAAGCCATTCCGATACTTTGTACTGGGATGGAGCAACATAGGCACCTTCATCAATCTTTGCAGCAATCTCCGTAAGTTTCTTACGGACCTCTTCCTGTGTCTTGCCATAGACAGACTTACGAACATACTTGCCACTGCCATCTGCAGCTGGGATCGAGTATTTACCTTCCCATCTTCCATCGTCTCGTTTGTAAATGGTTCCACTTCCATTTGCATTTCTCTTCATTTTCGGCATTTTAACCTCCTCGTATTATTAGATTTGTAGTTTTTATTGACCCTCATCAAGGTCGTATAATTGCTAACAGACGCTGTGGATTAGTATAGACCTCCTAACGCATTGACGTTTTTGGAAAGGCAATAACCACAGCCGTTTGTTTAAG
>JAZLMM010000049.1:0-94725 GCA_045598705.1 Oscillospiraceae bacterium
GACCTTCGAGATTCTCATACACGTTATTCGTCTTCGGGAAATAGAGAATACCCTGAAGATTGAAAGGATAATCCATATTGAGATGAATCCAGAACAACGGATCCTTCATGTCATGGAACACATTATGGTAGAAGTCCTTATATTCTTCTTCCGTACAATCCTTCGGTGCTTTCTTCCAGAGCGGTTCCGTATCATTGATCGGCATATCCTCATGCTCGTATCCCTTATACTCTTCGCCTTTCTCCTCTGCTTCCTTCTTCTTCTTCGCTTCGTCTTCTCGACGCTTACGATCTGCGACGATATCGCTCCAATAAAGGTCGAAAGGCATGAATGAGCAATACTTCGTCAGCACACCACGAATCTTACCGGCATCGAAGATCTTCTTTGCTTCTTCAGAAAGTGTAATCGTAATGGTCGTACCACGCATCTCTCGGTCAGAATCCGAAATCTCATAATCCATACCATCTTCTGAGATCCAACGTACAGCCGCCGCCTCTTTCTGGAATGATTTCGTATCAATCTGCACCTTGTCAGCAACCATAAATGCAGAATAGAAACCGAGACCGAAGTGGCCGATGATGCCGCTAGCATCCGTACTTTCTTCTTTATACTTCTCAACGAAATCCATCGCACCGGAGAAAGCAATCTGGTTGATATACTTGTCCACTTCCTCCTCGGTCATACCAATACCATTATCGATGAAGGATAGCGTACCTTCTTCGCTGTCATACTCGACACGAAGCTGATAATCATCTGTCTCTGGCTTCTCCGCCTCGCCTAGATCAACCAGACGCTTGAACTTAGCGATTGCATCCGAACCATTGGAGACGAGTTCTCTTACGAAAATATCCTGGTCAGAATACAGCCACTTTCGAATAATCGGGAAAATGTTTTCCGTCGTTACTGAAATCGTACCTTTTCTTGCCATGTATATAAACCTCCAAAAATTATAATCATTTCTTCTTGTGTGCATCGATATACGCATGCACGATATCCTGATAACTTGATATCAGATCAATAATCGCCGGACAGGAAGATGATGAGAATTTCTCTTCATCGATCGATGCAACCGGCAGTATATCAAATGGAGAACTAGTAACAAAGAGCCCCATTCTCGGCGTCTCCTGATTGAGTTCTGCCTCCATACGCACCAATTCTTCCATGGTAAAAGCACCTTCAACGAGTGTAAGGCCTGCTTTCATGATTGCTTCTTTCACATACTTTCTTGTAATGCCAATCAGGATCAACGACTCATCCGGTGAATATACCTGATCGTCCACGATCACGAAGAAGTTAGAACGACCACCTTCCACGAATTTTCCGTCATTCCCACGAAGAATGACTTCATACGGCATACCGAAAGAAGTCTCTGTGTTCTGTGCTTGCGCAACAGCCGACTTATAATCGCCACGGAATACCTTAACATGTGGCTCGACACGTTCCCATGTCAAGCTATGCGTAACAATACCCTCCTGATACATCTTCGCGGTAGGATAAGTCATGTTACTCAGATAAAGCAAAGTATGGGACTTGGTGAGGACTACGCGAATGTTGCCGTCTGTCATGCCACTATCCGCAATCAACGCACACGCAGCGGAATAATAAGAATCCGGTTCAATGGTGAAATTCTCCTTGGCCTCAACAGATTTCGATAGACGAATCATGTGATCTTCAAAGAACAGCAACACGCCTTCCTGAAAACGAATGGACTCATAATAGGTGATCTCATCGGTAGGAGTGAATAGCGTCTGAGCGGAAGGAGCGTCAAAGGAGACCTTCTCCCCGTCCAATATGCAAAATTCACCAATATTACCTTCCACCAAAGGATACGCCATTCTTTCCACCTTCTATCGCATAAGCCAAGCGAAATTTATGCATGAAATCATGCATTCTGTATAATTCTACTCTTTTAAGGGGTTTTCGTAAACTCCTTAAAAACTGTGATTTGCACAACGATTTATAAGTTGTGTAATACAATAATTTACATACAATAGATTTAATATCAACGTTCTCATACGGTGTTGACGTAACCGATCGGCTTTGCTAGAATTCGTTTATGCAAAATCGTTAATAAATATTCATAGTTTGATAGTTATCATGCATAGTTGATACGTATCTTGATGAGATTGCAGAATTGAGGTGGATTATGAGACTTCGTCCTTTTAAGAAATGTGATGCGGACGCCATTGTGTCCTGGATCAGTAATGAACGGATTTTCCGATTCTGGTGCGCTGATCGATTTGAGTCTTATCCTATTTCCGGCTCCGATTTGGTTGCCCAATATGATGATCTTGCAATGAATGATGATATTTTCCACTTCGTTGCATACGACGAGACCGGCGTAGTCGGGCATTTCAACATCCGTTATCCGGACCGGAATGATATCAATACCGTACGCCTCGGCTACGTCATTGTCGACAACCAGAAACGCGGGCAAGGACTGGGGAAGCAGATGATTCGTCTTGCTTTGGACTATGCGATTGAATTCATGCACGCAACCAAGGTAACCATTGGTGTTTTTGCCGAGAATGCACCAGCACTTAACTGTTACCTTTCATCTGGCTTTCAAGATACCGGTGTCGCAAATACATATACTTTCAACAATGAGGAATGGGTTTGCAAAGAGCTTTCTTACGAACCATATTCGGAATGAGCGAGGCTTGATATGGAATATCGTGTAATGACGATTGATGATTACGAAGAAGTATACAAGATGTGGATGTCCTGCAAGGGCATGGGATTCAATGATGTCGACGATTCCAAAGAAGGCATCCAGAAGTATCTTGACCGTAACCCCAACACGAGTTTTGTTGCAGAAGAGACTACTTCTTATGGTAAAATAATATGCGGCGCGATTCTATGTGGACATGACGGCCGTAGAGGAATCATTCAGCACACTTGTGTTCATCCGGATTTCCGTCACCAACATATCGGAGAGAACCTAGTAGCTTACGCTTTGGATGCATTGCGCAAAGAGAAGATCAGTAAAGTTCTACTTGTCGCCTTTAAATATAACGAAGGCGCGAACGCATTCTGGGAGAAACAAGGGTTTACATTACGTGAAGACCTAAATTACAGGAATCGCTGTCTGGTAGATCTAGTAAGAATTGATACATAAGGAGATAGAATGATATGGCAAAGAAAATGTGGGCAGGCAGATTTGAGAAAGCAACCGACAAGGCAGTGAATGACTTTAATTCCTCACTCCCCTTTGACTGCAGAATGTATAAGCAAGATATCGAGGGTTCCGTAGCCCATAGTAAGATGCTGGCGAAGCAAGGCATCATCTCTCAAGAGGATGCCGATGCCATCCGCGAAGGCCTTCTTTCCATCCTAGATGATATTGAATCCGGCAAGTTGACCTTCGATTCCGATGCAGAAGACATTCATATGTTTATCGAAGAAGAGCTCACTAATCGCATCGGTGATGCCGGCAAGCGCCTCCACACCGGTCGTTCCAGAAACGATCAAGTCGCACTGGACCAGCGTCTCTACGCAGTGGATGAAGCCAAGGAGATTCAATCTCTCCTCGGTCAGCTTCGTGACACACTGATTGAGATTGCCAAAAATAACACCGAGACCTATATGCCGGGCTATACCCACCTTCAGCGTGCACAGCCAATCACCTTCGCACACTACTTGATGGCCTATATCGAGATGTTCGGTCGTGACATGGACCGTCTGGACGAAGCCATCGCAAGAACCAATATCTCCCCTTTGGGCTCCGGCGCACTGGCCGGCACCACCTATCCCTTAGATCGTCCTTTTGTGGCGGATGAACTTGGTATGAATGGTGTTACGCTCAATTCTTTAGATGGTGTTGCAGATCGTGACTGGGCCATTGAGATTGCATCTTTTGCCTCGATCCTGATGATGCATCTTTCTAGATTCTCGGAAGAGATCATCCTATATTCTTCGCAGGAATTTAAGTTCATCGAACTAGATGATGCCTACTCCACAGGCTCTTCCATGATGCCGCAGAAGAAGAATCCTGATGTTGCAGAGTTGACACGTGGCAAGACCGGACGCGTATATGGAGACTTGATTTCGCTTCTCGTCACCATGAAAGGCCTGCCACTCACTTATAACAAAGATATGCAGGAAGTTCAGGAAGCCATCTTCGACGTCATCGATACCATCAAGGGCGTTCTGGTTCCTTTCACCGGCATGATCCGTACCATGACATTGCGTAAACACAATATGGCCAATGCAGCATTGGGTGGTTTTACCAATGCGACCGACCTTGCCGACTATCTTGTTCGAAAAGGTATTCCATTCCGTAGTACCCACGAGATCTCAGGTAAACTGGTACACTATGCCATTGAACACAATACAACATTAGAGAAGCTCTCCCTTGAGGAGTTCAGACAGTTCTCAGAATTGATCGACGAGGATGTCTATGAAGCGATTTCTCTTGAAACATGTGTAAACAAACGATTAATTATTGGTGCACCGGCCCCTCAAACAGTTGAAAAAGCTTTGGAAACGATAAATAATTAAATTATATTATTAATTTCGAAGTTTCTTCGGTAGGAGAGAATCATTTGGCACGCGCAAGAATTGGACTATTCATGAGTGAGATCACACAGGATTTTCAATCAGCCTGTGGAAAAGCAATCGTCGATCTTGCATCCATACGAGACATGGATGTATTCATATATGCGTCGTACGGTTCCTACTCATCGCCCTATGGACGTAATCTTCTTGCTGAAATTGGAAAGAAGAATATCATTCGTTTGCCGGATTATTCAACTTTCGATGCAATCATTGTGTTACCGAGCACATTTGACATCAATGGCATGGAGCGTGAATTCTTCGAATTGATTCGTGCTCAAGCCACCTGTCCGGTAATCTGTCTGCAAACCGGTCACTCTGATTTCTATACACTGACAAGTGATAATCAAGATGCCATCTATCACATGACGCGTCATTTCATCAAAGAGCATCAATTTACGGATATCTGCTATATGTCTGGCCCGTACAAACATAAGGATTCTCCTGAACGTCTTCGTGGTTTTGTCGAGGCCATGCGTGACAGTGGCTTAAGTATTGATACCAACACCATTTATGAGGGTAATTACTGGCGCAACCGAGGAGCCAAAGCGATTGACTTCTTTATGGATGGACGTCGTGAATATCCGCAGGCCATCGTTTGTGCCAATGACTATATGGCTCTCTCCGTAATTGAAGAGTTGAAGAAACGCGGCGTGCGTGTTCCAGAAGATGTATGTGTAAGTGGATTCGACGATATTCGTGAAGGACAGGACTCCTTCCCTTCTCTCACAACCGTAACGGTTCATCCCGAGAGTTTTGCAGATGCCGCCTTCAAGATTATTGATGACATCAAAGAAGGCAGACAGACTTCTCGTTATGTTACGCTCAATGGTAATTTCCATTTTCGAGCAAGCTGCGGTTGTGGAAAGCAATGTATCAGCAGCAATATCACAGAGATCAATGCTCTTCTGAACGACACAGAGTTCCGTCTTCGTGAAACAGGTCGAATCACTGCAGACTATCAGAACACATATGACATTGACAGTTCTCTGTCCGTTGCAAACTACTACTTCAACACATTAGGCTGTGACATCGGCTATGTATGTTTCTGTGATGAATCCGACCCACAATTCTTCTCGACCGAAGATGGGAGTGCTTTTACCGACAATATGTTACTTCTTCAGATTATGCATGCGAACAACCAACGTCAAGCAACGCCTGTAAATGAGAAGTTCCCTCGCAAAGAAGTACTGCCACGTTTCTGTTTCGAGACCGATGAACCAGGAACATATATTGTTCTACCGATCAACTACAAGAATATGGAGTATGGCTATCTAGTTCTCAAACCTAATCACAATCAATGGTTGAATTCCATCACAAACACCTATATCAGTACATTATCCTCTGCGATTGAGAATTGCTATTATCAGAAGAAGTTCAGCCGAATCAACGAGATTACAAAGCTCTCTCAAACAGATGAACTAACAGGCCTATATAATCGTCGTGGCTTTGAGAATGCGCTTCAAGAGACACTCAAGAATGCTGCAGACAGCATGATCATCCATATTGCAAGTGTTGATATGGATAACCTTAAGGAGATAAATGACACGTATGGTCATGGCGATGGCGATTTCGCGATATCCGAGATTTCCCGCGTTCTTCGCGAAAGTTTAGATGATGGTGAATTCTGCGCAAGATTCGGTGGAGATGAATTCTCTGTTGTCCTCGTCTCTTCAAGACCCAGTCGTGCCAAGGAGTTTGAGAACCAGTTCAATTATCTTTTGAAGAAAGCGTCCGACAGATCCGGCAAACCATATATCCTGCACGCAAGCATGGGCATCGCCCTTCTGTGTGCTCGTAACACAAGTGATGTACTCGATGCCATGCAAGAGGCAGATGAAAAAATGTACGCCCAGAAGCGGGCGTACAAGAATTCGATTACACCATCGGAGCAAGGTACTACTCCATCCAACTGATCCTATATTTCACTTCTTAATTTCGCATACTGTGAATCGGTGCCGGTATACGTCCGCCACGTGAGATGAACGCTTCAGAAGATGCTGTATTCACTTCCATAATCGGCGCATAACCAAGAAGACCACCAAACTCAACCTGGTCGCCGACTTTCTTACCAGGAACCGGAATCACACGAACAGCAGTAGTCTTATTATTGAAAGTTCCCAGTGCCATCTCATCTGCAATGATACCAGAAATAGTGGAGGCAGGAGTATCGCCAGGAATCGCAATCATGTCTAGTCCAACCGAGCAGACACACGTCATCGCTTCCAGTTTCTCAAGTCTTAAGAAGCCTTTCTCCGCGACTTCAATCATACCTTCATCTTCAGAAACCGGGATAAATGCACCGGAGAGGCCACCAACGAACGACGATGCCATCGTTCCACCCTTCTTCACAGCATCATTGAGCATCGCCAGTGCAGCGGTTGTTCCCCAAGCGCCACAGTGCTCCAGACCGAACTCTTCCAGAATTCTTCCGACCGAGTCGCCAACGGCTGGTGTTGGTGCCAAAGACAAGTCAATAATACCAAATGGTACATTGAGGCGTGCTGACGCTTCTCTCGCAACCAGTTCACCTACTCGTGTAATCTTAAATGCTGCCTTCTTGATGGTCTCAGCAACCACACCAAGGTCTTCACCCTTCACCGTCTCAAGCGCAGCTTTAATTACACCTGGACCTGAAATACCAACATTGATGACGCACTCCGGTTCACCAGGACCTAAGAAAGCACCTGCCATGAACGGATTATCCTCCGGTGCATTGGCAAATACCACAAGCTTCGCGCATCCCAACGCATCACGATCTTTGGTCGCTTCGGCCGTCTGCTTGATGATCACGCCCATATCGCGAACCGCATCCATATTGATGCCAGAACGCGTTGAGGCAAGATTAATCGAAGAGCATACGCAATCTGTTACAGCCAACGCCTCCGGGATAGACTCGATTAGGCGCTTATCTGAGATTGTATAACCCTTCTGAACCATAGCAGAGAATCCACCGATAAAATTGACGCCACACTCCTTCGCCGCACGATCAAGCGTCTGGGCAAACATGGTATAATCCTTCGCACCGGATGCCGCCGCAACGATAGAGATCGGCGTAACGGAGATTCGCTTATTCACGATCGGTACACGATACTTCTCCGTAATCTCTTCTCCGACTTTGACCAGATCCTTCGCATAACGCGTGATCTTATCGTAGATCTTCTGACAGGACTTCTCTGGCGTATCTGCCGCGCAGTCCATCAGGTTGATACCCATAGTAATGGTTCTTACATCCAGATGCTGTTCCTGAAACATCCGAACCGTTTCTAATACTTCAAAATCTGTTATCATTTATCAAACCTGCCTAGTTAATCATTAAATTCTGTGCATTGCGTAGAATAGATCCGTATGCTGAATACGAATCGACACGCCGATTTCTTCACCGACTTGATCGAGCTTCTCTGAGAGTGATTTCATATCTGACTTCGTAGCCTTCAGGTCAACCAGCATAATCATGGTGAAAATATCATCCAGGATCGTCTGGGTGATGTCGTTGATGTTCACATCTTCTTCAGCAAGCAATGCAGAAATCTTCGCAATGATGCCTACTGCGTCGCAACCGACAACGGTGATGACTGCCTTGTTCTTATCTTTATCTGTACTCATTGAAATATCCTCTTTTCTATATTGATAACTACTCAAATACGGTATGTCTTATTGGGCGTCGCTAATTCAAAATCCCAATCACCACAAGCTCGAGCTTCCAATTCGATATCCTCTCTGTCATAGAAAGGAACAAGATGCGACAATACCGTCTTCTTCGCACGTAAGGCTTTGGCACACTCATAACATTCTTGCGGTGTAAGGTGAAGCATATTCGGTCTACGGTTCCCTTCTATCTCACCGCAGTCAATGATACACAGATCTGCATCATCAAGATATCCTGCAAAACACGTATCGACGGAACAATCTGACGTGTATACAAATACTTTTCCCTCATGTTCCACGCGAATACCATAACATTCGACCGGATGTTTCGTGCGGAAGAATTTCGCCTTCGCACCAAACAAAGGTAACTCAGAATCATGCCCGATGTATCCGATCTTATATCCCCAGTCTTGACTTAATGACTGAATTACACTCTCCGGCGTTTTGGGAGCAAAAATAGGAACATTCTTAAATGTAACGCCCTGCTTCGCATTCATGTCAATGGCATAACGCATCACCATGAGATCGCTATAATGATCTGCATGCAAATGAGTAATCAGAATGGCATCTAGTCCATTGATTGGAACATGTAACTGCAAATTAGAGAAAACTCCGCTACCACAATCGATCAAGACTCGTTTATCTCCAATTGTCAGAAGATAACCCGATGCAGCTTGGCCCGGTCCGGGATAGCCGCCACAACAGCCTAAAATTGTAACTTCCATAATATCGTGCCTCTTACTTCTAAAGTGCACAACTATTTTACCACAACCAGTTAGAAATATCTTCGAATAACCGCTTCAGCTTGACGAATTCCATCGATTGCCGAACTCATGATTCCACCCGCATAACCTGCGCCTTCACCTGTCGGGTAAAGCCCTAGCATTGAAGTACATTCACCTTGTTCATTGCGTCGGATGCGAATCGGCGAAGAACTTCTTGTCTCCACCGCTGTCAACACAGCATCTGGATCATCAAATCCATGGATCTTCTTCTCCAGAAGTGCGAGCCCTTCGTCAATCGTCGTTGCAATCTCCTTAGGAAGAATCTCCCAAAGATTAACCATCGTGACACCCGGTCGGTAGGATGGTGTCACACGCCCCCACGAAGTAGTTGGACGATGGGCATGGAAATCTCCCACTTTCTGAGCAGGTGCATAGAATGGCTTCTCCCCCATCTCATACGCATGTTGTTCCAGCATTCTTTGAAACCTTATGCCACAATCCCAAGCATCTGTACCGAAATCTTTCTCATCCACTCCAACAAGCATGGCTGAATTAGCATTCTCACGATCTCGCGCATACTCACTCATTCCATTCGTTACTACGCCACCGGCTTCCGAAGAACCGCATACGACTTCTCCTCCGGGGCACATACAGAAAGAGTACAATTTTCTTCCGGTGGAAGTTGCTGTCACCACCTTATAATTGGCAGGCCTCAGAATCTCACTTTCAAACATTTCACCAAATTGAGCGAGATCGATTTCTCTCTGGAGATGCTCGATTCGTACCCCAACGGAGAATGGTTTCCTTTCAAGAACAATACCCGAATCTGCTAACATGGAGAAAGTATCCCTTGCACTGTGCCCAATCGCAAGGATCACCGCATCACAAGCTAAACAAACAGGATCCTCACCTGAATCAGAAGCTACATGCGTAATAGCAGTAATTTGTCCCTCAGATGAAGTGATTTGCTGAAGTTTTCTTCCAAACAGAACCGTTGCACCTTGAGAAATGAGATCTTCTCTCAAATTTCGTATCACAACACGAAGTAAATCAGTTCCAATATGGGGATGTGCCTCATATAGTATAGTTTCGGGTGCACCATATTTGACAAAAGTGCGCAATACCAAATCTCGTCTTATATCAGACACACCGCTAAATAGCTTGCCGTCGGAAAAAGTACCCGCGCCCCCTTCACCAAATTGCACATTGGAATGAATATTCAGATCACCTGTCTCTTTGAGCTTTGATACATCCTTCGTTCTGGTATCGATGTCTGACCCACGTTCAAGAAGGATTGGACGTATACCGGCTTGAAGAAGCGTAGCAGTCGCAAACAAACCCGCGGGGCCACATCCAACTACCACCACACGCTTTTCATTCATAGATTGAATTGTCAAATCAGTTAGACTTGGAGAAAGGATCGACTTACGCAGATCCTGATCAGAAAACAGTGCAGTAATGACAATACGTATATCTTTTCGGTGTCTGGCATCAATAGACTTCTTCTGGAAGAAGCAGTATTTCGGAAGCTTCTTATGCGCTTTCTTCTCGAAATAGGCTCGAACATCCCGATTATCAGTAAATGGGGATTGAATCTTGGGAAACATCTCGTAATCAGATAACGGAATGGATAAGGATATTTCAATCTGCATGGTGTTCCTCCAGAATGCGCAAAGAAGCAGAACGTCCGGCAAGAATTCCTGAAGAGAATGCCCATTGCAGGTTATACCCACCACAATCTCCATCTACATCGAGCACTTCGCCACATCCATACAGATTGGGGATTAGATTTGATTCCATGGTATCTGGATCAAACTCATCACACGAAGCCCCACCGATGGTAGTCTGCGCAAATTCCAGTGACTTCGTTCCGGTCACCTTAAATGTCCAAGCCTGCAACATATTCATAACCCGATCTAGGTCAGCATCGGATAATGTTGAAATGGGAAGCGATAACGGTCGACTCAATGCTTGTTTTAGTATAACAGCAGAGATTTTGGCAGGTAGGATGGAGATTAACAGTTGTTCAATTGGGCGAGTTGGGAAAGCACGCATGCGATTCATACACTCATTTCGCAGAAGCTGAATGGTATTTCCGTCAAAGAGGCACAGTGAAATCTGCATCGGAACAGTCAGTTGCCCTTTGCGTATACGTCTTGAAATTTCTCCAGATACCTGAAGCGCAGCGGGTCCGGAAAGTCCATAATCAGTAAATAAGACTTCTCCGAAATGATTTGCTATAATTTTTCCCTCACAAAGCAGTGACAACTCACAATCAGCTTTTAAACCATTGAGGGAACGCGTTTGTGAGGTTTCTGTAAGCACTTGTACGATAGACGGTTTCGGCGCATATACTTTGTGTCCAAGCGAAGCAAGCAAACGATATCCATCACCAGTCGTTCCCAATACGGGTGCACAAGCACCCCCACAGGCAAGGATCACAGACTTTGCAAAGATTTTTCTTCCATCCTGAAGAAGGATGCGGAAGAGCTTCTTACTTCCGATTGCTTCGAATACCTTAAGTTCCTCAACAATAGAAGAAGTCTCTACCTCAATTCCGAACTCATCCAATGCAAAACGGAAAGCATCTACTACAGATGAAGACTGTTTACTCATCGGGAACATTTTCTCGCCTTCAGAAACTGTCAAAATACCTATACAAGACAAGAAAGAAAACACCTCATCTTGTCCGATATGGTGCATCACGCAAGATGGAAAATCATCACGATGACTATGAAAATGCGTCATCGACATATCTTGATTGGAAAGATTACACCTTCCATTTCCGGTAGCCAGTACTTTCTTTCCAACCCGATCATTCTTCTCAAGAATCAGAACATCTCCCAAACCAGAGGAAGACGAACATATGGTCTTCTGGTATGAAATCGCTGCACACATACCGGAAGCACCACCGCCTATAACGATCAGATCCCAAATCTTATCTTCAGCCATGCTCCACCTCTTCAATCAATTGCATGCAACGTCCAAGTTTCGATATCTTCTGATAGGAAGTACCCGTATTTTCAATCACAAGATGGCCTAATGCTTCAATATCTTCCACTTGACCTCGAAGCAGTTCAAGTTCCATTTCGAGTATTGGTGCACTACGTTCTAATCCATAACAACTTCCAACATCCAAACATATCTCCACTTCACTATTCTTATACTTCACGTGAATGGTTCTTCTTTTGAAAATGGTTTGGCATAGATCAATGAATTCGACGTTCTTATATGGAAATAACACATCACTTAGGATTTCCACTGGATCCGTCTGATTACTGATTCTCATATGATGAAGAAATCTTTCAACTTGAAATTCGCGTTCGTCCGTAATCCAATTCCACTCATACTTCGTGGATAATCCATTATGAACCTGATTTCCGCCTGTTTTGACAGTATGGATATACTTCTGACCTAGAACATGTCGAACACGAATTGATGTCATGGTTTGACGCAAATCACGATCAGGTGTATCCAAATAGCGGTTCTCATAATGTTCCGTCTTGTCGTGAATCACCTCAACCACATGCTTAAACCACGGCTGTTCCACCGAAAGATATAAAGATTGCTCAGATGGGAAAGCTATCTTGATTTCGTTCTCCATCGCATCCTCCCGAAGCGTCAGATCGTAATCTCTCGTACACCAACGTTTGTCACGACACAGATATTCTTCGATCCAAAAAACGCCACACGAAGCACAGGTTCATCGACCGATATCGTAGAGGAGATAGAAGCAGATGAGAGATTGACCAGATAGATATTCTCATCTACAGCAAGAAGCGCCTGAGAACCGGATACATCATAGTGGTGGATCTCATTTCCAAGCGAAATTTCACCAATTTTGTTCGCTTGATGATCAAATGTGGCCAGTCGAAGCGGCTGGTCTATTCCGTCTGAATAGATCACAGCATAACCACCATCGTAAGAGAAAATACTCTCCACACAAGGGAAAGCCGGCTGAACTGGAGCACATTGACCATCACCAAGTACTACTACCGCGTCAATTCCAGCCATTGCCATTGAATCATTGCTCATATACGCTATCAAGGGCATAATGCTGGAAGCAGATGGATCAAAAGAGGCAGTTTCCTCTGGGTGATCAACTGTACGATCCTTCGGAATCGAGAACATTTTAAGATGCGGTACCATCTGGGAGCCATCGGTATCCACAAGCGCAACACTTAATGAACGTTCATCGGGGCCAAACGCCATCGACAACGGATATCCAGACTCATAGGAAGACCATTTTGCTAAGAAGGAACCATCTTTCTCAAGCATATATACTTCTCCGAAAGAATCACTCTCATCAATGATCAAGGCGGAAAGACCCGAAGGGCTCAAAGCGAGATTGCCAATCTTGCCCGTCATGTGTTGCTTAAATACCAGTCCTTCTTCAGAAAACATGGCACAGAGAAAACCTTCTGTATCAGCCACAAATGCATAAGGGCCATTAAAGACGCAGGTCGGATTGCTCATCTCAAGATCCACACTATAGATCTCATTTCCGGAAATGGACAAATAAGCGACACGTTTGCTCGTGACTTTTAATAAACCATTCTGAAATGGATACAGTTGTTGCGCTTCTGTATATTCACAGTCAAAGCCGGCTATTGCAGATAGTCTAAGTTGTTCTTTGGCCCCACTCTTGGCCGAAAAATGATTACGAATCATATAGACCAGCACAATTGTTACTACTGCAAGAATCAGACACAGCGCAACAAGAAGCGGAGTAGCATGACGTTTATTCTTCTTATTCGTACTTTTATTTCTCTTATGGTCGGTCATAAATCTTATCCACATTCTGATGATCAATGGCCTCGTTTGTAAGAACATAAGCATCTAAAATACCGAAGTTCTCCAAGTTTGAACCATTATCTTTATATAATACGCTTCTGTCTACGATATATCCAGTATATCGATCATCGATAAAACAGTAGAATGAATCTGAATCTTTCGGGACGAGTTTAATTGTATAAATCGTGCTATCCACGCGTGTAACAGAAATCGTTGCTTCAATATTCGTGAGTTCCGGTTTTGTATCCGTATCAATCTCTCGAATCGGCATCAGAAAAATCGAATCAAACAAGACCAATCCATAGCAATGTCCATCTGAACTATATACCTTTGCGTCACGTTGATTCAGTAATATCTTTATACTGTCACTCGTAATACTCGCTTGCACATCAGAAATTTCATATTGCATGGCAAACTCTGTGTCCTTAATCGTCACACGCACCTTGCTAACTTGATTAAGATAATCTTGACGAACATATGCTTCTAAGAGATCAAATGTCGGGATTTCAATTCCAGGTAGTAACTGTGTCAGAATTCTGAATGTATATGGGTTATCTGAGCTATAACCATAGTAGTAGCCTGCAATCTCCATGGAAAGATAGATATCGATTACCTCACCGTTTACTTGAGAAATAGCAAAATGAAACTCTGGCTGATCCAATCCATACGAAGGATACTCTTCCTTCGCAATGGGAAGGTATTCCGATGCCTGGAGCTGGATAATCTGTTCAAACAACTGAATCATGATGTCCGTCGGTTCCTGCTCGAGCGGCTCCGTCACTTTATATCGGTGTTCTTTATATAATCCGTTGTCCGCGTCTTCTAGAGGCTTCATCGACCAATGATCACCTGTCGATGTACGTTGAAAATCAATCTTCGCTATACTTGTACGATCAAGTGAGATTACACAAGCACTCAGATAATGATCAAATTGCATACATGTCAACTCATAGATAGAGTAATCAGCAATCAGGACAGACGCTTCCCCCTCCAACTTTACATAGACACCATCTTTATTCGGCAACAAGGATCCAACAAGTAGTACATGACTCGCTCCATCCGCCGAAGTAATCGTGATTCGAGTACAACCTTGAACTAATCCGTAATTATTAAGTTCTGTCGGTTCATCGATTCTCTTGTCTATACGGAAAGCAATCACTTGTTGAACCGTGCTGTCTACAAGCGATTGTTGAAGCTGTTCCGGAGCAAACATAGTCCCGTTATGTGAACCACCATTAAATTGATTCGATCCGCGATATGAAAAATGAATCTCGTCGCCTTCTTCCGTCTGAATAGACAGTTCACGAACATCCTTCATTTCACAAATCATGAGGTTGTCTGTCATCAATGACTCATCGGTACGTACCTGTTTCACATACTGATAAACAAGAATACCAATCAGACAAAGGAGCGACGCAGCAAAAACTACTGCAAGTCTTCTTAATTTTCGCAGTTCTTTCATTTCTCCCCCTTATAAATGACGACGTTTCTGGAAAACATACACACCGCAGGCCAGACTTCCAATAGGAATAATCGTCATCACACATAGCGACCACCATGTAGCGCTAGATGAAGGAAGCGGCTGACTCAACTCATAACTTGGAATCGACTTCTCTGGTACCAAGGTGGCCTGTTCACCCAGATTCCAGACAATTTGAAGTTCTTTTTCCAACAAAGAACGTATAAATCCAGCATTCACATTATTCAGTGACGTGAAATAGGAGTCAGATGTAAATGTAGATGTACCAATCACGATCATAGTAGGCTGATCGCTCTCTACACTTGTATCATGGCTCACCAGAACGACAGGATATGTGCTTGCTGAAGCAGTAGAATCGATCTGCGAGATCAAAAAATCAACAGAAGCCTTGTCAGAGGTAACGACACACGGAACCACTTCTATCTTATTCATACCGACATTATAAACCTTCAGATATCGGCAGTTCTGAACCTCATAACTAGAAGAAATATCGGACAAATTCTGCAAGCTATAATCGCTGGCAAAACCAACCGAATGATAAGGATTCGCTACATCAAACAGTGCACCCGCTTCATTCTCATGAATGACTCCAGACTCCAATGATATGCCCATATGCTTTGTCACTTCATTGAGATTGGTCAGATCGACTTGTGCTTGGTCAGAAAAATCACTTACAACGAGCACCTTTCCGTGATTATCAAGATACGTAAGAATGGCTTCTTTCTCGGAAGCGGTCAAATCCGTCTTCGGTTCTAGGATCATCAGCAGTTCACATTCTGATGGTATCTTGGCCGCGTCACCATTTAATGAAATGGGAGAAGTAACGAAGCCAAATGACTTCAGAATGATTTCCATTGCGTGGTAAGATGAGTCTCCATGCCCAGATAATACATAGGCTTCTCTAGAGCGACTAGAGGCAACAAAAGAAATAGAACCTGTTACGTTCACTTCAATGTAGTTTTTAACAGGCATATAGATACCATATGTGTACTGCAAATTCTCATCATAACCGAAGCAATCATATGGATATATCGGAAGCATGCGTTCACCGCAACGAATCACATACATACCAGCCGATAATCCATAAAGTCCATTGGGATCTAGTTCATTCAGAATAAATGGATCCACTTCTGGATCTACGTACTTCAGATCAATCTTCCCATCACCTTTTGACTCATAATCATCCATAATCGGAACAAAGTAATCGAGCCATTCGTATGATGTGTCATTGCGATCAAATAAACCGATAATCTCGATTTTCTTATCCAATGTACGAAGATAAGCTTCCGAGAAACGACTGATACTATTCGTCTTTACAGAAGTAGAGTCAAAGGTCAACTTCTTATCTAATGTCCGATCAATAATTAAGTTCAGTACTACACAGATACCGATGACCAGAAGGATGGAAATAATCGAAATTGACTTCAACGACTTAAAACGCTGATCGGTCACAATTTTAGCTTTTGAAGACCGAGTTGTTTTCTCGCGGAGGATACTTTCACTTGCAGTTTTTCTTGCCATAATAATTCTCCCCCTTTCTTAGCTCTGTGCCCAACGTTTCTTCTCAAGCACACGGTATGTAATGTAAGTAAACATTGCCGCAAAGCTCAGGCAGAAAATTAGTGGCACTACCTTGAATACACCATTTGAATAGCAGGATGTCTTCTCAAATGGATCAAACCACACAATGATACGACGGATACGTTCACCCACGTTGTAAATAGTCTGATCAGAAAGCCCGAACAGGTGTGTAAACTTAAGTATCGTCTTGACAACACTAGACAATGATTCAGCAATACTGGATAACATATTCAGAACAAATAGAATCACAAAGCAAACCACGGCGGACATGATTTGATTCTCCGTCAATGCCGACGTCAACATACCAATAGAAATAAACAATGCCGCGAGCACAAGATAACCGACTATTGCGCCCAAAGCTTCAGGTCCCACAAATCCAGACAACATAACTGTAAAGATGATATGGCTGAAAACACAGATTAACATTAATCCCTGAAGAGCCAACGCCGCAAGGAATTTGCCAATTACAGCTGATTTCATCGAATATGGCATAGTATAAAGTAGAACATCCGTACCATTCTTCTTCTCTTCAGCGAACAAACGCATGGTGATAATAGGGATCAGAATCACAAAGAAAGTACGAAGATAGGATATCTCCATTGCGATGTTTACATAGGGAACAGTCGCAGAAATCATTTCTGAGAAATAGTAACCACTAATCGCACCTAGAAGACTAATTGCTATCCAGCCGACCGGGGTGCGGAAATATGACAGAAATTCTCGCTTAAATATTGCAAACATGAAATTGTCTCCTCACTTCTTTGGCGCAGTAATACTGGTAAACACTTCTTCGAGAGAAGGCTCCATTGATCGGAATTCCAACATTGGTGCATTTAATCGTGACAACGCAAAGAAAATAGACTTCCGTACATCAAGACTACTTTCCGCCGCAATCTGAATCTGACTTAATCCGTTGTTCTCTGCAAGTAGCGTAACACTCTTTACACTTGGTATTGCACGAAGTGGCATCTGTAAATCTTTGAATGCCGCATCAACGACCAGAAGATATTGCACGGTACCCGCTACTTGTGCAGACAACTCAAGCGTTGGTGCATCAGCAACAATTTTACCGTTATTAATGATCACGACTCGATCACAGATCGCCTGTACTTCTGATAAGATATGCGAACTAAATATAATGGTGTGGTTCTTAGATAAGGACGTAATCAACTTTCGAATCTCTATCACTTGATTCGGATCTAGTCCAACCGTTGGTTCGTCCAAAATAATCACTTCCGGGTTACCTATAAGCGTCTGTGCAATACCGACGCGCTGACGATAACCTTTGGAAAGGTTGTGGATCAATCGTCCAGAGACATTACCGATATGAACCATCTTCATAATTTCAGAAATCTGCTTCTTTCGATCTTTCTTCGGCACTTTCTTCAACTCTGCGATATACTGCAAATATTCAAATACAGTCATATCCATGAATAGTGGCGGCAACTCTGGCAAATATCCAATATTCTTCTTGGCAAGCTCGGGTTGTTCCAAAATATCATAACCGTTGATGGTAACCTTACCGCTGGTAGCAGACAAATATCCGGTAAGAATATTCATGGTCGTTGACTTTCCGGCACCATTCGGACCAAGAAAGCCAAGGATCTCTCCCTGGTTTACCTTAAACGAAATGCCATTGACTGCACGCTTATCGCCGTAGAATTTTACCAGATTCGAAATCTCAATCATACTGACACTCCTTTTCGCTCATATGTCTAACTATTTTACCATAAAACGTAACGAGATTCATTTAACCAATGTCAATCAGCACCATTGTCGAAACGAGCAGAAAACACATGTCTTTGCGTAAGAACCTCAAACCCATCTACTTGGACATTTCCATCCACAAAAGAACGATACACTTTTACTTCTTCACCGGGCTTCACTTCGGATGAATAATTGATTGAAAGAGAGTGAATCGGCTCTGACATTGGAACTTGAAGATAGTAACTATCTTCGCTCCAAGCTATGTATCTTGTATTATTCACATGCATATTTCGATCAATATCACTATAATCAGCAAAACGAGTCAATTGGTTCTGAAAATCTCGATTCTCTTCACTCACTGGAAAAAGCTTATCTACACTACGCGAAGAGGGCGTCGTGCAGGCAAAAGCTTCCATCCCCGGAATTGCAGCGGGGCGAATCGGTCGATGACTCCCCTGTTCGGTAATCACCCACACGGAAGTTGCCCAACCGATTGGTTCAAAATTAGAATCGTAAATATCAAAATCACGATTAAAGAATACTCTCTGGAAACCGTGGGATTCTGTAGAGATATAAATCTCATCTCGCCACTTCGGAATTCTAGTCATACAGACTTTCATACGAAGGATCAACCAACAAGCCTTCAATCCATCAAGTGTATTCGCACCATAACCACTTCGTTCCGCATCTAAACAGGCCGCTTCCTGAAGCATGGAACACAAAGCATGGTAATGGAGTCGATCTTCAATATCCGTTTCAGTTCCAATCACCGTAAATCGATATAAATTACATTGATCAAGATACTCCATCTCTTCTTCCTTTCACCTGTACACCCGGTCGATATGTGGTATTTCGCGGATTATAGCGGTAGAATGCTTTCAACATACGCTCATCCGGTTCAATCAGAAGGATAACCTTCATCTTGTCCCATTTGGTGTAAATGAACCACTCATTCTCTGGGTGATCTCCTGAAACAAATTTACCGTGCAACATATCTTTGCTATCGAATTCAGTAAGCGGATGGCGATCATCTTTCACCTTTGCAACCATTTCAAATTCACGAATGGAGCCAGAATACAGTGATTGTCTTCTTGAACTATTGCGAATAACATCAACAGAGAATGTGTCATTTACAACAGAATACTCATATTCTCTCTTGAGATTCGTAACAAAGAAATAGCAAAGAAAACCAATGCCAAACGAAAGAGCTCCCGTCAGAATAAATAGATAACCAATTCCAAAGAATAATGGAATCACATTTACAACCATTATCCCAATAATAGAAAGAATGATGTACAAGACGCGGCACATCTTCTCCTTCGACGTAAGCGATTTCTTCACTAAAACTTCTATGATAGTATCTTGAAACTGCATAACGATTCACCCCGATAAAAAATAGAGGTCGTAGTCAGATGACCACAACCTCTATATTTTACCATTTCTACCAAGATTAATACATACCGGCATTCGGATTCGGCATCGGCGGTTCCGGCTGCGGGATATCGCAAACCACTGCTTCGGTTGTCAATAATGTAGAAGAAACCGATGCAGCATTCTGCAGTGCAGAACGTGTAACCTTCGCAGGATCAACAATACCGACATCGAACATATTCACATACTGATCATTCAAAGCGTCATAACCGTTACCAGCTTCGGACTTCTTGATGTTCTCGCAAATGACTGAACCATCGAGACCAGCATTTGCAGCAATCTGACGGATAGGTGCTTCCAAAGCCTTCGCAATAATACGAATACCAGTTGCAACATCTCCGTCATACTGATCGATCAAAGCAGTTACTGCAGGCAATACATTAATATATGCTGTTCCACCGCCAGGAACGATACCTTCCTCTACAGCTGCTCGTGTAGCTGCCAAAGCATCTTCAATACGAAGCTTCTTCTCTTTCATCTCAGTCTCCGTTGCAGCACCAACTTTGATAACTGCAACACCACCAGAGAGTTTTGCAAGACGCTCCTGAAGTTTCTCTCTATCAAACTCGGAAGAGGTCTCCTCGATCTGCGCACGAATCTGTGCTACACGAGACTTAATCTCCTCATCCTGACCCATACCGTCAACAATGATTGTGTTCTCTTTCTGAATCTTTACCTGATGTGCACGACCCAGCATATCCATTGTAGTTTCTTTCAAGTCGAGTCCAAGATCATCTGTAATGACCTGGCCACCTGTCAGAATAGCGATATCCTGCAACATAGCCTTTCTTCTATCACCGAAACCAGGTGCTTTGACCGCAACACAAGTAAATGTTCCACGAAGTTTATTTACAATCAATGTAGCCAATGCCTCACCATCAACATCCTCAGCAATGATTAACAACTTCTTACCCTGCTGAACAACCTGCTCTAGGAGCGGGAGAACATCCTGAATATTGGAAATCTTCTTATCTGTAATTAAGATATACGGATCGTCAAGTACTGCTTCCATCTTATCCATATCCGTACACATGTAAGAAGAAAGGTAACCACGGTCAAACTGCATACCTTCCACAACTTCAAGTTCTGTGCCCATTGTTTTAGATTCTTCAACAGTAATGACACCATCCGAAGAAACCTTCTCCATAGCCTGAGAAATCAGATCGCCAATCAACTCATCGCCCGCAGAAATTGCTGCAACACGTGCAATATCCTTAGATCCATCTACTTTCTTAGCTGCAGACTTCAAAGACTTCACAGCCTCATCGACTGCAATCTGAATACCTTTTCTCAGAATAATCGGATTCGCACCAGCCGCAACATTCTTCATACCTTCACGGATAATGGCCTGAGCCAGAAGTGTTGCAGTTGTAGTACCATCACCAGCTACGTCATTTGTCTTCGATGCAACTTCTTTTACTAGTTGTGCACCTGCATTTTCAAAACGATCCTCGAGTTCGATTTCTTTTGCAATGGTAACACCATCATTCGTAATCAATGGTGCACCATACTTCTTGTCCAGAACGACATTTCTACCTTTTGGACCAAGTGTAATCTTCACAGTATCTGCAACTTTATTTACACCATTTTCCAAAGCACGTCTTGCGTCTTCAGAGTATTTTAATTCTTTCGCCATATTTGAAAACCTCCTTAGCGTCCTGATTACTCAACAATTGCCAGAACATCACTCTGACTTAAGATTGTATACTCAACGCCGTCAATCTTTACTTCTGTACCAGCATACTTGCTGACCAGAACACGATTACCGACAGAAAGCTCCATTTTGACTTCTTTTCCATCAACCATTCCGCCCGGACCTACAGCTACGATTTCCGCGATCTGAGGTTTCTCCTTCGCAGAACCAGCAAGAACGATTCCACTGTGCGTCGTTTCCTCCGCTTCGACCATCTTAATCACTACTCGATCACCTAAAGGTTTAATAGTCATGATGAACACCTCCAATAAATTTATTAGCACTCGTTATTTGCGAGTGCTAATTTGCTAACATATTTAATATACCACGAAGTCTTTTGTTGTCAATATCAAAGAAAGACAAAAACAAATCAACAGTTAGGACCCTGGCTTACCCTTCTCAATGAGATTGCCATCCTTATCATGTTTTGGTGCACGCGGAATCTCAATAACAGGATCATAATCGTATGTCTCACCATAGAAGAATTTCTGAACAAGCGGAATCATACCATTCCAGTCACATCGGATACTCCAGTCTCCTGGACGAATATCGTCATTAAAGAATCCTTCAACAGAATAACCCTCTACTGGAATGCCCATGGTTTCAAGTTTCATGTTACGTACTTTCGGGAGAAAATCCATTGCATAATCTTCAATCTCTTCCGGGGAAATATCCGTTGCAATCAGGCTAAGAATATCATCTAGAGCAGAGAGCTTTGATGTCGTACTTAGTCCTGTAAATACGCGCAACAGTTCATTGAGAACATTGACCTGTCTTTGCGTACGGTCATAAACACCATTTCCTACCTTACGAATACGACTATATGCAACTGCTTGCCTTCCGTTTAAGTGATGCCAACCAGCTTCGGTAATCGCATACTTATCCCCCGGATCACCTCGCAGTTGATTCTGTTCGCGAAGATTATCATTAAGTCCGCCTGGTTTGTGGAAAATCTCATTCTTGGTCAATTCCATGTCAATACCACCCACAGCATCGATCACTTGCTCCATATTGTAGAAGTTAACATACGCATACCCTTCAAGCTTGACTCTCAAATGATTCTCAATAACAGCAGAGAGCAATTCAGGGCCACCGAATGTCATGGCAGCATTAATCTTCTGAAGTTTAGAATATCCTGGAATCTGAACATAACAGTCACGTTGAATCGTCAACAACTTAATAGTGCCTTCATCATTATCAATGCTCATGACCATGATAACGTCAGCAAGGCTTCCGGAACCATCTTCTGTATAGTTCTTCGAACGGCTATCAATACCAATAAGAAGAAAATTATGTATCCCTTCCTCTTCTACCGGTGGTTCACTCGTCTCCGAAGTGAACTGTGCTAATGTTACAACAGAACCGCTTTCATCAATAAATGTTGGATTCTCCTGCTTTGGAATATACTGAATCTTACCTAGAAGATATTTCTTATACTGCTGTATGCCAATGTATGCACCACCAAATATCACAACAAGTGTCAACAGAATTGGCACCACGACACGCAACATCACGCGTTTTAATGTCCACGGCTTCTTCTTCTTTGTAACTGGTTTAGTCGGACTCTTTCTTCCTTTTGTATCTACACGCAAAACCTGATACTGCCCTGTCTTTTGAGATTTCTGTGAATCTTGTTTCTTATTCATAACGTTCAGAACGCTCCCATAATATACACGTATCTGCTATTTCTTGAATTAGTTTAGCACTACTTCTAATATGTTTCTATTGTCAATTTGACAATATTATGAGCGAAGTAATCATCCCCTTGTAGCAGATGGTTCCGTCACGGACTCAGAAGTGGTTTGTTCAGTCGAATTATCTGTTTGCTCAGATTCATCCGTTTCAGATGGAAGCATGAGCGACGAATCAGCAGATCCATTCACGGAAACAGGCAAATAATCCATTACACTGACAATATACTCATCCAGTTTTAGTTTTCCACGTTGAGTATTACTAAGCACATATTGGTCTGCATGGAAGAACGTAAAGGAACCAAAATACGTAACAACAGCAATGACGATTGCCAAGAATGCCAGCTTAATGAGAAGCATAACTGTGATGCCGGAATTTCTAAAAAACTCTACAATAGGCGTTCTTCTCCTCATCTTCGTGTCAGGTGTAGAGGAGACAAACTCAGCAATTCTAAATCTAGGAGAGTCAATTCTTTCCAAAATTGTGTGTTTCATCGTTGATGCTGTATACTCATCTAGACTCTTCTCAGGGGCGGCAGCATCATTGATGACCGGATACTTAGCTACCATCTCATTGATATGGAACTGCAATGCATCAGAGAAGAAGTAAATCACTTCGTCCTCTTCCAGTTTTGCTCTCTTATGATACGTATCAATGAACGAATCCACGACACACATTTCTGCTCGAGTAGTATCTCTCAAAGTACGATAAGCACTCTTATACGCAAAAGAGGCATATTCATCATAGAAAGATTCGATATTCTCACGAGTTAATCGTTCACACCATATCTCCATGTGATTACACCTCCTCATCATTTGTATGTGCAACAGGTTTTGGACGATTGCTTGGTGCTTTCTGTGCAGAAGAATTATCCATCAGCATCAGAAGCGGATAAGAACCTGAAATAACGATTAGAATCAAAGTAATCGCAATCATCGGGACACGTACACTAGCAAACGAATTCGCAATACTAAAGACGATTGTTCCAATCAAAATGCCACAAGTAAATACACGCATCAGAATTACACGCGCAATCGGATGCTTATCCTGACGAACCAGTGATTTATAGTACGAAAGGTACCCAAATTGATGGAAACCTAGTGAAAGACCTAAGAATAACACACCCACAACGAGCATTTTCGCAGAAGGTGCCAGTGCAAATACAAGATAACCTATACCACTTAGCACCGCAGCAGAAGTAATGCGCATCTTGGCTGAGAAGAAATCTTCAAACCAAATAACGAGTATGCGCATAACCACCTCACCACACAAGATGGCTAACAAGTAATAGAAAGAAACGGTCGCTAAAGAGAGGTTCACCTTCTCCAAATAATCAGGAATAAACACCGTAAAGAATGCCAACTGAACGCCCAGAGGGAAAACAGCACTCCAGCAGAATGTGCCAGACTTAGAATTCTTCAGCGCGTAGAAGTAATTCGGTAGACGCACAGTCGGTTCATTGGAAGGCGGACAGTGTCTGACAAAATAGAGCACCTGTATCGCATCAATGAAAAGGAAAGCAGAGGCAACCATCAATACTGTGAAAAGACCAAAACGTTCAAATAGGATTCCACAGATTACAGCACCTACAGCGGCACCAAGAACGTAGCCCGAATATTGGCATTGGTGAATCTTACTATCAGAGAACTCGTCGATTCCAGTACGGTCGGCTTGAATTCTATAATCTCTCTGGAATTGAAACAGCATACCCAAGAAGAAACCTATCGGAAGCTGTAGCACAACAATCAGAAGCGGAACAGCCATTAGACCTGTAATCAACAGCAAGATGAACGCACATAAGACTGAAACGATGACTGCAATTCGCGAGGTCAGTTTGCGAATGACCATATCGCGCAGATGCGTAAAACGCCAGAAACCAAGCAGATAGAATAAACAAGCAACCATGATCCACAAATGCTGCATCGTAGAACCATCTACCACGCCTTCCAGAGAAACCTTCATATAAGATGGAATTACGATCAATGGCATCGAACAACCGACGCTGGAGAAGAATGCAATCAAACGATAGGTTGAAGTGCCATAAATAACAGCTCTTGGGACATTCATATTGGGCTTAGATACAAGAGTATCTAGTAATCTGTACATCTCAGAAAAAATCACAGCAATTGCTACAGCGATAGAAATAATCGTAAATATCCAAGACAATGACATACCATTCTCAGTAAACTCAAAGTCTCCTTTGGGAATCATTACCTCAACAATGCCGGACATCGTACCATCTATGCCAATCACAGGTGCGATCGAAGTAACATACTGAACATTGTCATATCGACGATGTGACACGGTCAACTGTTGTTGGTCAAAAGCCTCCATATACTCCTCACCCACACCGGAAAGGATATAAGGTTTAATCTCATCGTGAGAACGATCTGAAGTATATACGCGAGTAAATGAGTTGCCACCTTTGATGAATACATTTACGGTATAGTGTTTTCCTGGTGCATATTCAGGCAATTCAAGTGGAAATGTCATACCTTCATTCAACTCTTTGTACGACAAAGCCACAGAAGAACTTGCTGTATAAGACGTCAACGCAGTTTTCCGTTGAGATTGCAATGCAGAACAATATACTTTCGTAACCAACGATGATACAACAAACAGAATCACAAGTGCAGTAACCAAGCAGAAACTAATCTGATTGGTTACTGCCTTCTTACCCTTCGGCGGTTTCGCAAAATTCTCATACAAAAAGTCATTCATACGGTCGCCTCCGTCTTATTCTTAGATACGAAATGCACAATCGGTGGAATGATATATTGTAACGAGAAAATAGCCATCGCCACAAGAACTGCAGCAGAAACTGTAGAAAGAATCATGGATTCAAGTTTGTTTCCCATTTCATTGATTGGTTTTGTCTGGGCGGTTAATTCAAGTACTGCGGACACTTTGCCTTCTTGATCAAGAATAGGAACCAAATAGTGGAAAACATCTTCGTCGCGAACCTCATATGGAGTCAAATCTGCCGTAAGCCATTCAGATACGGGAATCTTGTTTGCAATCAAATAATCAGAATCAATGCCTGTTAGCATCGTTAGGGCACCATTTGAATAGCTATAAAGACCAAATACCTGTGTGGAATAATCATCCTCATTAGTATCCATCAACATAAATGGGAGAATCGTACTATACTTCTGTGCAGCAAGAATCGGATCGGTCTTAATCTCCTCACCAGAAACAACAGAAGCCGCATTCTTTGCATCTGTACGAACTCTAGATACCATCGTATTCTTAAATTCTTTCTCCGCGCCAATTCTCATATGATGAACGGCAAAAGAAACCGCAGTAATCACCAGTATTAACGCAAACACAGAAAGAAAGACGACCTTTGCAACTTTACCGGCCGCATTTGAAGCAGAATTTGAATATTCCGTTGCAGGCATACCTTCACCTCACGCAAAAAATACACTTTATTATAACGCAACGTATTAAATTTGCCAAACAGGGCGTTTAATCCGAATCATCCGAATCATCTTCATGTTCATAAATCAAATCATACTGAAGATACATGTAATCATCAATCAATGACTGAATGTCTTTAGGAATATCCTGCTCATCCAACCAAGCTGTACCATATCGGTCATATACGGCTAAGGCATTTATGGCACCAATCTTTGAGTTCAATACTCGCAAACAAGCACGTTCATCTGGACATTCAACGCCACTTAAATCAAGAATATTCTGGCCCAAGAAATTCGGACTCTTGAGTCCACCACTCCCTACTCGAATATTGAAATTTGCCCATACAAAATACGGTGTCTGATATAGTGGCAACGACTCCTGAGATGTAATCGTTTCCAACTCAGTTCCAAGAATTGTATCGTAGAAATCATTATCAAGTGTTGGATAATGGTCACCAAAGAAGACAATCATTGTCGGCTCATCAACATTTTCAAAATACTCGATCAGATATTTCAACGCATCATCCGACTCACGAAGCAAGGAAAGATACTGCTCTGTATATGGGAATTCCTCCTCCATATTTTCCAACTTGATATCATATGCCATATTGTCATATTGTTGCGAATAATCGGCATGGTTCTGCATGGTCACACAGAATTCGAAGATTGGTTGACCCTCTGGTTTATTCTCATACTCCTGCACGATACGTTCAAAAGTAGACTGATCACTAATGTAACGACGCACGATATGCGGATCAACAAAATCATCTTCGCTAATAAATCGATCAAAACCAAGTAATGGGTATGCTTCGTCACGATCCCACCACTCTTCATCAAAAGAATGAATCGCAACGGTCTCATAGCCATTCGCCTTATACACATTCGGCATCGCCCATGATACTTCATCATCCACATAGAAAGTGTAAACGGAAGAACCTGCAAGAAGTCCAGATACAGACTCTCCCGTCAAGAACTCGAATTCCGTGTTACAAGTTCCACCAGCAAAAACAGAAACACATAACTTCCCATGAATCGTATCGTCCAGCAAAGAATCGTAGAAAGGCATAACCGGCTCGGACGTCTCGATATCACGAATATTGCGAAGATCACCGTACGATTCACTCATAATACAAATCACATTAGGTTTCTCAACTGTATTTTTCCACCTTGTATCCTCTTTAATATCGTCAACCATATCAACATACTTCTGCTGAACATCGTATGGTTCTGTCTCTGAAGCAACAGATCCCTTCTTAGCCTGAAGGTTATTCAGATTCAACACAAAGGCCGTTAATGTACCATTATTGTTGTATGGCTCTAGTGGCGGATAAAGCGCATATGAGACATTCATCTTCTTCAACAAAGTCTTATTGAAAATCACACCGAAACTAAATGCAACACCAAGTGCAACAGCCGAACTCATCATGCTGAGGCGGTACTGCTTCTTAACTCTTGGCTTAGTATTGGTTACACGAATCAACATAAAGGTTGCAATGGAATAGAGGATACCAAATACAAAGTTTATCGTGATTCTGAAATAGTACTTCGAGCCGATGGACGCTGCCATTCCTGCAGCATAGATATCCCAAGGCACAAAAGAGTCTCCTCGCATGACGATTTTGCAATTGTTGGTGATGCCAATTGCCATCATCAGTATCGTAATGATCAGAATGGAGATCCATCCTCGACCCGTTGCACCGTAGAAGAACAAATACAAGATCTGCATCACCACGAAAGCAATCGCTAAAACAAAGAAATGTTTCCATGTGAGTGGCAACAAGAACTGCATGCCATCCCCACGTGCCACATTCAGAATCTCCATCATCAAGTACAAAACAAGTGGTATGTATAGCACGCGTGCAAATTCCTTGAATTTCTCATTTTTAGAGAATTGCTTAAAAAACAACATCACCGCGCAAGAGAGAACCAAGATTGCATGAATGATGATGCTTGAATAAGAAAGGCTCGCATAGTTGTAGGTAACATTCGGAACAAATGAATAGCCAACAGGGATATCACCTTGAACATCATCGTCATCCGTACCGATCTGATCAAACGAATTCACACTATGCATCTTCAGCCATAACACAGAGTTGCTATCAAAACTTTGGATCTTGAACTCCATATAATACATCTCGCCTTTGGATAAAGAGAGATTCCCGCAGTCAACATCGATCGTGTCATGTGTCGGACTATAAAGATATACGTTCTTCGTAAAAATCGGCTCAGAAAGATTATCCTTAGCATAAATGGACACAGTTCCCTTGTCCGTGGATGATACTTTACTTGTAATACGATTCACATCGATTCGGATTTTCGAAAGTCGATCATACTGGGCTTCAAATGTAAACTGTATCGGTTTAGAAACATCCATTCTACGAGAGAAATAGTTACCGTTATTAACACTGTTGTTCCGAATTTGTTTCTTCTTATAGAAATGAGAATTGAAAACAAAAAAAGAGGCAATTAATACAGCCACAATAAAAATGAGGTATATTCTGTACTTCATGCAGAATTGATCAGCTACAATAATGGCATCTTTTACTTTCTTGCAAGCTTTCTTTAACAGATTTGTACTTTTCTTATCTTTCTTCATACATCACCTTGTGATGACTATAATCACATGACCTCACATATTTTCGAACTGTATTTTATCTCAAAATTGAGAGACAATCAATTCATCGAAAAATGATTATAAGTCACAAAACAATTTCTGAATTCCATACAAACATTGCCAATTTCACGTCTCAGCAAAAAAAGATCCTCATTCAAAGTTGAATAAGGATCCTCTATGGTTGCGGAGGCGGGACTCGAACCTCGCGACCTTCGGGTTATGAGCCCGACAAGCTACCAACTGCTCCACTCCGCGATATATATGGTGCTCGTGACCGGACTTGAACCGGTACGGGTTTTACCCCGACGGATTTTAAGTCCGTTGCGTCTGCCTATTCCGCCACACGAGCGTGTCACATTCAAGTGCTAATAGAGAATACCATTGATTGACCAGTCTGTCAAATGTCATTTTCGACTATTTTTTACACGATAATATAGTCGCGAATTTGATTATACTTTCCCTCTCCTATACCCGGCACATTCATAATCTGTTCGATTGTCGAGAACTTCCCGTTCTGATTTCGATAATCAATTATTTTTTCGGCAATTTTTGCTCCGATTCCAGGAAGTGAACACAGATCTTCTATACCCGCTTCGTTCAAATTCACAATATAATTTGAATTACCATTCTTCTGTTGATGTGTCTGTTCTCCATTCTGACCGATCAGAATTCTCGAATCTTCTTTTCTATCAATAGACTCTTTAGAAGGAACATGAATACTCTGTGCCTCATCTACGATATAGACCATATTGATTTCTGATGCGTCCGCATTGTTCGTCAGTCCACCAGCTATATCGATCAACTCATATAGATAACTTGCATGTGACAAGTGATAGATACCTGGGCACTTCACTTCACCACAAATATATACTGGAAAATCACTTGTCGCAGGCCAGTCGCTAATACTGGTTTCAGTACTATTAATCGACTCTATCTCAGCATTTTCCGTCTTTGTACTAGAATCATTTTCGATACTGACATGCTTGATTGCTGGTTGAAACGCTCGATAAATGTAAGCCCCAACACCTAGTAGTATCAGAATAATCGTCAAGTAAGTCCTTCGCTTATTTTCTCCCATATCAACCAACTCCTACCAAGTATCATACATAAAAGAATCACCATATATATCGACAAAGGAAATACATCGCAACAGAAATGTCGAATAATCCGAATTATCCGGAAGCTAATCAAGTCCTCATTAGAAGGGATATTATGAATTAAATCACCGAGAAATTCCGTCACGCAGTTGCAGTTTTTATGCATTTGAAATATGATAATAATGTATATTAGAACATTGGAGGGTTTCGCCATGCTCCGTGACGATCATGAGAATGAAAACAATGAATTTAACCGTCTTTTGCACGCACCAGAAGAGGAATTTGACAACTCCCAAGAGCCATCTGTCTTTGGTACTTTTTTCCAGAACAAATCTGAGAATGTTTCAGACAACAGTGATTTCATGCATCAATCATCACTGAATCATTCAGTTGAAAATAATAAGAACTCTTTGTTACATAATGAGTCAGCTTCCGATCTTGAAGATGACGATTCAGTAAAACGTCCACTTTACCTATCTTTCAAGGCAAACGATCCTGTTGAGGATGTTTCGGATGCGCTTCGTGAACAGAATAGTGAAGATCCGAATGCGCCGGTTTCGAATTGGTCCGAACAACAGGAAACTACGGAAGATGAACAGGATACACCTGTTAAGCCTACTTCCATGTTGGATACCATGTATGCTAAAGAAGACTATTGGAAGAACAAACCTAGTTACGAAGCAGATACTTCTTTGGAAGACGAGATAAACGCTAGCCTTGGAGACAGTTCCTTCTCTCCTTTCTCACCTTTCTCTCCGTTTACGCCAGCCAATCAGTCTCCAAATACAACTCCAGCCGTTTCAGACTCTCCCGAAGCACCTGAAGTTGCAGAACCTGTTTCGGAGTCGGACGTGATAACAACGGAAGAATCGCCTGAAGTCACAGAAATTCAGGATAATACTGATTCTGATCTAGAAAAGTCAGATGTTGATGGATCACCCTCTAGCACATCTGAGACGGTGCCTCATAGTTTCAACACCACATTTAATTCAAATGCTAGCTTTGCATCAGCTGTATATTCGCCGATGAAATCTGAACCTAAACAAGAAGAGGTTCCATCCGAATCTTCCCAAGATGAAGACACACGTGAAGAAGCTATCGAACAATCTGACAATTCATTTTTAGACCCAGCTTTAGATAAGAAGCTTGAGGACGAATTGTTCGCAGACATCACAAATGAGGATAATATCCCCAACTTTGACTCTTTTATTTCCTCTTATGTTGATCCACATTCATCCCCAAACTCTCCTGATATGAGTGCAGACGAGGCTGCTGTCGAACAACAGATGAATGCTACACTAGACGAAGAGTTGAATGCTGATGACGATGACGAAGTAGATATTTTTGCCAAGGAGAGCGAAGACTTCTCTACTGATGATTTTACTGAAAGCAATATTCCAAAAGAAATCGCTGAACAAATGCAATCAGCTTCTATAGAACAAGTCGAGACTTCCTCCGATGAAGACTATCATTCGATTTACCAAGAAACAACAGCAAATCAGGAAGAAACTACTGCTCAGGTTGCACCGGAAGTTCATCCGCATGTGTCCATCGCTTCGACGAATCTTGACCCAATCGATAGTGTGTATAATACACAGTCTCCCGCATCAGACATGACGTCGGACGTCCCTGACTATTCTCGTTTCGCTGAAGAAGATAAGATATTTAAGAATCATCTTCTCTTCGGAGATGAAGATGAGCAAGCTTTCCAAGAGCGCGCACGAAAAGAAGCCGAAGAAAAGAAACAATTAAGCGAGAAAGAAGAAGCAGAGCGCTTAGCCAACGAATCCAAGAAACCTCAGATGAGACCTGGTTCAAATTTCGGCCAGAATCGCAAGGAGAGTAACAACAACAACGCTTCATCCGTTGATGGTTCTGCCGTCGTTGTTTCTCAAGTTCCATCTGCTAAATCTCGTTCGGCAAATACTAATTCTTCGTATTCCAGACCGGGGGCTCCTGCTTCAAGACCAGGAGGCGCTAACTATGCTTCGAACAGAAATGTCTCAACACCAATCAGCACAAGTGCCCAGATTGTCAAGTCTCAGCACCAAAGATATTCTGCCGCTTCTCAGAAAGGTTCTATTACACCAATCGAACAGCAGGCACATGTGGAGAAGAAGAGAAGTACCATTCGACCAATCGTGTTAAGTATCATCGCCCTGATTATGTTAGGTGGCCTCGTATTTGCTTTCAAGTATTTTGGATTAGGTTCTTCGTTGTTCTCTTCTTCTTCAACAGAAGAGGATACAACCTATACAACCAAAGCCTCTAAAGTGACGTCAATTATCGAAGAATCTTCTGATACTTCCAATGTTGCACCTTCCACGGAGGAATCAACAACAGACGCAACCACCTCGAAGGAAGCCACCACAACCACCGAGGCGACTACAACCACCGAAGCGACTACGACTACCGAGGCGACTACAACCACTGAGGCGACTACGACCACCGAAGCAACTACAACTACAGAGGCGACCACGACCACTGAAGCAACTACAACTACAGAGGCGACCACGACCACCGAGGCAACTACAACTACTGAAGCCACAACCACAGTCGAACCTACTGAGACAACTTTGGCGCCTTCGACTGGACTCCCCGTTGCTTCTTTCGGCACGAAGATTACCGATGCGAAAGCTTCGAACAAAGATTGTTCTTTCAACATCTCTTTCAAGAATAGTTCGTCGAAGACCTCTTCTCTGAATGCCTCCATTGATTACGTTACCATTCGATTTGAGACATCTGCAACCATTACAGATATCAGTTGCACGAACTTTACGGTCGAGAAGAAGGAAGGCAAACGAAACACTTTCATTCTCTATCCAAACAGTGATGAGGAACTCGCCAAGGGTGACTCTATTGTTGCAGAGATTTCCGCAACGGGTGATTCAAAGATAGGTTCTTTCAAAATCAAGGACTTCTATGTTGCTTATAACAAGTAACACAAGACGACTTTCATAAAGATCAAACGACAAGAAAAGGCCCGCTCATAGATGGAGCGGGCCTTTTCTTACATCTCTTGTATCGAAGCAACAGTTTTCCTATCTCATATTACTTCTCGATTGTCATGCCAGACAAGAAAGCATTGATAAAGCCATCTAGATTACCATTCATTACATTATCTACATTCACCTCTTCATAACCTGTACGATGATCTTTTACCAATGTATATGGGCAGAAAACATATGAGCGGATCTGACTTCCCCAAGCAATATCCATCTGAACACCCTTTAAGTCCTCAATCTTCTCCATATGAGCAGCCATAGCCAAAGCATAGAGTTTCGCTTTCAACATGCTCATAGCTGTCTCACGGTTCTGTATCTGAGAACGTTCAGCCTGACATGCAACCACACATCCTGTTGGAATATGTGTTAGTCGTACAGCGGAATCCGTACGGTTAACGTGCTGACCACCCTTACCGGTTGCACGATACGTATCTACACGAACATCTGCCATATCAATCTTGATGTCGATGGTATCGTCCAATTCAGGCATAACTTCACAAGAAGCAAAGGAGGTATGACGTCTAGCAGAAGCATCGAAAGGCGAAATTCGGACAAGACGATGAACACCGATTTCAGAACGGAGGAATCCATAAGCATTCTCTCCGGAAATCATCATGGAAACACTCTTGATACCTGCCTCATCACCGTCAAGATACTCGAGTTCTTTCACCTCAAATTCATGATCCAATGCCCAGTGCGTATACATTCGGTAAAGCATGCTGACCCAGTCCTGAGCCTCAGTTCCACCGGCACCTGCGTGAAGCGTCAAAATTGCATTATTCTTATCATACTCACCAGTAAGCAGTGTCTCGAGACGCATCTTCTCATAGACGGACTTGAAGCACGTCACGCCTTCCTGCGCTTCCGCAAGAACATCTGTATCTTCTGCTTCATTTCCGAGTTCACATAGAACAAGAAGATCTTCACGCGTCGCTGCTAGATCCTCATACATCTTGATACGTTTCTGCAAACGGCGCATCTTAGTCTGTTCTGTCTGTGCCCGTTCCACATCATTCCAGAAATCAGGTTCTTGGGATCTAGCTTCTAATTCAGAAACCTGATCACTCACCTGCTTAATGTGTAACGCATCTTTCAGAAGATCGATCTTTTCTTCATAGCCTTCAAGTTCTAGACGTAGGTTATCAAATTCGAGCATTACTTCTTCTCCTCTTTTAATTCTTCTACAAACTCTTTCAATCTTTTCATGGCCTCCTGAATATTCTCCATGGAAGCAGCATAACTAATTCTCACGTGTCCCTCACCGCATTGACCGAAAGCGTTGCCTGGGACAATGGCAACCTTCTTCTCCATCAAGAACTTCTCACAGAACTGTTCAGATGTAAGGCCTAGACCTACTATACTAGGAAATGCGTAAAAAGCACCCGTTGGCGTAAAGCAGGAAAGACCCGCATCACGAAGCCCCTTGATGATGACTCTTCTTCTACGGTTATATTCATTGCGCATCTCTTCTACTTCTTTGTCACCGTTTCGACAAGCCTCAATGACAGCGTATTGTGCCGTTGTAGGAGAACTCATGATACAGTACTGGTGAACTTTATTCATGGCAGCAACCAGCGGTGCAGGGCCAGCCAGATAACCAATCCTCCAACCAGTCATGGCAAATGATTTGGAAAAACCATTCACGACAATTGTTCTGTCGTACAATTCTGGGAAGTTCGCAATTGAGACAGGCTTACTCTCCGTATAACTTAACTCAGAATATAATTCATCAGAAACAACAATCACATTCGGATGACGCAATAACACATCTTTAATTGCCGCAAGGTCATCATGCGACATGGTTGCACCGGTTGGATTTCCAGGGTATCCAAGAATAATATACTTGGTCTTCTCAGTAATTGCCGCCTCAAGTGCTTCGGGTCTTAGACGATACTCGTCTTCTTCCTTCGTCTCAATGACCACTGGCACTCCATGAGCAAGTGTAACTGTAGCACGATATGCGACGAAACACGGTTCCAGAATGATAACTTCATCCCCTGGATTGATCAAAGCTCGGGCAATCAGATCCAAAGCTTCACTTCCGCCGACTGTAACCAGAAGTTGCGACTTGGGATCATACTTCAAATCGAATCTGCGTTCTAAATACTCAGAGATCGCCTTACGGACTTCCATGTATCCTTGATTTGGTGAGTAATGGGTATACCCGTCTTCCAGCGAGAAAATCCCTGCCTCACGAACACTCCAAGGCGTTACAAAGTCTGGTTCACCAATAGAAAGGGAGATGACTTCGCCTTTCATCTCATTTGCCAAATCAAAGAAACGCCTGATTGCAGACGGCTTAATCTCGTTGACGACTTGAGATATTTTGTTCTGATAATCAATATCCATTCAATCACGTTCTCCCGTCATCACATCTCAAAGTACGATAGCTTCTCGGTCATCCTTTGGTTTTTGGGTGAACAAAGTACCATTACTCTTGTACTTCTTTAAGATAAAGTGTGTCGAGGTAGAAAGCACGCCTTCCAAAGGTGCAATCTTCTCCGAAACGAAATTTGCAACTTCACGAAGTGTCGAGTCCTCAATGATCAGCATCAAGTCGAAACCACCGGACATCAGGTAACATGAAGAAACCTGAGGATAACGATAGAACTGACTCGCAATTTTGTCGAATCCTTGATTGCGTTGTGGAGTGATACGAACCTCAATAAGGGCAGTGACTGTCTCACGTTCCGTCTTCTCCCAGTTAATCATGGTCTGATATCCCAAAATCACATTCTCTTCTTTACAGGCATCGAGTTCTGCCGCAATCTCTTCTTCGGTTGCATGAAGCATGACAGCAAGATCTGCAATCTTCACTCTCGCATTATGTTCAACTAACTGTAATAACTCGATTCGATCCAGCATATTCGACCTCCCAAAATGGAATTTCACTTTGCTATTCTACCACAATAATACAAAAGATGGGGTACCTGAAAAACAGATACCCCATCATTCAAAAGCTAATTACGTATTCAGATACGAGCTACGCCGCTCTTTCTAGCAGCTTCAGATACTGCAGCAGCAACTGCCTTACCAACACGTGGGTCGAAAGCATCTGGAAGGATGTACTCAGGATTGAGTTCTTCGTCAGATACAACACCAGCGATTGCATTTGCAGCAGCAATCTTCATCTCGTCATTGATATCAGATGCACGAACATCTAGCGCACCACGGAAGATACCAGGGAAAGCCAGAACGTTGTTAACCTGATTCGGGAAGTCAGAACGACCGGTAGCCATAACTGCAACACCAGCCTTCTTAGCCTCATCCGGCAAAATCTCAGGTGTCGGGTTTGCACAAGCAAATACGATTGGATCTTTCGCCATGGTAGCAACCATTTCAGCAGTCAGAACGCCTGGAGCAGATACACCGATGAATACGTCTGCACCGACGATAACATCAGCCAAGGATCCCTTCTTCATCTTCTGGTTTGTGATTGCAGCAATCTCTTCCTTCGCAGCATTCAACTTCTCACGACCCTGGTAGATTGCACCAGTTCTGTCGCAAAGAACAACGTCCTTCAGGCCACGGGAGATCAAGAGCTTTGTGATAGCTGTCGCAGCAGCACCAGCACCGTTTACAACAACAGAAATGTCTTCAATCTTCTTACCAACGATTTTCAGAGCATTGGTCAGACCTGCAAGTGTGATAACAGCTGTACCGTGCTGGTCATCGTGGAAAATCGGAATATCACATCTTTCCTTCAACTTCTTCTCGATCTCGAAGCATCTCGGAGCGGAGATATCCTCGAGGTTTACGCCACCGAAAGAACCAGCAAGAAGTGCAACGGTGTTTACGATCTCGTCAACGTCCTTAGAACGGATGCACAGTGGGAAAGCATCTACATCACCGAATGCCTTAAATAGTGCGCACTTTCCTTCCATAACCGGCATACCAGCTTCAGGTCCGATATCACCGAGACCAAGAACTGCTGTACCATCTGTAACAACAGCAACAAGGTTGTGACGACGTGTATATTTGTAGGAGAGATCGACATCCTTGGAGATCTCGAGACACGGCTCAGCAACACCTGGTGTATAAGCAACAGACAGGTCGTGCTTAGAAGCTACTGGAGCACGCGTGATCACTTCAATTTTTCCTTGCCATTCTGTATGCTTCAGAAGGGCTTCTTGTTTTATATCCATAATTCAATCCTCCATTAATGATATATTTACATGAACATATAAATAATAGGCAAACAAGATAAAAAAAGCAATTCGTGATTTATACAAACTTGCCTATCAATAAAACTTGTTTCAAGACATTTTGCCATATGAAAGTTTCAAATGAAAATTATTCACGATTCAGCAAAGTCATCATGTGATATCGAATGCCCATATGTCTACCGAGAACAAGCGTAAAATAGGCGGTTATGAACGCTTCAACCAAAGCAATTCCTGCAGATCCTTCATGAAGAGCAAAGCCCGCTATGCTTGACAAAGCAAACTGAATTGCAAAAATCAGCAACCAACCTAACAAAATCGGTAACTTATGGCCGTTGGTCATTCGGAAACTCTTCGTGAAAGAAGAGAACGGATTCTGTTTCTCAAAGAATACCAAACCAGGTATTGCATACATCGCCGGCAAATAGAAAAGAAGTAGAATCGGTAATATTGCGCTGATGATCAAGAACGGAATGGCTATTACGATCTCAAAGAGAATTAACCACCACATACGCTTGAAGAATATTACGGGAGCTTTTGCTAGTGGAACCTCACGAGAATCACAAGTAAAGGCTACAAAATAGAACCAAATAACCAATTCCAAGAAGAACAGATACAATAACGCACAACCACAATATATGAGATTACCCGTTGTAATGACATCTTCGATTGGATGTTCGGTAATAGCTGCAGAATAATCTTCCGCTTCCATGACATCTTCCATCCAGTAGACATACTGTGAGAAATCCGCGTCACCAGGCGGCGTGAAGAAAAAGCAAAAAGAAACCCCCCAGACAAGGATGAGTAGCAGAAACGCTACCCATCTTTTTGTCAGAGAGTCAACTTGAAACGATTTTAGCGGAGACGAAAATATCATCTTATCTCAAGTACAGTATCAGAGATTCGCTGTAGCGATGGTAAGATCATCGCAAACCTGACCGTTCACAATGTGCTCAGCAACCATACGCTTAGCCTTGTTTGCATCCATCTTGATATATGTAACCTTGGATCCATCTGTATCAATCACTTCGACAATCGGCTCATACTTGCAAAGACCGATGCAGCCAGTCATCGTAACAGCAACGTCCTCAATACCGCGAGTCTTCAATTCCTCAACGATTGCGGTCATAACCGGACGAGCACCTGCAGCGATACCGCAAGTAGCCATACCAACGACGATACGCTTGCCGTTTGCAGATCTTGCAGACATGTCTGACTTGGCCTTGTTCTTGATTGCTTCGAGTTCAGCTAATGATTTCATACTTATAAACCTCCAAGTATTAATTCCTGTTGTTCGCGATAATAATCACACAAGAACAAATATATCTCCGGATCTTGTAGGGACATGCCATCGAGTTTCTCCTTGATCTCACGCGTATCGATCACAGACCGCCCGTTAACATCGTGCTCGAAAACCACGACAAAATCGCTGGTCTTCTCACAAGAACCCACCAATGCTGCCAAAGACTCACCTACGTCTCCCAACGGAAGGCAGTCGATGGAAGAAGGCACTAGGGTCGCAACCACTTTCGTTCCAGTTCCGACTTCGGATTGAATCGAGAGATTGCCACCTGTCAGTTCGCAGAGTTCCTTCAGAAGAGGAAGTCCGAGACCGACCTTTCTCGTGCTTCTCGTCGTAGCAAATGGGTCTGTGACTTTCGCAACAAACTCTTCACTCATTCCACATCCGTTATCGATAAAAGAAATCTCTAACCGATCTTCTTTCGAAATCCAATTAATCTCAAGCGTCACCAACGATGCGCCGGCACGTGTTGAGTTCGTCAAGATATCTAAGATATGAAGCGATAGTTCTCTCAAGTCACTCCCCCGTTCCCGATATTTCTATCGGAAAAGCACTTCGAATCTATATTTGTTATTGTCAACCATGACATTATATCACTTTCTCATTAAATCTCGCAATGCATTTACAAATGTCGTTGCATCAATATCTGGATTCTTCTCTATAGGAAGTTTCAACGAGTACCCAGGGTCAGCAATATCAGGGAGTTGGTGGGCATCCGAATCAACAATGTAGTGGTAATCGGCCAATTCCGGATGTTGATTCCAGAACTCAGGAAGGTTACATCTTCGACTTACTTCGAGCAGTCTTCCCTTCCACTCTGGTGGCACAGTACCCAAAGATGCCACCATACTGTAAGAATCCTTATCGACATGCGCAGGAATAGCGGCTGCACCCAGCTCATCTAGTTTGTCGTAGAGTGTGATAATATCCACATCCGAACCCGTAGAAAGAAGGTTCTCCAACTCCTCAACCACTTCATCGTCATCGTTCATGATGTACTGATTACCGAAAATATCAATTCGATTCTTGATCGTTGGTCTTTTCGCCGTCAGATACGTTTCAAATTCTAATGCCTTCTCACAATTTGGAAAAAGCGCCAGTACATGAAATCCTTCGGCTACTTCTACTTCCATACCTGGAATCACAAGCGGTGCACGCCCTTGTTCCGCTTTCAGAATCTGCGCACAACGCATAGCAGCCTCGCAATTTCGGCTACTGCAGTGATCCGTAATTGCAATCACATCAAGCCCATTCAGAAAGGCCATAGAGACCATATTCCCAGGTGTCATATCGTTTTCGGCACAAGGAGACAGAGCAGAATGCATATGTAAATCGCATACAAAAATAGACATAGACGTTCAATTCTACACTTCTTCAGTATTCAGAATGTCATGTAACACCCCACTGGCCATAAACGTGTCCAAATCGGTACTACATACACAGATCTCTTCATCTTTCGCTTTCTCAAGAACAGCATCTTGAATCACCACGTTCTCTGTAAGAATGACCAGCGGACATTCATTCAAGGAAGCTACCGCAATAACATTGATGCTGTTCAGAATAGTAAACCATGCTTCATTACTCTGTAGATGTGCCATCACATGGCTTAACATATCACCACAGTAGCCCTTGGCAATCTCCGCATTCGGATGATACACCTCCGTGATCACCGTAAGTCCCATCGCTTCAACAATTTCAGATACAGTCTTCATATACGTTCCTCACGATACATTCAAATATTCAGCGTGATTCGGGAATCACTCTTTACTCTTTCGTTTCTGACGGATGATGCAGTTACTAATGTTAGCTCGACCCTGAACAATATCCTCTGCCATCGCCGCGCAGGATGGTGCACCGCATGCACCACAGTCGAGCTGTGGAAGCGTCGCCAGAATCTGGTCGATCTGTTCGTACTTGCTCATCGCCTCACCAATATTCTCCGAAAGGCGCATCGCATGATTCTCAGGAAGTGGCAATTCCCACACCTGTGGAATAATGTCTTCTTCGGAGACGATCAACTGTGGGAAGAGGCTCTTCTCCAGATAGAATTCATGTACCTGTTCACGAAGCTTCGCCCTTGCCGCAAACCTGTTCATTACTGTCAGCGGACCGCCGATGCAGCCGCCGAAGCAAGATGTCGCCTCAATATAAGCAATCTTCTTGATATTATCGCGATCGATCTCCTCGAGGATATCCATTACATTCTCGATACCATCTACAGTCAAGAAATTCTCAATCTGCATACCCTTGGTCTGTCCACCGATAGCGGCACATCGTAATCCTTCTGGATCAGATATGCGAATCGCACGTGCCTCTTCATGCGTCAGACTATCGTGTTCCGTGATCTTCTCCACAAGTTTTCGAAGTTGTGGATAGACATCATGCGTACCCACGCAAGTCGAAATCAGCGATTCGGTCTTCCATAGCGGATTCACCACCGACGTAACTTTAGCCGGACAAGGTGAAATATAGCAGATATAGATAAGTGACCTCTGGATCTGTAATTTTTGACAAAGATAATCAATGGCATATTGCGCCGTCAGTTCAGACGGCGAATCAAGTGTCACCAGATGGGAAATCAATGCACGATACTTCATCTGGATGAGTCGAACCACGACCGGGCAGGTAGTAGAAATCATCGGAAAGACCTCATTCTTCTCGTCTTCCGACATATCCTTGGTCATTTCCAGTTTCTCACGTAGCATCTGATTAGAAGCCGATACATAACCTGAGTACCCGATCGACTCATCGAAAACATAGTCGAAGCCCAATTGGCGCACCGCTTTCAATACATCAATTCTCGTTGCCTGGTTATCAAACTGCGTATACAAAGCCGGACTGACAACTGCCACCTTTACTTTACCGCTTGCAGCAAGCAGACGTTCCTCCAACGTATCCGTAACTGCAATCTTCGCGTGGTACGGACAGATACGAATACATTCTGCACAGTCAATGCAGCGGATATCGTAAATGGTTGCTTTGCCGCTACGCACACGAATCGCCTGCGTCGGGCACCCCTTAATACAATTGGTGCAACCAACACAAAGATCTCCAATTAATGAAACGCTGTGTAGTTTCTTCACAATACCCTCTCACTCTGGGCCCAAATCCCAGCATCCTATCCCAAAGACGATCAGAATCAGATACGTTCCAAAGGAACGGCCATCAGGTAAACTGAATGACCATCGTAACGCGAGTGCCCTCGCCCACTTTCGTCTCGATTCTCAAATCGTCACAGTTCTTCTTAATATTCGGAAGACCCATGCCCGCACCGAATCCCATCTCGCGAGCCATATCCGGTGCAGTCGACCAACCGGCCACCATCGCCTGATCAAGATCAGGAATACCTGGGCCATGGTCTTCGATAACAATCTCGACCCGATCTGGGAACACAGTCACCTCAGCCATTCCACCATGTCCATGAATCACAGCATTAATCTCTGCCTCATACATGGCAATGGATGCACGCTTCACGTCTTCAGCCTTGACTCCCAGTCGGCTCAACGATTTCTTCATGGAACTGCTGGCTTCACCTGCATGGGTAAAATCATTATCTCTTATCTCATATTGACGGACTAGCGGTTCTATACGGCAGCCTCCTTCCCACGAAGACCAGCCTCGTACAAAAGACCGCAGCAAGTAAACATAGAAAGCGGTGAAGACATCAATCCAATGCCCTTATCTGCCGCCAACTGCTGCATGGTCTCGTCTGGCACTTTGCCACGAACAAAAATAATGACTTTCACATCCAGCATTTCAGCTGTACGAATGGTCTGTGGATTCACAAGTCCGGTAATCATAATCTGACTGTCATCACTGCTAAAAGCCATGACATCGCTCATCAGGTCCGAACCGCATGCAATCTTCAGGTCCTCATCGAAGCTCTCTGATTCGACAAGAATCTTCGCATTTAAAAGATTGGCACAATCACTAACTCTCATATATGACCTCCCAATTCGATACAGCATGAATGGCTGCATCAAGTGATCTATTATGTTAATTATATTATTATTAGACAGAATGTGCCAATGAATTTCGTGTAAATTCTCTACATCCCTAAACATAACATGACATCAAATAATGGTATAATGTCTCTGATTTTATCTTTGAAAGGTGCTAACAATATGACGAACTTTCATATTTACCCGAATCTGCTATACCTGCTCCCGCCGAATACGCATAATACGAAAGACTTGGAACAGGCATTAAGCCAGCATCCCGAGATCAAGTTCGTCTCTTTTGTTGGTATCGACCTGGCCGGTAATGATACTGACGAGAAGATTCCGATTAGTAGTTTCATCGATAACCTCCAAGGCTATTTGAGTGGTTGCGTCGTCCAGACAGATGGTTCTTCAGTAGAACTTCCGGGTATCGCAACACTCAACGATGGACGCGTAGACTTCGAAGCAGATCGCGATGTTATGTGGTTCATTGACTATAACTACGAGCACCTTGACCCGCAGACCAATCTTCCAATCGGAACCCTTCGTATTCCTTCTTACTTAATTCACAATGGTGACAAGGTCTGCGCACGTTCCATTCTGAAGCGTTGCTCTGATCGTTTCGCATCCGAACTCGAGCGTTATCTGCGTGAATATCCTGCATTGACCGAAGAACTCGGATTCACCATTGATAATCTTGACCGTATCGAGCTCACCACAGCTACTGAACTGGAATTCTGGGTCAGCTCACCGGAAGAGAAGATTAACACTCGCGTACTCTCCACATCTCAGAGTCTTAAAGAGCAGTACTGGAAGCGAACAAAGGGCGTCGTACGCACTGCACTGGAACAGGCAGTTATGCTTCTCGAGCTCTATGGTTTCGAACCAGAGATGGGACATAAAGAAGTCGGTGGTGTCAAGGCTCACCTTTCTGATGCAGGTGATTTCCACAACATTATGGAGCAGTTGGAGATCGACTGGCACTATTCCAATTCTCTACAGGCTGCCGACTATGAACTGCTGGCTCGTATCTTTATCAAAGAGATCTTCCGCATGCACGGTCTGGAAGTCAGCTTCTGTGCGAAGCCGCTTGCAGGAGTCGCAGGTTCCGGCGAGCATACACACGTCAATGCGGTAGCTTTCCTCAAAGATGGACACAAGGTCAATCTCTTTGCACCGAAAGACATGTCTAAGGATTTCTTGGGCACCATTGGATGGGGCGCACTTATGGGCTTCATGAAGCACTACTCTCTCATCAACCCGTTCATCTCCGTCACAACTGACGCATTCTTAAGACTACAGCCTGGTTTCGAAGCTCCAACTCATCCGGTCGCTTCCATCGGCAAAGACATCAACACACCATCTCGTAACCGTTCTGTACTGCTCGGTCTTATCCGTAATACAGAAAGTCCAATTCAGACACGTTTCGAGATTCGTTCCCCTAACCCACACACCAACACATATCTCTGTTTATCTGCTGTATATCAGTGCATGCTAGACGGTATCGACTATGCCGTGAAGTCTGGCCACACCACTTCAGAACTTGAGAAAGAATTCTGCAAGGGTTACGGCGAGGAAGCAGATTACCTGGAGAAGGATCGTGTCTATCGTTGTGAAGAAGATATCTTCACCACTTACACCACGGAGGAGAGAGACCGACTCTTCGGTGAACCACCGGCCACCGTTTATGATTCGCTTCGTTCCCTGCTTCATGCAGACGATCTGATTCCGATTCTCTGTGCTGGTGACATTTTCAGTGATAAGTTGATCTCTTCATATGCCCACGCCATGTTAGGACGTTGGCAGATGGAGTTATCGGAGCGTATTATCCCGACAAACCTTTCACAGATTCGAAATGTCGTACCGTTCCACAATCCGGACTGCAGTTACGACGTAGCCATGTGGAAAGAGATTGATGCGATTCGCAACAACTTAGCGAAGGATACCGCAGAACACGTCTCCGTCTTTAAGGAGATCCGTCTGGCCATCAACGACAAGAATCTGCGTGAACTGAGTAAACTCCAACTCAAGATGAATACACTGATGAACAAGTTGCTTACACTTTACACAGAGTATGGTGCCAACCAGCTCTGATTCATCCCATTCATATGTATATACAATAGAAAAGGGGCCGCCTTGTGAATAAATCACTTTTGAGGCAACCCCTTCTTTTTTCAATTACTAAGTTCAAAGAGATACTAGTTCATTTCTTCATCTGTCTACGGATGACTTCAGCCTCTTCTTCAGTAGGCAGGCGTCCATCGCGGGCTGCTCCTTCCGGCACGCGATCAATCCCAAGTTCCTGACAACGAATCTTCATGGCGAAGTTCAAAGTACCTCGAATATCATGCTTATTTCCTAAAGCAAGAATCGTCTCCGCATCGTATTGATCTTTTTCAAATTTCTCAAGAAGCAGCTTGTCCTGTTTCTCATAACGGACACTCAGATAGATTGTAAACGGCAAGACCGCAATACCTAGGGCAAGTGTGACACAGATACCTACGCTTAGAACCCACATAGGGGTTGAGCGCCAGACGGTAAATATCGTCCCCAGTAAGGCCGCGCCAAGGAGGCAACTGGCGACAATAAGGATCCACATGCCGTTTCGCTCTGCAAGGAAGCGCATACGGCGATTTCGGCGCTTCACCTCACGCAGTTCCTTCTCATATTCCTTCTCGATATTGGCTAGGTTATCCATACCTATACTCACCCACCTATCTCACATCTCACTTCCCATCAAGTGGCAGGCAGGTCACTGCACCGACAAGTTCTGAGACAATAGAAACAAGAAAGAATGCCAGCAGCTTCTTCATAACGTATGGAACATCCCAACAATCAGAATTCAATAACTTCCGGTGCATCGGTAAAAGAACTGATGGTCGCAGTTCCGGATTTGAAGTACAACATCTGCATATTGCCATCGTCCGGACTATACATTCCCTTCAGCTGTGGCATCTTCTCTAACATGGCAACCATCACATCACGATTATCATCATTCTCGAGTTCACCAGCAATACGAATCCATTTACCATTAAGGAAAGCACAGATTTCTACTTTCGGATTCTCCGCAATCTGCTTACTGACCGGCTTCACTTTACCGGTCTGAATATAGAGTTTCCCATCCGCAATCAAAGCCGTACCAAAAGGACGAACTCTTGGTTGGTTACCCTCTACTGTAGCTAGATAGTAAGTACCGGCCTCATCCAGAAAAGCACAAACTTTCTCAATTCCTTCCATGTTGATGTCCTCCTAACATATCGTTTTCACATGTTCATATCATATCACACAAACAGGAATTCTGACGTTAAAGCAAGGCCAAGCTTTACTGATTACTGAATCTGAGACTTCTCGTCCACCTGGGCTGCAGCTGCAGCAGTATTTCCAAATACGAAACTCTCAATCTCCTTGGAATATCCGAAGAACATACCCGGACGAGCTGGTAGAATCACCTGCTTGATCTCATTCATCACATCGGTTCCAAGTGGTTTCTTGGAGAAGCCACCGGTCTGTCCAATCGGAATGACATGTACATCACCGGAACGCTCTACTGTACGGATATGGTGATACTTAGTAGTTGGAATGAAATACATTCTCTGTGTGGTCACCTGCGGATATACCCAGATTAGATCACGAACTGGAATGCAAATCAATGCATTGAATTCCTTGATTAAGATTGCAGTCGATGTAACGATCATGGTCTTAAAGTAGACTTTCGCAGAACTAATCTCATCATTCAACTTCTGAAGATCTTCCGGGAACATACGATCCCAACTCTCTACCGAAGCCGCCCATGACTTCTTATTCATCTTTCCCTGCTTGATTTTACCGAGCTCATTTTCTACCTTGGTAGCAATTGCCGGATACTGTGCGAATAACTGTTCAATTTCCATAATTCAATACTCCCTCTTTTTATTCCCCTGCAACAATGTATCGAATAAAACCATTCTTGTCAAGAAAAAAAAGCGTGAGCATATTATCTCACGCCTTCTTCCTGAATCTTCACATTCATTTTGTTTCAATTAGAAAATACGAATAACACTTCGCACCTCGTCGAAGTTCTGAATACCGATTGCCAATTTTGCTTCATTCAAATCGCCATTCTTACCAAGAATGACAGCCTTCTCACCTTCTGCTTCATAGACACAAGGCTGGCAGGAAATACCTGGGAATGCACCTTCTATCGCATCATCCGATACCGAATCCGGCAGACGAAGGAGTACAGATACCGTATGTTCTTCAATAGGAGTCAGCACGGAATCTGAAGTCTCATACCAACGTGTCACATGTGCATGACCGTTCTCATGCGCAACTGCATCCATCACATCACCCACGACGGCAGAAGCTGTCGCAAGTTTTCCGGCACCCTGGCCATAGAACATTGCATCGCCGACAGCATTACCGGTCACCATAATGGCATTGAACACATCGTTCGCACAAGCAAGCGGATGAGACTTCGAAACGAGGTGCGGCGCAACATATGCGAACTTGCCCTCATCCGAATTCTCGAAGATCGCCAGAAGCTTAATGGAAGCATTCATCTCCTTGGCATACTCCATGTCTTTGGTTGTAATTGCCGTAATACCTACGGTAAAAAGACTTGTCGGGTCAACATATGCGCCATCCATTGCGATGGTGCTAAGAATAGCAATCTTTCTCTGCGCATCGATTCCGTCGATATCTGCAGACGGGTTAGCTTCTGCATAGCCCTTGGCCTGTGCTTCCTTAAGGACGATATCAAAGTCCGCGCCATTCTCGGCCATCTGCGTCAGAATATAGTTTGTCGTACCATTCACGATACCGGCAATCTTCTCGATCTTATTTCCAGCCAGGCAACGATGCAACGGACGGATGATCGGAATACCACCACCCACAGAAGCTTCGAAGATATAGTTGCAGTGGTGTTCCGAAGCAATCTGCATCAGCTCAACACCATGGGTAGAAACAAGCTCCTTATTAGAAGTTACGACAGTCTTGCCAGAAGATAGTGCTAACTTAGTATATTCATAAGCAATGCGTGCACCACCGATCGTCTCCACAACTACAGAGATATCCGGATCGTTGAACACTTCGTCCTTATCGTGGGTAACAAGTGAAGCGAACGGACTATCCGGGAAATCACGGATATCCAAGATCTTCTTCACCTTCAATTCTTCACCGAGTCGGGAAGTAATCAGGTCGTGATTCATGTCAATGACTTCTGCCACACCGCAACCTACAACACCGAAACCTAAAATCGCTATATTCTTCATAGTCTTCACTCCCTAGCCATAATTCTGCAGGAACGAACTCCTGGTATTCTCTCCACTTCACGGATCAGTTCATCGATAGAACTACTCATGCGGTCGGTCTCCATAGAAACTGAGACATCCGCCAGTCCATTGATTGGAATGTTCTGATTGATAGTCAGGATATTTCCCTTGACGAAAGCAATGCATTGGATAATGCCGGCCAGAATCCCTGGAAAATTCTCAACAGCCACGATCAACGTGACGATCTTTCCCTGGCTCGTCTCATAGAACGGCATGACTGCTTCCTTATACTTATAATATGCGCTACGAGAAAGGCCAACCATCTTCACTGCTTCGTTGACCGACACTACCTTGCCGGAACTCAACAGACGCTTCGCATCCATTACCTTCACAAATACCTCAGGTAATACATCTGCTTTCACAAGCAAATACTCGTAACTCTCAGCCATACACATCCTCGATTAGAAGAAAATCTCCCGCCAGAAATGTCCGCGGTGCGTGTACAAGTGTACACGCGTGAAAGTATATCACGATTGCTTCAAAATGGCAAGCATCGAACGCAACGCCTTACCACGGTGGCTGATTGCATTCTTCTCTTCATCTGGGATTTCTGCCGTCGTATGACCAATCTCCGGCACATAGAAGATCGGGTCATAGCCGAATCCATTATCGCCTCTTGGTGCGTCGAGCAGCACGCCGTCGCACTGTTCTTTGACCACGAAGTGGGAACCATCCGGACGAACGACTGCGATGGCGCACACGAAGTGGGCCGTCCACTGCTCCTTCGGTACGTCCTTCAACATCTCCCAGATCTTCTCAAACTTCTCGGGATAGGTGGAATCTACACCGCAGAAACGTGCAGAATACACACCCGGCGCACCACCCAACGCATCAATACAGATGCCAGAATCATCCGCCATGACATATCCGCCCACTTCCTTATGGATTGCTGTCGCCTTGATGAGCGCATTCCCTTCGAATGTGTCCGCATCCTCAACGATATCCGTGTGAATACCGATGCTCTCCATACCGACGATCTCGAATGGGAACTCTGCAAGGATCTCCTGGATCTCATGGATCTTATCTTTATTCTTACTTGCTACGAGAAATCTTTCCATTGCTTCTCTCTCTCCTATCAAACATAAAATTCGCTAAATCAATTCATTAGCCCATCAAGCGCCAAGCCTTCGGGTAAGCATTCTTCAATACTGAGCCTGTCACCTTCGCAAATCCCAACGGAAAATCTTCACAGGCGACCACAATATTCTCCCCATCATCGAGCAGTGCCATCTCTTCCTCTGTCAGAGAGATCGTCTCACAACGAAGATATCGGATCAACCGCTCATCTTCTCTTCCCAACGCCAGGAATCTGGACGGACGGATCTTCTCCTTATTCAACTCCAGTGCCAACGCCTGAGACGGAACGAATACACGTCCTTTGGCCGTTTCTTTGATTTCGCCGGGAAAATCACCCATCTTCACTACTTTGAGATGGGAGAACAGTGACTCCGCGACCGGCATCAGGTGGACCTTATCCTTATGAAGCACAAACTGCTCACGAATCTTCTTCACATAGGCATCCGCTGCTTCATCGTTCAGAAGTCCTTTCATGAACTGCTCGTAACATTCACGTGCTTTTACGAAAGTAAAATTAGTAGAAGATTCAGGTTTCGTGGATTTTCTCGAATCGTCTTCACGTTCACCTTTCTTATGAAGATGCACGCAGAAATGTCCTTCGCCGGATGTGCGGTGTGGCCAGATGCGCATCATGCCCTCCGGATCATGCGACACGCAGGTCAGTTCACGGTGTGAGATGATCTCATAATCAGAATGAGTCGCCAGGAAATCATGGATCCGTTCCTCATCCTCTGCTTCACCGAAAGTACATGTTGAATAGACAATGTCACCACCTTGCATCAGCATCTCATCCGCATAGCCGAGGATCGCCGTCTGAATCGGAACACAACTGTCCGGTCCGAACTTCTCCCAACTCTTCGGCGCGAAAGGATCTCTTCGGAACATACCTTCGCCGGAACAAGGCGCATCGATAATGATACGATGGAAGAATCCCTTGAAATTCTTCACCATGTTCTTCGGATCCTCATTCAGGATCACCACATTATCCGCGCCGGCGCGCTCCAGATTACGAAGCAGCGCACGGGAACGTTCTGCATTGATCTCGTTGGCCACCAGAAGCCCCTCACCCTGAAGATCTTCCGCGATTCGGGTCGCCTTGCCTCCTGGGGCCGCGCACATATCTAAGATAAACTCTCCAGGTTTCGTACCGATGATTGAAGCCGGAAGCATCGCCGAAGGTTCCTGAATATAGTAGGCACCCGCATGGTAGTAGGGATCTTTTCCCAAGGAAACATCCGGCGTATAGAACCCTCCGTCGCACCAGGTCACAGCTTCGGTCTCCATCTCCATCTTCGCCATCAGCGAAGCATAGTCGGAAGACTTCACCTTCAGACGATTCCAGCGAATACCATGTACCGCCGGCTGTTCATAGGACACGAGGAACTTGGCTTCCTCATCTTGAAGTCCCTGTTCCTTGAAGTACTGATGCATTCTTGTTAGAAAAGCTTCTGGAAGTTTCATAAGTTCAAATAATCACACACCTGATATGCAAGTTTCTTCATGACATCTACGGAGAATGGAGACTCAAGTCCTGAGCTCTCCACAAGGTCGATCAACGTCTTCGTACCACCTGCGGAGCATAGATGATCGTAGATGGTCATGGCTTTCTTCGTATTCTTACGGGAGAGATCCCATAGCTGCAGCGCACAGACTTGGGCCAGACAGTAATCGATATAGTAGAAAGGAGACGTGAAGATATGTTCCTTCTTCATCCAAGCGCCACCCGGTTCATAGAATGGGTCATTGTCATAGTCGATATCTGGCTGATACTTCTTCTCCAGTCTCCGCCATGTCGCATGACGTTCCTCCGGCGTCATATCCGGATTCGCATAGACCTCATGCTGGAACTCATCGACAAGACATCCATAAGGCAGGAAAAGAAGTGCTAAAGTCATATGCTGTTCACGATAAGCGTCTGCCGATTCACCAAAGAACATCTCCATATAAGGATAAGATAGATACTCCATTGCAGTAGAATGAATCTCGCAGGCTTCCAGTGTCGGAGACAGACATTCGATAAACTGAGAGGAGTCAATGCTTCGCAGCGCAGCATATGCATGACCGGACTCATGGACCATTGTGGCCACATCGTCGGAAGTCTCGTTTGCATTCATGAGAATATATGGAATACCGTAGTCCAGAATTGATGCACAGTAACCACCTGTCGCCTTATTCTGTCGGGAGAAGAGGTCCATGAAGTCATGCTCACCCAATACTTGGAAGAAGCTTGGTTCCTTTGAGAACATCTTCGCAAACATCTGGCATCCTGTACGGAAGTACTCTTCCTTCGGAATATTCGGTTTGGGATTACCATGTACGAAGAGACATGGTAAATCATAGTAGTAGAGCTTATCTACATCCAATCTCTTCTTCTGAAGACGACGGATCTCTGAAGTGATTGGAACGATATACTTCACTACATTATCACGGAAGGTCTTCACCTGTTCCGCATCGTAGTCGTAGCGCTCCATGCGTTTATAACCCAGTTCGACGAAGTCTTTGAAACCCAGTTTATTCGCAATCGAAGTACGAATATGTACCATCTTGTCATAGATTTCGTCGAACTTGCCCTTGTTGGACATATAGTAATTCGAAACAGCCTGATGTGCTTCTTTGCGGACCTCTCGATCGGTCGACTCAAGGAATGGTGTCATGGTCGAGATCGTCTGATGCTTACCTTCGAAGAGAATATCAGCTTCCGAGAGGATCTGACTATACTCCGTCTCCAGGGAGCTCTCCTCGCCCAATTCCTCTAGCACTTCAGAACTTACGATATCACGCTGATTCAGCGTCTTCCGAAAGATCATAGGACCGAAGCGTTCTTCCAACAGTGGACGAATTTCAGAATGAAGCAGTGCGGCATATACACCCGCAGACAATTCCGAGATGACTGGATAGTTCTCATCGAAGAAATCAATCTCGTCGATCCAGAACTGATCTGCAGTATCTAAGTCGTGACGAATCATACAAACCGTACAAGCTGTGTCAAAAGCACTCATCTCACGTTCGAAATTCATAATGGCTGCCTCGACCACCTCCGGATCACGGGCGGCCATCAACTTCAGTCTGGTACTCATGGCACATTCGCGAAATTCCTGTATGGAAGGTCGCACGTACTTAATCTCCGAGAAATTCGGCATCTTCATATTATCGTCAGACATGTTTCACCTCTGATATAGGAAATCGAATCCGAAAGAGAAACGATTACATCTGTTCTACAACGGAAATACCGAGCAGATAAGTACCTGCCTCGATTGCATTGCAGACGCACTCACAAAGCGCAAGTCTTGCACGTTTCAGCTCTTCATCCTCACCGGACAGGATCGAACAGTTGTTATAGAAGCGGTTATATGATCTTGCAATCTGGCTCACTGCACGTGAGATCATGAACGGCTCATTGCTACCTTCCGCCTTGCGAATAGCCTCTGGGAACTCTGCGATCATCTTCGCGCAGGCAAATTCCTCATCACCTGTCAACTTGTTGAGGACTTCACTTCCTGCTTCAGCCGGAAGGATACCCTGACCTGCTGCTTTACGAAGAATCGAACGGGTACGTGCATAGGTATAAATGAGATACGGAGCGGTATCGCCTTCGAAGTCCAGCATCTGATCCCATGAGAATACGATGTCACGCTCACGTCCTGCCTTCACATAGGTATAAATCACCGCACCCAGACCAACCTTCTCGGCAATCTCACGAAGCTGCTCATCATTCATATCTGAATTTCTTGTTTCGGCATTGGCCTTGATGAGCTCATAGGTCTTGGCTACACTCTCATCGAGCAATTCTTCGAGAAGGACGATATTACCGTCACGTGTTGAGAACTTCATGTTCTGGAACTTGACAAGACCGAATCCGACATGCTCGCACTTATCCGCACAAGCGTAACCCGCCTTCTTCAGCGTTGAGAATACCTGCTTAAAGTGCAGTGCCTGTGGAATACCTACGACATAGATATTCTTATCGAAGTGATAGTGCTCATCTCGATAGAGGATAGCCGCCAGATCACGTGTACCATAGATGGTAGTACCATCGCTCTTCAGGATGATGCAAGGTGGAACACCATACTCTTCCAGATCAACGACCTGTGCACCTTCACTTTCCACAAGGAGATTCTTCTCCTTGAGCATCGCAACGACTTCATCAGCCATCTTCGCATAATAGGACTCACCGTTATAGTTATCGAACTTCACGCCCATACGGTCATATAGCTGATTGAAGACTATCAAGGACATATCGCGGAACTTCTGCCAGAGTGTCACTTCTTCTTCACAACCGTCTTCCAACTTCTTGAAGTTCTCACGCGCACTAGTCGTCAGGGATGGATCATTCTTCTCTTCCTCATGGAACTTCACGTAGATTCGGAGCAGTTCTTTGATTGGATCTTCTTCAAGTGCGGATTCATCTCCCCATAGACGATACGCAGTAATCAACTTACCAAACTGTGTGCCGTAGTCACCTAGGTGATTCATACGAACCACCTTATATCCAAGTTTCTCATAGATACGAGCAAGTGAATGTCCGATTACGGTGGTAAAAGCATGTCCGACGTGGAACGGCTTTGCGATATTCGGAGAAGAGTACTCAACGATGATGGTCTTTCCTTCGCCTTCCGAAGACTGACCATATGCAGTACCCGCTGTCTTGACTTCAGACAGGATCGCACGTGCAAACGCGCCACGATCCACGAAGAAATTGAGATACGGTCCCTTCGCCTCGATACGGCTGAAACAGGAATCATTCAGGCGCTCATCAGCAGCAAGATCAGCTGCAATCATATTCGGGGCCTTATGCATCGTCTTTGCAAGTGCAAAGCACGGAAATGCAAAATCACCCATGTCGTCTTGCGGTGGAATCTCCACCAGTTTATTCACGGTCTCAAAGTCCAGACCGGTTGCCTCAGAAACCTTAGTCGCCACAGTTTTTCTAAAATCCATGTGTGCTTCTCCTATCTCAATCTTTTCGATTCGTTTACATTCGTCCGTATATTATACTATATTATTGCTTTTTGTGTTATGATTGGCTCGATTAAAAAACACATATTTGCATATTAGGGGGAATTTGTCGTGTTCGACATTCTTTATCCATCGAAATACTGGATCATTATCGGTGCTATCATGACGGTGTTCTTTAGCTTCGTCAACTTAAGTTACTTCAAGACCAAGCTTCCTACAGACGGTGGTCGTGCTTTTGCCGTAGATGGCAAGGGTGCCAAAGGAAAGCCTACATCAGCCGGCATCATCTTCATACCGATCATGATCATGAATGTCCTCATGTTCACCCGCGTAACATGGAAATTCGCCCTCATCTTCCCATGGGTTCTACTTGCCAGCATCTTCGGATACTTGGATGACCGCAAACCTTGGAAAGCCTTAACCAAAGGTCTGACAGACATCATCATCTCCTTAGGATCCGGTGCATTGGCCGCTTTCCTGTTTCCAAGACATATCGTTGTACTAGCACTGGAGATCGATTTTACCGTACCGTTACCGCTTTACATCCTACTGGCAGGCATTCTCGTATGGTGTTCCATCAACTTCACAAATGCCTCCGACGGCGTGGATGGTCTCTGTGGCAGTCTTTCCATGATCTCCATCTTCGCATTCCTTCTGATGTCCAATTTCTTGGGCGCGACCTTAATGATCCCTACCATGATCTACACATTCTTGGTACTTGGCGTATATCTTTGGTTCAACTGTAATCCGAGCGAACTTCTGATGGGAGACTCCGGTTCTCAGGCTTTTGGTGTACTGCTTGCCTTCTTTGCCATGTCATCCGGTAACCCATTCTCCTACATTATCATCTGTCTCCCGATGATCTTAGATGGTGGTAGTTCTCTTTTCAAGTTGGCTGTGTGCCGTGTCACCAAGAAACAGTTCATGAAGAATATCAGAACGCCTCTTCACGATCTTTGTCGTAAGAACTGGGGATGGGTCAACCAGAAAGTCACCGAACGTTTCATGTTGATTCACATTCTGATTATCGGCATCTACGTTGCGATTCTCGCGCTATAAGCGAAATACCAAACGAATATAAGAAGAAGGTGCTGTCTCAATCTGACTTGAGACAGCACCTTCTCTTTTAGAAATCCCAATAATCTGAATCGACGGTTTCAGAAGAGTCTTCTCTAAACTCCATCTCTTCCTGGTAATCTTCTTTCAAGATCGTCTCCTTGAAAGTCTCATTCACTTTCGGCTCATGTTTCACGCTGCCTTTCGGTGCGAAAGGGTCATCCTCAAATAGAACTTGTCCCTGAATCTCAGCCTCCGTCTCAAGCAACTCAGCCTCGGCTTCTGCTTCCTGCTGGCGTTCCAGTTCAATTCGATCTTGTTCCGCGCGTTCCGCTGCTTTGCGAGCCGCTGCACGTTCTTTGGCCTCTTGGATAGACTGTTTCCGCTCTTCATCGGATTTCGCCTGTTCCTCTTCTGCCTGCTTCTTAGCAATCTCGTCACGTTCTTCACGCAGACGACGAAGTTCTGCTGCACGTGCATCTTCTTTCTCTTTCTGGCGCTTCTTCTGTTCTTCCACAATATCAGCAACCTGTACGCCCAATTTCTGAAGCTCCTGCTGTTCATTCTCCAAAGACTTCAGAATCTCCGCGCCGCTCATCGTATTGGTCTTACTCACTGACAATTTACTCGCATCCGGAGCAGAGAAATCAGAAGCCGCTTCTTCTATTTCGCTCATGTTCGGCAGCCGAACACTTGATGTAAATTGATATTTCTTTTGTTTCTCAGATTCACTCATCTTTATCTCCCATCAAAGCATTGCAAGGATCCACGCAACTGCCAATGCAATAAAGCCACAAGACACAAGTAGGAAAGCCCACATCGGAACGACCTTCTGCTTAACCTTCTTCTTTGGAACATGGTCCAATCCATTCGTTTCTGATGATTCTTCTTTTGATTCTTCAGATGGCACGGTAACCGATGCGGTTTCTGAAGTGTGATTCTCTTCTTGAGAAGTCTTCGACGAATGGCCCTGCTCTTTATCTCTATCCAATTTATCACTATCCACTTTATCACTATTTTCTTCATTCTTGCAACGAATTGAAGTAAGAATCTCTTGGGCACGCTTCACTTGGGGAAGTAGTTCCATCTGCACATTCTTGATTGAATCATTGAAATCTCTTTCAATATTTTCTTTACTATCCGGAAGCGAAGCCGATTCAGGTGCCAACGTATCGTTTAAATAAACGATACCTACAGAAGCATCATCCGTATTCTGACCGGCACCCACCACAAATTCCTGAAGGATCTTCGCAAGTTTATCCTCCGCCTCTTTCTTCCCTTCTGAAGCCAGTTCAGCAAGTCTTGCCACAACCGGACGAACTAGTTGAGAGGATGAATCATAGACCATATCTTCTACGCCGTCAGTCATAAGCACAAAGGCGTGGGTGTCATCTGTAGTAGTGCGGAAGAACCGCAGATACTCCTGCGCATTCGGAAACGTAATAAAGTATGTAGAAGAAGCATTCTCGCCGTTCTGCGGGAGTGTCAATGGAGAGATGCCATGTGAAGAGACACGGCAAATCAAGCCATCTCCGATATGACCCGCAAGTACCATATTTCCTTTTACCGCTACGAACAGAAGTGTACATGACAGGCGTTCAAGTCCATTCAATTCATGTTCAACAAGAAGATCCGCCATATTTGAATGAATTGCAGTAACAAGAAGGCTTCTAGAGATACTCTCTCGATTCTCAAAGTAGAACGCATCGAAATGATTACAAAGAAGATCTGCAACAGTCTCTACTGCACACTTGGCACCGAATCTTGCATGCGTATACTTGGCGCCACCGGCTCCATCCGCCACACATACCACAGACACGCCATTAGCCGTCTTGGAAATGGACGCATCTTCACATGGTGTACCGCGTGAAATATGTTTGTTTCCGATTAGAGAAACATTGGCCAGCGTTGGAAGCTTTGTCATCTCTTACTTATTCTCCTCAATTGCCTTGAAGAAGTCATCCATGGCCATCTCATCGCCTTCAGGCTCGGTATTCAGATTATAAAGCGCATCCGTACCTGCATTGTTTGAAACAACAGACGAACTACTTGAACCTAAGAATGCAAAGAGTTTACCGAACTGTGCCGTACTAATAGAAATCGGTTCTTCACGTTTACCGGACAAGCGCTTCAGCATTGGGAAGTCAGCACTATTACCAACACCGATATTGAAGACTACAAGCTTGTCATTGTCTTCCAATTCACGAACAGCCTCGATTGCTTTCTCCATATTCTCGACTGCCTGATCACCCTGCGGAGCGCCATCGGTAATAACAACCAGCCATGGCTGATAGTACTTGATGCCCATCTGCTTATAACCTTCTTTACGCGCATTAAGAAGTTCAAGAGCAGTCAGAATGCCTTCACCGATTGGCGTCAGACTTGTCGTTGCCTGAATACGCGGAATACTCTTCTCTTTGCTTGCCTTACCGAAAGGAAGAAAGATATCCACCGAACCACCAAATGTAATGATTGCAATATCCGCCGAAGATCTTGTCTCTTCATTCTCACGAATCGAAGAAAAGAAACTCTGAAGTCCATCATTCAGTTGTTCGATTGGATAGCCGGCCATAGAACCACTGACATCCAGACAGAAACAGATTGGAAGACGTCGACGAGTGCTACTCCCGAAATCAGATTTTGAAAAACCGCCTATTTCTTCATTTGCCATAGTTTGCTCCTTTTCTCATCCACTTCATGCCAACTTCAGAGTGAAAACAATAATTACCACTAAGAAAATCGCAAAGAAGATTAATAGCCACTTATATTGTTCAAGTAATGCAGAAATTCCGCCACCTGATGACTTAGCATTCGAATAATTAGAACTTCCTGACACGCCCCTCGAGGAAGAAGTCGTAGTCGATGATGCGGAATGACTCGGATACAGATGTGCATTAAGAGACGTATCCTCCGACTTGGAAGACGCAGAACGCATAGTAGAAGCGGACGAATTTGAACGGCTTGCTCCGCTTTGTGCACTCACCCCCGTATTGATAACCGGGTTGTTGTACGTAGATCTAGGAACAGGACGCTTGGTCGGCTTCTTCTCATCCGCCACACGATACGGGAATACCCGATAGTACTCCTCATCTTCGAACACATGTTTCTTCAGTTGATCTCTATAATCTTCCAACGCATACGTCCACTCTGCACACTCGAATATCTCGCCTTGGGAGAAAGCACGTACAAACATATCTTTCAATTCAGGCGTAAGTGCATCCCAAATCTTATCGTATCCTCCGATTGGGATACGCTCGTTCTCGCTGTCATCCACTGTATATGGGAAAGATAACGCTTCCATCTCATCACGCAGTGTCTCAAGACCATTACGTTGCGCATAAGGATGCTGACCACAGAACAGCATGGAGAACACGAGAATCGAAATTGAATAATCCTCGTCCTGTGGACGACGGAGGAAAGAAACGAATGATTTATCCCAAAGCTCCGGGCGAGTAAATTCTTCCGTTCCAACTGGGCATGGAAGATCTTGATACTGTACACTGTCGATATCGATCAGATAAATACCGCTGTCATCGATCATCGCGTTCTTCAACTGGATGTCTCCCGCCAATACACCATGCAGATGCAGGTAATCCATGATTCGCAAGAATCCAAGTGTTGACTCCACTACGTCAAGTCTCGACCAATTGGAGAAATACTTCTCCATGGCATCCGGTCCGTCAAAAGCACGGCTGATCGTATGACCTGAAGCTTTCCTCATCAAGTAACCGACCGGTGTCTTATCTTTCGAATAAAGGAGCTTCACCGGCCAACAGATATTCTTGGCATCCAATCCTAATTCACGCATCTTCATCAGCTTGTACCAACGAAGCGGCGTGATGCCACCACGGTGATAGACCTTCGCTACAAACTCCTCATCATTGGTACAGAACACAAGACCTTCTGCACCGGTACTAATTAAAGAAGTCAGCGTCACCGTCTCCTGATCATCCGTGACCAAGCTGTCGCCTACACTGAAATAATAATCTAGCGCAATGAAATTACTATTTCCGGCTATAGGATTAACGGAATAAGGTCTCTCAGATTCCATGCAATCCGCAATACTCGGATAGAAACGAAGTTTTCCATGGTCAATAACGAAAATTGCACTTCTACCTTGTGCATTGATATTTCTCAATCTGGAGAAAGCATTACTGTTCCGGCCAATAAAGAAACACTCATCCTCGTTGCCCATATGTTCAAGAAAGAAATTCACAATGGAAGCCTGCTTATTTGCGCGAAGAAGATGTGCATCGACCAAGGCCTTCATGGACAACTTAATCTGAGAGATCATCTCGCGTTCAGAATCATTTCCAGCCTTGATTGCCGATTCATGGAAAGCCTTGAATGAACCACTCACAAAGACCGTCTTGTTTAAGTCAATTACAGATTGAATCAGCGCTTCTTCCAGACCAGAATCATTCAATTCGAGCAAAGCAGAATAATCAACTACAAGCGAACTGTAATCCTGTAGTATCTCCGCAAAATCAGCCATAATAATCCCCCAACTTCCATATAGGACTAATTATAAATCAACAGTTAAAGTCCCACAACATAAATTGAGAGATATATTGTAAAATTTCCTTTATATCTCAAATCCGCGCATCAGATTGTCGAAAGTATCTCTTCTGCGAATCAGTCGGTCATTTCCATCAAGATCGATCAGCACCTCTGCAGGGCGAAGACGATTATTATAATTCGAACTCATCGAATAGCCATATGCACCGGCATCCAGCACGACTGCAATGTCGCCTTCTTGTGTCACAGGAAGTTCACGGTCCTTGGCAACAATATCACCTGATTCGCAGATATTACCAACCACAGAGTAGATCTCCTTCGTGCCATCGATGACAGGCTTACCGTCTCGATAGATCTCCACATCATGGTGTGCATCATATAAAGCGGGGCGCAGAAGCACATTCATACCAATGTCCGTACCGATGTACTTATGTCCATAGTTCTCCTTCACCGCATGCACGCTTCCAAGTAAGACGCCGCCTTCCGAAACAATATATCGACCGGGCTCCATCTTAAAGAGCAGGTCACGTCCGGTCCTCTTCTTCCAATCCGTAAGAAGTTGGTCGAGCGCCACCTTGAATGCCTCAATATCGAATTCCGCTTCATCATCCAGCTTGTGATAAGGTGTACCGAATCCACCACCGAAATCCACAAACTCTAATTCTTCAAAATCTTCCGCATAATGCAGGAAATTAGATACCGCATCCAAATACGGTTGAAAATCCATAAATAAGGAACCAATATGTTGATTCAATCCGACAATATGTAGATCATACTTCTTGGCAACATCATTGATCTTCGCGATATCCTGTGCAGCCACACCGAACTTCGTCTTCTTTCCGGCAGTAACGACCTTCTCATGGTGACCCGCACCAACACCCGGATTCAGACGAACCGAAAGACGTCCACCTGGGCAGAGACGGCCAAACATCTCTAACTGAGCCAAACTATCGACACTCAGCATAACCCCTTCATCAATGGCATACTGCATCTCTTCTTCCGAGACATTATTCGGCACAAAGAAAATACGATCACTCGGAAATCCCGCCTTCTTAATCGTGTAAATATCACCTGGGCTCATCGCATCCGCATTGAGTCCTTCTTCATACGCCATACGAAGGATCGTTAGATTAGAATTCGCCTTAATGGAGAAATTAGATGTAAAACGATGGTTCACCAAGATGCCTGCTACTCTTCGCATCTGTCGGCGCAAAATATCTTCGTTATAGACATAAAGTGGAGACCCGTACTTGGCAAGAAGTGCCTCAGGGTTCGTATTTCCAAAGTAATTCATCTGCTGGGTATAAGATTCCATAAAGACACCTCTATTCATAAGTTGCAACTATTTTAACATTTTCATCGTTCAATGCAAGAGCACAGAAGTATACACTACATCTCGTCTGAATCAACAATTCCCACCATGCGCATGAGATACTTCGCATTGGTTTCAGTGGACATTCCATCTTTCAGCAAATAGTCAAAATGCATACCCTCTTCATCGAAGAATTCAGAGAAATGGTAGAAGCTAAGATCGACCTCATCCTGATCCGCCATTTTACAGAGTTCATAATCATGGGTAGACATCATACCGATAATCTGCGGCGCATGAAGTTTCTTGAGTACCGTCCACGCACCGTCTGTCCTATCTTTCGAATTCGTCCCGCGGAATATCTCATCGATCAGATAAAGAAGCGGTGTATTGGACTCCGAAGCACGGACAATACGCTCAATCTTCAGAAGTTCAGCATAGAAGGTCGAGACGCCTTCACCAAGATTATCCTCTATTCGCATGGATGCAGCCAGACGCATCATCGACAAAGAAAGAGACTGTGAAGGACATGTAGCACCGGCAAAAGCAAGGACCGTATTGATACCCACTGTACGAAGGAGAGTGGTTTTACCAGACATATTCGAACCTGTAATCATGGCACATCCATGGTCAAGGGAGAAGTCATTTCTAACCAATTTATGTGTTGGAATCAGTGGATGACCAATCTTTGTTCCGCGGAAGAATGGATGGTCTTCTTCCACAATTTCAGGAATACATCCATCTGGATAGATCGTCTTCAGAACAGAAAGACTCATCAGAGCTTCCCATTCTCCGATTGCAAGAAGCTTATCCGGAATCTCGCTTCCAGACTCCTCACGCCAACGATTAAGACGTCTAATACACATCTCATCATAGAGGAACACAAGATTCAGTACGAAATAAAGAAGCGGTTGCATCCTCGCCTGAACCATAAGGCAGACCCGATAGAGTGAATTAAGCTGATTCGAAGCCGTCTGATTCTGGGTCTGTCCTTCTTTCTCTCCATAAAGACGATTCCGCAAAGACTGAAGGTAATCGGATTTCACGTCCACACGCTCGAGTTCAGTGAAAATCTTCGCATAGGCACGAAGCTCGGGATAGAACTTCTCAACAACCATAAACGAAGTAGCATGACGCTTATATGTAATCGTCATAAGACCGAACTGAATCAGAACGAATCCGGCGGTTACCATAAATATCTTACTATTGATGAAGATACTGAGAATTAAACTGATCCAGATGCCACAGGTTGCAAAGATCCTAGCAAAGATCATCCTCTTGCCGAACTCCTGAAGGCCCATCTTGATGAAACCAAGAAGTGCCGAGGGCGAACCCTTCTTCTTCACATTCATCTTCGTGGTCGCTTCCAACTCTTCCACTTTCTCATACTGTTCCGCAAGCTCAGATACGGCGGCTTGTCTTCTTAGAATATCCTCTTTACTGATGTTCTCTTCAGAAGCACAAAGAAGCCATCGCTGTAGTTGTTTGCGACCATAAGCCGTATGACCGACATTAATTAATGCAAACAAGGAATTGGGACCAAATAGATCCAGATCACCGGCAAAAGGATGAGACTTCATGGCCAAATCTGATCCGTCATCTGTAATCTTCGTAAAATCATGCTGGGTACGCGCGATATAGATATCATGTATCTCTTTAATAGCAAGACAGCGCTTATAAACCGCTTTCTTGCGGTTATGAAGCACAACAAAAACAATAAATAGTACAAATGCAATGCCGGAAGGAATAAGGAAAATCAGATTCTTCTTCCAGAAATAGAGTCCTATACCAAGTGCAGTCACAACAAAAGAAACGCCTCGCAAAGACGCTAGATGTTCATCTTGTTGCTCAATTATGTGAAGTTCTTCAGTTAGATAAGCCTGGCGCGCTTGCAGAACTTGATCTCGATTCTCGATAGTATTGCTCATGAAAGATCAATCTTTCTTCTCATCTTTTGATTTTGAAGCTGCCGATTTACTTGTCGAAGTACGCGACTTGATTCCAGACTTCGTTTTAGACTGGGTTGCAGATGTCTTCGAAGTAGCCTTAGAAGTAGCATTAGTAGTAGATGACTTCGCCGTTTCTTTCTTCGCAGTGGACTTCTTCACCGTAGTCTTCTTGGTTGCAGTCTTCTTTCTCGGTATATACTTCGAAATTGCCTCATCAAGTACGGCACCGATACTGTCATGAATCGTCAGCATCGCCTGAAGATCCAGATAAGTAGAACTCTTGTTGATGATGACCACACGATCACTCTTAAGGAACTGCGCGAAAGTCGCAGCAGGATACACGGTCAGCGATGTACCACCAATAATCAGAAGATCCGCTTTCTTGATGGATTTGACGGCACGGTCAATATTCTCATGTTCCAGATGCTCTTCATAGAGCACAACATCCGGACGAACAATCGCGCCACACTTCTTACAATGAGGGACGCCCTTGCTCTTCAGAACATAACTCAAGGAATACTTCTCGCCACATTCGAGGCAGTAATTACGGAATACAGAACCATGAAGTTCAACTGTGGTAGTACTTCCAGCCATCTGGTGAAGGTTATCGATATTCTGCGTAATCGTTGCCTTCAATTTACCTTGCTTCTCAAGGCGAACCAACGCACGATGCGCCTTATTCGGTCTAGCTTTCGGATAGCAGAGCTTACGCTTATAGAAATCGAAGAACTCGTCAGGATGCGCCTCAAAGAACGAATGGCTGATGATATCAACAGGACGATAAGAAAGTCCGCTCTCCTGGTTGAAAATACCCTCACCGCTTCGGAAATCTGGGATTCCACTCTCTGTAGACACACCAGCACCACCAAGGAATACGATATTATCGGATTCCTTAATCAATTGCCGAAGTTGAGCGATCTTATTCTCTCGCGCTCCCTCATATCGATCTAGTCTGGTTTCCACTTTAAGCCCCTTTATTCAATCTCGAATAACAAGAAGTCATTCGAAAGTATGTAGTCAATTAATCGAGAAATACATCTGATGCCACCGCACCATCATTGGCAGCCGCACCAAACATTTCCTTACCAAGAACGCGCTTCTCATCACGTTCCTTCTCAGCGATGGCACTCAGTGCATCACGAGTACGGTCTGGGTTCTTAATATTCTCAAGGAGAATGATAGGTGTAGACTTATCTGCAGTAGAGAGCTGGATGGTACCAACACGGAAGATTCTCTGCCAGAAAGACTTGGTCAACTTCACATCGAGAATACGATACATCAGCAACTCATCTTTAGTGGACTTAATAAAGCCTTTCTCAACAAACAGACGGTTCTCGCTGAAAGAATACTTGGTAAAAGTAAGCGGTAACCCGAGTACGCGTTTCTTATCCTGCCAAATAATCTTCTCTTCTACGATAAAATCACTTAACTTATCGACCTTAGCCATAATCTACCTCCAAAATGAACCTATTGTCATTATAGTGTTATCCGTTTTTTTCGTCTACACAAAATCGTTAAAAAACACAATTTGGTAATATAAAGTTCAAAGTTACGACTTGTAGTCCATATCGCACTCTTCGAAGTATTCACTCCATTTATGCGTGTATTTCATGGAGAAATCACTCTTCAAGAAATAATCATAACGGACCATGTTCGGTGTATCCGGCACAGGATCGTCCCACGTAACATCGACGTGATACCAAGTGGATGAAATACAAACCTGCGCCCATGCATGACCTTCTGTTGTGAGATTATTGAAAGCTATACCGCTGACCGCTCGGCACTCCACTCCTGAAAGGAGACATAATGCCGTAAAAGCTTCAGTATATCCTTGGCACGTCGCTGCACCAGTATTGAGAAGCGTCTCGCAAGTCCAGCACTCATACCCCTCGCCTCTCATGTTATATCGATATGACGAGACGATATAATCGTGAATACTTCTCACTTTCTCCACATCGCTCATGCTATCTTTAATCATTAGACCTTTAATGCGAAGAAGTTCCTGCCCTACGTTCTGAGCACTACCAGTTGGATATTCATTTACATTTTTAGCATATAAATACTGCATCGCTTGACCACATGCATTGTACTGAATCGCAAATTCGACATAGCAACCTTTATTCGTCTCTTGATATCGAATCTGTCCGCCTTCTTGACGGAAAACTGCGTGAATACTATCACTTTCTGTAAGCTCATCCCAGTACAAATTAAACGTCTCATATGAATCTGTCTTCACATACATGTAAGGTTCAAACGAATAGACACATCGATAGAATTCATCGAATAACTCCTCTGCACTACTTACCTTGACATAATCGTGCTTCGTTCCTTTTATTTTAGAGGAATACATGAGAAATATCGCAGCAAGCGCAACGACAAGCAAAACAAACAATAGAATCTCAGAGACCTTTTTTACGATGTCCATCATAAACCTCTTCTACCTGAAACAATCGTGTGAAATCCACATTACGCAAAGTATCTCCATTTAACATACAGCGGTCAAAATAGAGGTAATTATCTCCATAAGTATTGTACGCGCTCGGTCCCACACCGAAGAAAATTCGGAAGCCTTGTTCTTTCAGATATATACATCTAGAATCTGAACCTTTTACGTAATCGCCATTAGGATAAACCAGCATACAGACCGGACCGGTCAACTTTCCAACCTGATTCAGCCATTTCTCCGTATCACTTCGAATGGTCTCCCACTCACAGTGATTGCAGTTAATGAAGCCATATGTCGAAGAGGCAAGAATCCACCCCGAGCTCTTCAGCTTATCAACAATCGCAATGACACTTTCACGATTCTTCTCGATTTCCGCATCGGTCGGTGAAATCTCCGGAAGTCCCAAAGAAGTCAAGGCCGCATTACGGTCTTCTACTTGGTCACGATCAGTAATATATCCGAACACAGACTGATAACCTGTCAGAGAAATGACACCTTTTACACCGTTATAAGAGAAATCCGGATGCGCTTCGATAAAAGCATCCAATATTCCGATAGCTTCACTATTTCGGCTCACAACGACCTGGCCGGAAGCACCGACATATTCGCCACAGACCTGCCCCATATCGTTCAATACAAGTCTCTGGCATACGCCAATCTGACTTTCCGATGGTGTATAAGAATAATCTTCCAACACGATGACCAGCGGCTTCTTCCCCTCCGGAATCACGACATCACGGATATTGAGGAAATCTGGGTTCTCCATATCGACCATTGTGGCTGGATCAATCAAGCAATAATTCTTCGCATAGAGGCTTTCCAGAACGGCTCGGAACTCAGATGTGGTCAAATAGTAGGAATCTGTAGAGGCAACATAGTTGATCTCGAAGGCCACCTCTGTGTCTGCAATCAGTGGCTTCACACAGACAACTTCTACAACGCCCTGATAATCCACGACCGGAGATGTATTTGACGTCGCAACGAAGAGATTGGACTGAATGATCTGATCATCTGGGAAAATTCGCGCCAGATCAGACAGCAGTTCTTCCGCCGAATAGTACTGAAAATTCGACAACATGTGATCGGCCTTCTCCATCATCGGTCGATACATCACAAGCTTACAGTTCTCCAAGCGTTCGCTAACAAAGTTATAGACGAAACCTGAAGAATTCTCCAGCACATACTCATAATAATCGACTGCCTCGATATACTCTTCATTCGCGAACAAATTCTCAGCGGTCTGTACATCACCACGTGAAAGCTCTATCTCGTCAATTTCTGTGCGAAGTGGATGTGTAGCAGCCTGTAAATTAGAAAGATTTTCCAGTTTCTCGAAAATAAAGACAAGCGTTGGTTTCTCGATCGTTCCAAGCAAGAATTCTTCACAAAGACCCGTAAGCCACACGGTCATACGTGCACCAGTCAATTCACTAAGACCTTCTAAGAAAGCAATATCATCGATCGTAGGTTGGTATCGTTCATAGCGAATCTTATCTTCAATCGTGATGACACGTTCATTGACCACCGCTTCCATTTGGCTCAGGATCTCATATTCACCGGTCATATCACTGTCATCGCCCGGATCACGATTAATGATGATATCATTCATCTCTCGGTACATGGACAGCGCTTTGGCATAATCCTTCTCATTCAGTGCCTGCTCAAACTCAGGCATTACACCGGCAAGACGCTCATTATCGTTGCGCACATAAATCATGATGGACAGCATGACGACCAAACTGACGATAGACAGAACAATCAGGGCCCACATTCCTATGGAACGGGGGCGATCCATCGAAACCCGATTTCCGCCAAACTCCATCATCTTCTTATAGATCTCCTAACGTCAGTTGCCTGCTTTCGATGGTCTCTTCTTTCAGATAATATCCGATGGCAGGTAATCTTCTGACACGATAATACTCAGGATCTGTAAAGCCCGTCTCCTCCAGTCGCTTGACTTCAGTCATGAGACTTCCTCGTTTAGCCGTCAGGACCTGCACACCCTGTGTCGAACGTGTTGTCTTTAACGGAATCAACGAAGTATCGAATACGATCGCCTTACGCAGATTCGAATATGCTGCCATTGTAACATCTTCTGTCAAATAGTGAATCGATACGATTGGTGAAAGATCACTATAGGCCTTGATCAGCTTCTTACGATTCTGCTTCGTCTCATAGGAGACCATCGGAATCTTCGCAATCTTACCATTAGCGAAGGAGAACAGTGCATTTCCCGAATAATCGCCGGCCACATGCATGAAGATGATTCGCTCACCCTCTTCCATGGAAAGCAGATTCGGCAAGTATCCACCGTATTCAGACGGCTTGGTATCCGGCAACTCGTGCGCACGCATCTTGTAGCAGTTGCACTTATCGGAGAAGAACAGCACCTCGGACTTATTGGTTGCCTCCAGTTCCATCACGATTGCATCATCTTCTTTGATCTTCAGATCACCAGCACTGCGAAGACTCGTCAAAGCGATCTTCTTGATATATCCGTGATCAGACAGGAAGAGTTTCAGATTATAATCCTCGATCATGTTCGAATCATTGAATGTCACTGCCTCTTCTGCCTGTAGCAATTCAGTACGACGTGGCTGTCCATACTTCTTCGCCACGTTCTCCAATGCCTTCACAATCAACGCATCTAAGCGTTCCGGCTTCTTCAGGATATCTTCCAGATCTTTGATCTCCTTCTCCAGATTCTCACGATCTGCCGTGCGATTCAGGATGTACTGACGGTTGATATTACGAAGTTTAATCTCCGCGACATACTCGGCCTGCAGACTGTCGATATCGAATCCCTTCATGAGGTTCGGTACAACATCTGACTCCAATTCCGTATTACGAATAATGGCGATGGCCTTATCAATATCCAGAAGAATCCTAGCAAGACCATTGAGAAGATGGAGCTTATCCTTCTTCTTATCCATCTCATAGACCACTTCTCGTTTCTGACAGGATCTTCTCCAGACGATCCACTCGGCAATCAGTGAAGAGACACCTAGGACTCTCGGTGTACCATTGATCAGCACATTGAAGTTACAAGAGAATACATCTTCCAGTTTCGTGAAGCGGAATAGCTTCGTCATCAGTGCATCCAGATCCGTACCACGCTTACACTCGATACAGATCTTCAGACCATCGAGGTCCGTCTCATCACGCACGTCGTTGATCTCTTTCACCTTACCGGACTTAACAAGTTCAGTAATCTCATCGATGACCGCTTCTGCCGTCGTCGTATAAGGGATCTCCGTAATTTCAATCAGGTTGTGAGCCTTATCCGCCAAGTACTTCGAACGAATACGGATTGGACCACGTCCAGTCTCATAGATACTTCGCATCGCGTTCTCATCGTAGAGAATCAGGCCTCCGCCTGGGAAATCAGGTGCCGGCATGATCGTAAGCAGATCCGTAGACGGATCCTTCATATAAGCGATCGTTGCCTCACAGACTTCTCGGATGTTGAATGAACAGATATTGGAAGCCATGCCGGCCGCAATACCTTGGTTGCTGTTTACAAGAATAGACGGATAGGTCGCAGGAAGCAGCACCGGTTCTTTCATGGTACCGTCGTAGTTATCGGTAAAATCAACCGCATTCTTATCCAGTCCGCGGAAGAGCTCTTCACAGAGTTTCTCGAGACGTACCTCGGTATATCTTGGCGCCGCACACTGCATATCACGTGAATACTGTTTACCGAAGTTACCCTTCGAATCCACGTAAGGATGGAGTAAAGAGCCGTTACCACGAGCCAATCTTACCATCGTCTCGTAGATAGCCATATCACCATGAGGGTTAAGCTTCATCGTCTGTCCAACGACATTGGAAGACTTCGTACGGTTACCGGTCAGAAGACCCATCTTATACATCGTATAGAGCAATTTACGGTGAGACGGTTTGAATCCGTCGATCTCCGGAATTGCACGGGATACGATGATACTCATCGCATAAGGCATGAAATTCGTCTCTAAGGTATCGTTAATATCCTGCAGAACCGGATCCGCCGGTGGAAGACCCTGAGACTGTGTCTTGAGGGAATTCTTCTCCATCGAATCAGAATCAATATTATTCGAACTCTTCTTGGCCATGTTATCTATCCTTCACAATACTTTCGTTCTAACAAATTCTTCTACTTAAGACGGCATCAATCTACATCGAGCATCTCAAGATAGAGATGTCCGTCACGCTCGATATGCTCCTTACGTCCGGCAAGATTATCACCCAGAAGGAGTTCGAATGTCTCCATCGTGGCCTGCTCATCACCCGGAACGACCTTGATGAGACGTCTGGTCACCGGATTCATAGTGGTCTCCCACATCATCTCCGGCTCATTCTCACCAAGACCTTTGGAACGTTGAATGGAGCATTTCTCAGCCGGATACTTCTGAAGGATATCGGCTTTCTCTTTCTCGTTATAAGCGAACAAAGTCTTCTCTTCGCCCTTGTTGCGATATGTGATCTCGAACAATGGTGATTCAGCAATATAGACCTTACCTTCGCGGATCAAAGACGGCATCAGGCGGAAGATCATGGCTAGAATCAGTGTTCGGATATGGAATCCGTCGACATCGGCATCGGTACAGATGATGATCTTGTTCCAACGAAGGAGCGACAGATCGAAAGAAGAAAGATCCTTGTTATGCTTCGTCTGGATCTCTACGCCACAGCCCAACACCTTAATCAGGTCGGTGATAATCTCACTTTTGAAGATGACACCGTAGTCGGCTTTGAGGCAATTAAGAATCTTACCACGTACCGGCATGATCGCCTGGAACTCCGCATCGCGCCCCATCTTACAGGAACCCAAAGCGGAATCACCCTCTACGATATAGAGTTCACGCTGATTCACATCTCTTGTACGACAATCGACAAACTTCTTGATACGATTGTTGATATCGATGCTGCCCATGAGCTTCTTCTTCACATTGAGACGCGTTTTCTCCGCATTCTCACGGCTACGCTTGTTAATCAGAATCTGCTCCACGACACGGTCGCCTTCCGGCTTGTTCTCGATGAACCAGATCTCCAATTTCTGGCGGATCAGATCTGCCATGAAGTCCTGGATGAACTTATTGGTAATGGCCTTCTTCGTCTGGTTCTCATAACTGGTCTGTGTGGAGAAAGAACTGGTGACTAAGATCAAGCTGTCTGCAATATCCTGGAAGACGATCTTGCTCTCGTTCGCCTTATACTTGTCTCGTGCACGGATTTGCTTATCGATTTCTGCGGTAAAAGCACTTCTCACCGCCTTATCCGGTGCACCGCCATGTTCAAGGAAACTACTGTTGTGATAGTACTCCAATACATTCACTTCGTTATTGAAGCAGAAAGAGACTTGGCATTTCACCTTATATTCCGGCTTATCCGGACGATCCTTACCACGCCCCATACCATCGAAGGAGGACGGAGCAGAAAGACCCTTCTCTCCACTGAATTCAGCAACGTATCCTTCAATACCGGAAGGATAACAGAAGGTAAACTCTTCACCGCTCTCTTCGTCTTTCAGAATGAAGGTCACACCGCTATTGACGACAGCTTGGCGCTTCATGATTTCCTGGAAAGATGTAAGTGGAATATTAATATCGGTGAATACTTCGCGGTCTGGTTTCCATCTCTGGATCGTACCCGTCCGCTTGAAACGAGTCGCTTCTTTGAAGAGACCGCCAATATTCTCGCCCTTCTCGAAATGCAGATTATACTTGAAGCCGTCACGGAATACCGTTACATCGAAGAATTCAGAGGAATACTGCGTCGCGCAGGCACCAAGACCATTGAGACCTAAGCTGAATTCGTAGTTCTCACCGGTATCGTTGTTATATTTACCACCAGCGTACAATTCGCAATAGACGAGTTCCCAGTTGAAGCGCTGTTCCTTCGTATTATAGTCAAGTGGGATGCCACGGCCGAAATCTTCAACAGAGATGGAGCCGTCCTTATAACGCACGACCTCAATCCTGTCTCCATAACCTTCACGGGCTTCATCGATAGAGTTACTCAGGATCTCGAAGAAAGAATGCTCGCATCCTTCCAGTCCATCCGAACCAAAAATAACTCCAGGACGTTTTCTTACACGATCCGCACCTTTAAGGGAAGTAATGGTATCGTTACCATAATTCGACTTACTTGGCATATCCTCAACCTCTCAAATGTATAATCCATGCAATTATACCACAACATAATGTGGTGCTACGACTATTTTTATACAAAGTTTAGCGTGAGTGAAGAGAATCATAGTAAAAAACCATCTTCCCGTTTACTTCGGAAAGATGGTCGCATCATCGTGGTGAGCCTAGGGGGACTCGAACCTCCGGCCCACAGCTTAGAAGGCTGTTGCTCTATCCAACTGAGCTATAGACCCACGTTGTAAGAATGACGACCAATTGGTCGTCATTCATGGAGCGGGTGATGGGAATCGAACCCACGTGGTCAGCTTGGAAGGCTGAAGTTCTACCATTGAACTACACCCGCATATCACTTTCGTGCATGCCTTGGAAAACTTGCTTAGATATAATACTACACCATTTCATGAATGTCTAGTATTAAATTTCAAACAAGAAAGACTTTCTCCAACCGTTTGAAATTGGAGAAAGTCCTTCGTGAGTTCTGTCAATGAATAAGATTACTGAGGTTTTCTCGTACCACATGTAGAACAGAAATTGCCAACGATTCCAGCTTGACCGCAGGTCGGGCAATTCCACGCAGCGTTCGTCGCAGAAGCCATCATCATCACAGGTGCAGATGCTGTACCCGCTTGGGTTCGATAAAGATTTCGCACTTCCGGACGCTGTAGTACGATGTGAACAAACGGATTTATATGAGCCGGCTTCAACTGTGGTTCAAGAAAATCGGCTTCCTGAACAATTGATCTCATCGCGTCCCGATTGACTCCCAGAGCTCTTGCTTGATGGTAACAATCAGCGAATTCAACAATCATCGGATCATTGCTAGGTGCTTGTTCCGTATCAATCACTTGTAACATGGCCGGCAAAGGAATCCCTGCGTCATATAATTTAGCCGACACGCTAATAAAATCTTTTCCTGGTTGCACGGAAGGATGATTCACGGAAAATCCTATCTTCATCAATCCCTCGACTGGATTGTTGCTATTTGCAGCAGCTTTAAGCGCTTCATTTTGAGCTCTCATCATTTCCTGTGCGGCATATTTCGGATCCGTAAAGCGCTGAGCTCTCTCTATATTCTCTCTGAGTACTCGTTCAGCTTCCGTCTCGCCAGGATATGCACCTGCCGACGCAGAAAGCGCCGCCTTCACCTCCGCCGACATCGTGTTGTACTTCATATTGACAGCAAGATTCGTACTCTCCACGCGGTTCTGGTTCAACTTGAAGCTCATCTCGTCGAACCACTTGTTTCGTACATGGATGGTTACGATATAGTCATAACTGATCTTATATCTGCGAGGATTGAAGCTCTTACGATTGCCTTGGCTATCCCGATAGAATTCTTCGTTCTTGTACTCCTTCATATCAACATTTACATTCTGCACATCAGGAATATTGATCACATCAGGATTGTAAGTGCCAAGATTTCCGACATCTGCCTTCGTTACCGCGAAAACATGATTACTTCTACTAACCAGAAGTTTGACCGAATCCTGACCGAACACCTGGGCATCTTGAAGACGTCCTAAGTGATTCCGATTGTTCTCTCTATACTGGAGATGTTCTTTCATCTCCGCTACCGATGTCTGGCGGCGATCCGTCATAAAAGGCGAGATCTTCTTCGCACAATCGGTACACATATTACCGTCCTCTACTTTACGATTTCCGAGGAAACCAATTTTGCCACCGCAAAAATCACAGAACTTCTTATCAAACAGGCCCATGTCTCTACCTCACACAATTAAATTTGAGATAATTATAGCAAAATCGATAGAAATATAATAGAAAAACTGTCTCAAAATAGATTGCTCTATTTCGAGACAGTTCTTATAAATTCATCTAAATATCGAATTAGAATCAGACAGGCGTTGCAGAGAGATAATCTCCAGACACATAGAAACCGTCTTCCAGCTTATACCAATTGTTATCCGTCTTCGCGACAACAACTACCTGCATATTACGGGTAAGCGTACCTACCTGATCATAATCCGTGCCCGGACCCTTACGAATCTTCAGGTACTTCTCTGCAATATTGACATACATGACCTTCGCCTCCATCGGTTCCTCGGTCCATGTAACGGATACATCGTTCGGTGCAATAGACATGCCATACTCTTGTAGCGTTGTCTCAGCAGTTGTCGTCACAGTCGTAATGATCGGTGTCGTCTCGGTAGAAGATTCAACCGTTGTGGTGGTCTCTGCCTCTTTCTTGCCACCGCAAGCTGAGAATGAACACATCACGCCGCACAGCACTGCCACGGATAAAGTCTTTATCGTTAAGGAAGATCGTCTCATATCTTACGCTCCTTCTCACAAATCTCAAATTACTTCAATTACCTAATTTAATAGTACACCATTCTTTACGAAATATTGCAAATGGTATTTTGCATTCATATTACTTTTTCTGGATACGAAGACAGCAGTGCGAACATGATGTGGTCTTTGTAGCTTCCATCAATTGCCATATATTTCTCGTTATATCCCATCTCTTTGAAGCCACAAGACTTCACACAAGCAATCGAGCGTTCATTCGTAGGCATCACATCCGCCTGGATTCGATGAAGATGGAAGAACTTAAACATGCAGTCCGATCCTGCAGATAGGGCCTCAGACATGTAGCCCTTGCCCACCAAGTCTTCATCCAAGTGATATCCGACGAAGCAACTATTCATACAACCACGCATGATGCTATAGAAGGAAATACGGCCAATCACGCGATATGGATCATCTTGTTTGGTGATCCAGAAGGCAACCTGCGCATTATGCTCATAATCCTTCAAATCAGATCGCAGATATTCTTTCTGTTCGCCTACCGTATAGTATTGATCGCTATGCGTCTGTTGATAAGGCTTATGATACGCTCGATTCTTCTGAAGATACGCCGTCACCGCTTTCGCCCAAGAAGGCTTACAGACGGAAAGGTATAACCGTTCCGTCTGTATTGTTAGTACACTCCCCTTTAATGGGGGAACAATTGCATACTTTGCCATAGATCATCTCTTCCTTACACGTTACCCGTGTCATCCGTCGGGTCAACGTCCGAATCATCTTCTGATTCTTCATTTGATTCATCTTCTGACTCTTCATTTGATTCATCTTCTGACTCTGCTTCATCTTCGATTTCGGCTTTGTCATCCGATGCATCGGAATCTTCCGTAATATCGACCTTATCCGTTAATCCAGATTCAAGCTTACCTAGCACTTCACCCTCTTCAAGTTTCTCTGGGATTTCGCCTTCTTCCAACTTCTCAGGTGTCTCACCCTCTTCAAGTTTCTCAGGAACATCACTCTCACTTAAGTTCTCGGGCTCTTGCTCATTATCGTTCTCTTCTTCTGTTGGTGTGTCATCCACGACATTCAAGATCGTTACTGGTGCGGTAGGCTTCACCGGGACATCTGGTTTCTTCTCCGGGAATTCTGGGAAATCAGGAGTCGGTCCTTGATCAAGATCTTCACCTGCACGCTTGGCTCCAGGTCTTCTTGGTGCCTCCTCTTCATCACCAAACTGATAATAGTAATCGGATGTTTCTTCCGCTTCAGAAGGATTCTCATTTTCTTCCACCGATTCTTCACTTGTTTTCTCAGTCGGTACGTCTAATTCTTCTTCCAAATGAACCGCATTCTCTTTCGCACGAAGGACCAGAAGTATAACCAGTGCAATCAGAAGAATGACAGATAATGCACCAAGAATAAACGTTGATACCTTGTAGAAACTACCACCAAAGAGAGTCTTCGGTGCTTCGGTAGGTGTCGGCGTCGGTGAATTCGTAGGCGTCGGCGTAGGTGTCGGCGTCGGTGTAGGTGTCGGTGTAGGCGTTGGGGTTGCAATCAAAGCCGCCATGTCACCACGGAAAGGAATGAGCATCATTGTCTCCTCATCCATGTAATAGATACCCTCATGTCCTTCTTCATCGAGAATATAGACCAGAAGTGGCTGACCTTCTACTTGTTTATTCTGATATGCTGGTACATCCGTCTCATTATACTTAAATGTTGTGGCTTCAAAGCCTGTAGGGCAAACAAATCCTTCTGGGAAAGACATAAACATCATCTGCTTCGCTTCTGTCTGGCAAGCAAAGCAAGCTGTTACCGTCTGTGAAGTCAGATCATAACGATAAAGTCCATTTCCGGAATCCGATAGCAACCACATTAAGAGCGTACCATCCGGTCCGACCATACAAGGAATGTTCTTCGAATTGTAAGTCGTCTGTGACCAAGTGAATCCTGATGGCACGTTCTCCAGAGACTTCGGCTCAAGTATGGTATAGCTTTCCCCATTCGAGACAATGACCGGATAAGGTTCTGGTGTAGGTGTCGGTGCACCACGTGTGACACGAATCTTATATGTACGAGTGTCACCATTTTCTGCAGTAACCGTGATTTTTACTGTGTTGTCACCTTTGGACAGCTTATTCTGAACACCATTGGTCGATACGCTGGCTTTCGGATGTTCAGCAGTCGCAGAAACCGCAATGGAAGTCTGCGATTCACCCACCGTCACATGATAACTAGTCTTATCTTTTGAAAACGAAGGACTCAATGTACCCGGTGCAACCGATAGACTGCTCAGATAGTTATTGCCCGAGAGTACGACCGGAGCCGTAATATCAATATTGGCCGAAGATCCGGTGCTATAACTTGCAAGACCATCGAGGCTGGATACTTCAAGACCCACAGAGACCGAAGTAGAACCCTCTTTCAAGCATTTCAACTGAATCGAAACAATCGTCGCACCGGAAGTGATATTGCAGTTATAGTCAAGAAAGACTGAGCCAGAATGACTGAAGTTCGCAGCACCATATCCACCCGCACTGATTCCTTCCAGCGAGAAGAAGCTGCTATCGTACGAGATTTTTCCATCATATCCACCGTATGGGCCGTCCCCACTTACGCTGACGTTGATGCTAATGGTCTTTCCAACCTCCGCTTTACCGCTCTTAGAAAGTCCGCATGATGGGTCCGCCACGACCTTGGCCGCTTGAAGCATACCTACCATCACGGCAGCAGAAGCAAGGATCGAAGCGCCTTTCTTTGCTAACGAAGCTAATTTACTCGTTATCTTCTTCTTCATTTTCATTCCTCTTTCTTCACAGGCATTCGCCTTTATGATTTCTTTACTGTGTAATCGTCATTTCCTGCAAGATATGTTTCGATATCAGGGTGAGATCCGCGGCCGTCAGTTTGCCGTCATGATTGGCATCAGCACCCATCATACCAGCACCAGTTAGATTGCCCTCTTGTAGAATATATCGAGCGATCAATGTAAGATCTGCCGAACTGATTTTACCATCGCAGTTCGCATCACCACGGATAAATACTGCACTGATGTAGACTGGAGCGCCTTGACTGTCCATGATCTGAATCAAGTCACCGGTTGCCACACGCTCCGTATCTGCCTTGGGCTGACCGTTCATATTCAAATAATCGACGGTATATCCTTCCGACATGGTAAAGCGTGCCTTGAGATCTCCAACCGTCGAATCGGGCTGAATACCGCTGAAATAGTTCTCTGTACTTACTAGATCTGTAGTGAAATAGCTTTCATACGAGTCTGTGTTTCTTGCTACATAGAGCATGTACTGTCGGGTCTCACCATTCTCCGCACGAACGATAACTGCCAATTCGTTGACACCTTCACCGAGTGCGATATCCCCAGCACCCGTAACGGATGCTTTCGGAGAAGCTGCTTCTGCATCGATGTGTACCGACGTACAAGATGCGGACACAACCAATGAATACTCCGTACAGTTCACCGTATCGAAGCTCGGCGTCAGCACCTGTCCACTGACAGAAAGCGACTTCAAGTATGCATTCGGGCTACCGCTTGCTTCCGGCATAGCACTTGCATGTTCCGGCATATTCAAATATACAGGAATCGTAAAATAGAGATTCTGATCTAGAATCCCGCCCGCAGCATAAGCTTTATACATCTTGAGGCCTTCAGAGTTCGCACCTGCAATGTTCGTCATGTACTGGTGATTTCCGAACTGATTCTCATCATCCGGTTTTACATTAAACTTCATGAGATATGTTGTATTCTGTCCAACGCCGATATATCGATCCGCGATGAAAACACTTCCTCCCATGATCGATAAGATCGGTGAAGTCCATGGGAGCTTGAGTTTGTTATTGTATTCGGTATCCGGCACGCCGTTACTGTCACGCTTACCATCTCTTGCAAAAGCAAGACCTTTGGCGACAGGATCCACATCTGAAGAAGCGCCTACATTGAAGTAATTATATAGATTTGTGTATTGTTTCTTATAGTGTTCCGAATAATAATTACCACTTGTTGAATTACTGCCGTTTCCAGATACTTCCTGTAGCACTTTCGCAGCAAGGAACACCGGATTCGCGCCCGAAGTCGCCGCCGCTTCTTGAAAGGCCATTGCATATGTGATTGCCGTCGAGCCGTCCAAATCGGTAATTGTTGCACTTTCCATGAAAGTGCCGGTCAAAATGCCTTGAATATTCTCCAACGTCTGATGTTCAGGGTCGTAAGATAATTCAAGGAATTGGAAGATAGACTGATCCGTCAGCATATTTCTTGGGTCAACATAATAGGCAACGACACCACGCGAAGCGTTGACCCACAAATCCCCATCAAATGCAGTAAAAGTACCCGTCTGCCAGTCATATGCACCTGGCTCGACTGATTTCCAGGAGTCATTTACGGTGTTCTCAATCAAGCTGACACCCAAACGCGACTCACGATCAACGACATCCGAGAAATTCTTATCCACTTTAAGCGGAATGAAATGCCAATTCGGATGACGGGCATGTATTACTCGGAGATTCAACTTGTAGCTCTCTGGGAACTCGGCAATCTCTGCTTCAAACGCTTCGTCCTCTGTGTAGTCCGCATCCTTGAACAGGAAGCTGTCTACTACATATCCGGTAACCACCTGTCCGGCAGAATCGAGATACTCGATCTTGCACCACTGCAGATAATTACTGGGATCTGACGGAAGCGTGACGACCTCAACGCAATTGACGCGAGATTCTCGATAGAGTGTACCGATAACTGAAGTCCCAACAGTTCCCGGCGCATTACGAATATTGGCATCGGTGACACATATCGTTGCATTGCCATAGGTCTCATCATCTGCGCGGACGACTGTCTCATACGATAACGCGCGACCGAATATGTGTCTTAAGTCTATCGGGTTACAGAACAGACACGTGAACGACAGAATAACCGCCAAAGCGCGGAGGATTGCTCGTTGAGCAGAATGTCGATCGAATTTCTTCATACACGTGTCCTTATCTTATATTTGTAATCAACTCTATCGTATCAGAGCAATATTTAACAAACGTTACAAGAATATCACAGTTTCTCATATATTCAAGTCGGTCAATCTATTTAGGGACTTAAACTGATTTCAGAACAAACAAAAACCGCCTTCTCAGAAACTGCGAAGACGGTCGATTAATCTTGGTGGCTCACTGGAGGCTCGAACTCCAGACCCCTTGATTAAAAGTCAAGTGCTCTACCTACTGAGCTAGTGAACCATATGGCTGGGGTAGCAGGATTCGGACCTACGAATGCGGGAGTCAAAGTCCCGTGCCTTACCGCTTGGCTATACCCCAATGAATCCCTAAGGGAATTGTGGGGTGGGATATGGGAGTCGAACCCATGACCTCTAGTGCCACAAACTAGCGCTCTAACCAACTGAGCTAATCCCACCAAGTTTCTCCCAAAAGGCACTACGAAATTATAATGTTTTACGTAACAAAATGTCAAGCATTATTTTTCACATATTTCAATTTCGCACCAAACTTTTCGTAGATACTATACACGATAAGATCCGATATGTACACATACATTGGGTATAACGATGATAGCAAACCACCATTGGTTGGTGTATAATGTGCCTACAATTAGGAAATCGAGGTTTTTCACATGGAGATTGAGAATGCTTACATTACTATTCCTCAGGGATTTATCGCCAATGGCGTACACGCAGGCCTGAAGCCGAACGGCAACCCAGATCTTGCGTATATCGGTTCAGACCGTCCCGCGCATATCGCCGGCGTCTATACTTCTAATCTTGTCAAAGGTCACTCTCTGACGCGTTCGATCTCCATCATCCGTTCCCGCGACACCGTACGCGGCATCCTCATCAACAGCGGCAATGCAAATGCCTGCGTTGGCGAGATGGGCGAACAGGATGCGACCACGATGGCAACCACTGCTGCTGAGATCCTAAAGGTCTCCCCAGATGAGATTCTCACCGCTTCAACAGGCGTCATCGGTTCCCGTCTTCCGCTGGACCTAATTACTTCTGCTATCCCAGGTCTTCTTGAGAAAGCCGGTTCTTCCGAAGAATGCGGTCATCTGGCCGAGCGCGCCATCATGACGACCGATACTCAGCCGAAGGAAGTTGCTGCAACGGTCAGCCTGTTCGGTAAAGAGATCACACTGGCGGCCATCGCGAAGGGTTCCGGCATGATTCACCCGAACCTTGCCACCATGATCAGCGTCTTCACCACCGATGCGAATATTTCTCAGGAAGTCCTGCAATCCATGATTTCCGCTAACGTGAAGGATACATACAACCGCGTCTCCGTCGATGGCGACACATCCGTATGCGACATGGTTGTCATCATGGCCAACGGTGCTTCCGAGACACCAGAGATTACCGCCGATTCTGAAGAATACGAAATCTTTAAGGAAGCATTCCATGCTCTTTGCTTCGACTTAGCCAAGATGATTGCATCCGACGGAGAAGGTGCTTCGAAGCTCGTCGAAGTTGAAGTAAACGGTGCCAAGACTGCGAAAGACGCTTATCTTTGCGTACTTGCCATCTGCCGTTCTCCGCTTTGCAAGACTGCGATCTTCGGTCAGGATGCCAACTGCGGACGTTTCATTACTGCACTTGGATATTCCGGCGCCGACATCGATCCGAACAAGATCAGCATGTTCTTAAGCGAGCTGCCTGTATATGAGAATGGTGTCGCACTCCCCTTCGATGAGGACGTTGCCAAAGAGAAGCTCTCTGAGCACGACATTCTCATCCGTATCGAGTTGAATGACGGTGAATTTAACGATCGTATGTGGACATGCGATTTTACCTACGACTACGTAAAAATCAACGCGAGCTACCGTTCTTAATAGGTAGCCCGCGTTGGAACATGTACTTCTGACGTAATAATTAGTCTTCCTCTTTGCGTTTCTTCACTACTTTATACGTAAATTTGTCGTCTGTATACGCTATGGACACAGACTTCGCTTCTTTCAGTTTGCCACTTAGGAACATATCTGCCAGAGGATCTTCCAATCTACGCTGGATTGTCTTACGAAGCGGTCTTGCGCCATACTTCGAATCGTATCCTTCCTTGGCAAGTTGATCCTTCGCCGAATTCAAGACAGAGAGCTTCACGTCCTTCTCCATCAGTTGCTCAGCTACTTCTTTCAACATCAAGTCAACAATTTGACGGATCTCCTCGCGAGAAAGTTCCTGGAAAATGACGATCTCATCCACACGATTCAAGAACTCTGGACGGAATTGTTCCTTCAAAGCAGAGTTCACGCGTTCTTCCAATGCAACCTGACCTTCCGAACCGAATCCGAATCCATTCGCTTTCAAAGAAGTGCCTGCATTAGACGTCATAATGATGATTGTATTCTCAAAGCTGACAAGACGACCATGACTATCCGTCAGACGGCCATCGTCCAGAATCTGCAGCAACATATTGAACACATCCGGATGCGCCTTCTCGATCTCATCGAAAAGCACGACGGAATAAGGCTTTCTGCGAACGCGCTCTGTCAGCTGACCGCCATCGTCATAGCCAACATAGCCTGGTGGAGAACCGATCAACTTACTCACAGTATGGGCTTCCATAAATTCAGACATATCTATGCGGATCAAAGCATCTTCACGATCGAACATCGCCTCCGCCAACGCCTTGACTAGCTCTGTCTTTCCGACGCCGGTCGGACCAACAAAGATAAACGAAGATGGCTTATGCTTCTTTCCGAATCCGGAACGGTTGCGACGGATCGCACGTCCCAATGCACTGACCGCTTTCTCCTGACCAATGACACGCTCATGCAGACGCTCTTCCAGTTTCAGAAGTCGTTCCGACTCAGATTCCGTAATACGCTTCACCGGAATACCTGTCCACATCTCAATGACTTTGGAAATATCCTCGGCTGTGATAATTGTCGGCTCTAGTTCGTCTTCCAGCGACTTAATCTCCTTCTCCAGTCGCAAGACGCGAGATTTCTTCTCCGCCTGTTGTTCGTAGAGATGCTCCTGCTCGATCTCTTCCGGTGTTGCGCCAGCCTCGATCCTCGCTTCGATCGTAGTGACCTCCTCGCTCAGCGCCGCATGTTCTTTCTTCATGTTCTCCAAGTTAATCAGGCGAACTTCTTCTAGATTGGCACGGGAACCCGCTTCATCCAGAAGGTCGATTGCCTTATCCGGCAGGAATCTGTCCGTGATGTAACGTGAAGACATACGAACCGCATACTCGATGACATCTTCCGGGAATTTTACAAAGTGATATTTCTCATAGTAATCCGCGATACCCTTCAGGATCTGGATACTGTCTTCGATAGAAGGTTCTTCAATAATCACCTTCTGGAAACGTCTCTCCAAAGCGGAATCCTTCTCGATATGGCGACGATACTCATCCAAGGTCGTAGATCCAATGACGCGGATCTCACCTTTTGCCAGAGCCGGCTTCAGAATATTCGCCGCGTTCATCGCGCCCTCCGCATCGCCGGCACCCATGATGTTATGCATCTCATCGATAACGAGGATGACATCCTGGTTCGCACGGGCCTCATCGACAAGGTTCTTCATTCTGCTCTCGAACTGACCACGGAACTGCGTACCCGCTACCATTGCCGTCATATCGATCAGATAAACTGACATATTGAGAAGCTTCTGCGGTACTTCCTTATTTGCAATCTTCACTGCAAGACCTTCCGCAATCGCTGTCTTACCGACACCTGGCTCACCAATCAAGGCCGGATTATTCTTCGATCGACGATTCAGGATCTGAACGACACGTTCAATCTCCTTCTCGCGGCCGACCAAACGGTCAATCTTCCCCGCACTCGCAAGTTTCGTCAAATTCGTGCCGTACTGCTCGAGGAATTTCTTCTTGTTCGACGGTTTCTTCGCTTTCTTCACATTCTTCGGATCTCGTTTCTTTCCGAACTTAAACAATCCTAGGTTCGATTCATTATTCTCCTCCTGTGGATTGTCATCCTCCTCATCCGAATCATCAGAATTCTTCTCTTTTGACTTCCTGCCCATGGAGAAGAAATCAAATGGGAACGAAGGCGCAGCAGCCCCTTCCTCATCCTCGTCATCGAACTCATCCATGAAGTCACCCTCAGGCATCTCCATATCATCGAACGGCATTTCATTATTCACCAACATTTTGAACAATTGCTCCGGATTGGCAGCACGGGCGTTATTCATGACATCATTCATGCGTTCCGTCACTTCATCCACGTTGCCCTCGTTGATGCCCGCAGATGAGAACATCTCTTCCACACCATCAATACCTGCATCAAATGCACACTTGATGCAATATCCTTCATTAATCCGTTTATTGTTCTCAAAACGTGTGGTAAAGACAACCGCCACGTTCTTCTTACAAATTGAACAAAGACTCATTCTTCTCTTCCTTTTCCTAAATACTTCTGCGCGATCGCGTATCCGCATCAATCCTCTTCCAGAGGCTTTCTCTTTCTTCTTACCTTAGGTCCTACCGCAATCTCCAACGCTTCACGTTGAATCTTGTTTCGCTGTTCCACATCTTCTTGAGCAGGCATCTGTGTCATTCGTTCACGGGTCATATCCAACACCGGCTTTAAGAATTGTCCGGTAAAAGAACCCGCCACTTCACATACTTCCTCCGGTGTACCACAGGCAACGATTGTGCCGCCTTTGTCACCGCCCTCCGGACCAAGATCGATAATATAGTCCGCAGTCTTAATCACATCGAGATTGTGCTCAATGACGAGAACAGTATTACCATTTTCGGCCAGGCGGTTCAAAATGTCAACCAACTTATGTACGTCCGCAATGTGCAAGCCCGTCGTAGGCTCATCCAGAATATAGAATGTTCGGCCGGTACTGCGCTTACTCAGTTCAGTGGCCAGCTTCACACGTTGGGCTTCACCACCAGACAGCTGCGTAGCAGGCTGTCCCAGACGAATATATCCAAGTCCCACTTCAGATAGAGTAACCAGCTTATTGGCAATTCTTGGCACGTTCTTGAAGAACTCGAGTGCCTCATCCACCGTCATGGCCAGTACATCCGCAATATTCTTGCCCTTATACTTCACCTGCAAGGTCTCACGGTTATAACGCTTACCCTTACATACATCGCACTTCACGAACACATCCGGCAGGAAGTGCATCTCAATTCGGTTCACACCGTCACCGCTACAAGCCTCACAGCGTCCACCCTTCACATTGAAGCTGAATCGCCCATTCTTATATCCCCTTGCCTTCGCATCCGGTGTATTCGCAAAGAGTTCACGGATCAGATCGAAGCATCCTGTATAGGTAGCAGGATTCGATCTCGGACTCTTCCCGATCGGTGACTGATCGATGGCAATGACCTTATCCAGATGACCAACGCCTGTGATCTTCTCACAAGAGCCCTTGCTACGATGTGCACCATTGAGATCCGTAGCAAGCTGACGGAGAATGATCCCATTCACTAACGAACTCTTACCAGAACCAGAGACGCCTGTCACACAGGTGAACAAACCGATCGGGATCTTCACATCGATCTTCTTCAAGTTGTTCTCGCATGCACCCACTACCGTGAGATATCGACCATCCGGCTTCCTTCTTCTACGTGGGACAGGTATAAACTTCTGTCCGCTCAGATACTGACCGGTGACAGACGCCGGAATCTTCATAATCTCCTCGGCGGATCCAACACCAATCACGAATCCACCATGCTCACCGGCACCTGGACCCATATCCACGATACAATCCGCCGCACGCATGGTATCCTCATCGTGTTCCACAACCAAGACTGTATTACCCAGACGCTTCAACTTCTGTAGTGTCGCCAATAAGCGGTTATTGTCTCGTTGGTGAAGGCCAATAGACGGCTCATCCAGGATATAGAGCACACCGGTCAGACTTGAACCAATCTGAGTCGCCAGTCGAATACGTTGTGCCTCACCACCGGATAGCGTCGCTGCAGCACGTGAAAGCGTCAGGTATTCAAGTCCAACATCACACATGAAGCCAAGGCGCGCAAGAATCTCCTTCAGAATCGGCTCTGCAATCTTCTTCTCACGAGGTCTCAGCGTCACACCCTGCAGATGCTTCATGCACTTCTGAATCGGCATCGCACAGACTTCATGGATATTCTTCCCGCCCACCGTTACAGCAAGCGACTGAGGATTAAGTCGGGCGCCATGGCAACTGGAACACGGCAAAGTAGTCATATACTGATCATAATGCTGCTTGATCTCTTCCGAAGAGGCCTCACGGCTTCTTCTTTCTACACTTGGGATCACACCTTCCCAAGAATTGACATATCCACCCTCACGCGGGTACAGACTATGAGAGGTATCGATGACCATCTTCTCCCCACCGTTGCCGTAGAGAATAATGTCCTGGATCCGCTTCGGAAGCTTGTTCCACGGAGTATCCAAAGAGAATCCATAACGCTTGGAAAGTGCCTCAATAAATGCTCTTCCCCAGCTCTTCGGATCATCGAACTTCCAGCCTGCCGTCGTAATTGCACCCTCATTGATGGAACATTCCGGCTTCTGTACACATAGATCCGGGTCCACATGGGTATGACTGCCAAGTCCCGAACACTCCGGACATGCACCGAACGGATTATTGAATGAGAACATTCGCGGCGACAATTCATCCAGACTGATGCCACAATCCGGACACGATAATTTCTGTGAGAAAAGCACTTCCGTCGTATCGTAGGTGCGGCTCCCTTCTTCGTCCTCCTGCGGTACCTGAATCTCTGCAAGAAGCAGGCCATCGGCCAGTTTTAAGGCGGTCTCACACGAATCCGTCATACGAGAGCGCGACTCTTCACGTACCACAACACGATCGACCACGACTTCCAGGTCATGTTTCTTATTCTTATCAATATCGATATCGTCCTCATCCAGTTCGTAGATGGAGCCGTCCAGACGAATACGGGCATATCCGCTCTTGCGATACTGCTCAATCTGCTTACCGAATTCACCCTTGCGCCCTCGAACAACAGGTGCCATCAGGATGAGACGTGTCCCTTCCGGATAGGCCATCAACTGCTCAATAATCTGGTCGATCGACTGAGACGTAATCTCGCGACCGCACTGATAACAATGCGGCACGCCTGTACGTGCATAAAGCAGACGGAAGTAATCGTAGACCTCCGTAACCGTACCTACCGTAGAACGAGGGTTACGGCTCGTTGTCTTCTGGTCGATCGCAATCGAAGGCGAAAGGCCGTCGATACTATCGTAATCAGGTTTCTCCATCTGACCTAGGAACTGACGAGCATAAGAAGACAACGACTCCACATATCTTCTCTGACCCTCGGCATAGATAGTATCGAACGCAAGCGAAGACTTACCGGATCCTGAAAGACCGGTAATGACTACCAGATTATTCCTCGGAATATCTAGATTAATGTTCTGTAAGTTATGTTCTCTCGCACCACGAATGCGGATATATTCATCCATATGTGTCACACTTTCTAATAAGAATATATGTTCCTTTTAGTATAACCGATTATGTAGATAAAGTATACAGGAATATTTAGAAAATGGTACAAAGACTTTCTGACATTTCTTCAAATTATACTTGCGCGCCACAAAATCTTATGGTATCATTCTTCATGCACTCGGAAAGTGCGTGGTGACTTGGCCCTATGGTCAAGCGGTTTAAGACGGCGCCCTCTCAAGGCGCAATCAGGAGTTCGATTCTCCTTAGGGTCACCACAAAGCAAGGACTGTCTCATATGAGACAGTCCTTGTTCTATATACGAGACAAATCCCAAAGCTATTTCGTCTATATGTTATAATGAGTCAGAACCCTATATCAGACGAGGAAATTTGAAGATGAAGAACAGACGTAAAATAGCACTATCGCTCCTTCTTGTGTTCTCATTGCTCTGCGCTGCATGCAACACGACGGAGACGACAAAGAAGAAAAAGAAGAAAACAACCAAGAAGACCACAGCGGAGACCCGGGTTGATCCGGACGATCCCACTATGCCAACATACAATGAAGTAGCCCCCACATATCTTGCACCCGGTGAACAGACATGGTTCGAGAAGCAAGGACTTCAGTTCACGGAATGTGGCGACTTCAAGATGAACATCCACAGCTACGACTCTGTCATTCAAATTCCCGGCCACATTGAGATCGAGACGAATTACGACTGTCAGGAAGGCTATAAGAATATCGTTGCAACGACAAAATTGGCACTCGGTCAAGGCACAGACTTCCACTACTGGACCAGTTCTTTTGACAAGTATACCGGAACATCTTTCGAGTTTCAGAATGGTACGAACAGTCTCTATGACGGCTGTAACATCATCAACGAAGGCGATGTAAAACTGAAGATTGCCGAATGCGATTACTCACTTCACATCAAAGAGCACATCACCATGGAGAAGGAAACAACAACGATCGTCTACACGATCACCTGTCCTTACGCCTACGATGGAACCGTCCTACAGTACGGCTATTGCACCGAGATTGAACAGTATCGTGATCATGACTTCAAGAACAACGTCATCTGGTATGCAGATGATTTCACCGATATGCACGGTTACTACGATTACTTCACACTTCAGGGATTACCGAAGGAAGGCATGTAATGTAATCTATTCTAATCTAATCAGCAAAACACAGAACGGGGCGTCTCAAACGGATTACGAGACGCCCTTCTTATTTTCCAAGCAGTAGGTTGCGATGGATGACAAAGACTACATCCTACTACACGTTCAACAGCACAAGAATATATGATTCGGATTACTCTTCAGACGATTCTGCCGTAGGTTCAACGCTTCCATCCGGCATGTCTCCCGTCGTTTCAACACTTCCAGAAGCTTCTCCAAACTTCTGCATGCTCTTCATCTGTGATTCAAGTTCAGCCATCTTTCTTTCCAATTCCTGTTGATTCTTCAGCATCTCAGGAATGTCAGAAACTGCCGCTGCCACATTTGCCGCGCTCACCGCCTCTACAGTCTCTACCGCATTCGCTGCACCCGCTGACTCCACTGCGTTCGTCACGTTCGTCACATTCGCTGCATTCGGCTTACTCGTCGCAACATTCGAACGGATCGGGCGTATTGCCTTCGCTGCCGCAACACCGACTGTCGGCTTCTGAAGATATCCATTCATCACCACAGGCTGTTCACCCAGAATAGGTTTCTCTGCTTTCTTTTTCTTCTTGATCACAAAGAAATAGAAGGCAGTCCCACCTGCGGCAAGTAGAAGAAGAACAATAGCTAGAATACTCCACGAGAATCCATCATCCTGTTTCTTCGACTCCTTCTTCTTCGTGGTTCCCGCATTCTGGGATTCAGAAGATTCAGACGGTGTTGTCTCCGATTCAAGCGGCATAATAACCAACGGCTCTTCTGTCGTTTCACTCGCTACAGTCGTAGATTCCATCGGAACAAGGGTCTCTGTGGTATCGGATGTTTCTTCCGACGATGATTCTGATGTTTCAGAAGGCTTGGTTGCCCTAGTAGTCGTCTCTGTCGTTGCGCTTGTCACAGGAACAGGCGTATTCGTCGGCGCAGGTGTAGGCGTGCTGGTCGCAACCGGTGTAGGCGTATTCGTCGCACTCGGCACAGGCGTATTGGTCGGCGCAGGTGTAGCCGTCGGCGCAGGTGTAGCCGTCGGTGCCGATGTAGGCGTATTCGTAGGAATCGGCGTTGGGGTCGGCGTATTGGTCGGTGTAGGTGTCGGCGTTGGCGGTTTAGTGTCAAAGTATTCTACACTCGGACGGCCGTGAGACATCTTAAAGTCTTCTTTACCTTGCACCGTTATCTCCAATTCTTGCCTACCAAGAGGAGAATAGTCCTTCGTAACTACCGTGACCGTCATGCTATTCCCTTCGCACTTGACGGAAATATTCACATCTTTTCCACGTCTTACAGATGAACTCGAATAAACCAGATCTGCAGAAGTACCGGTCATATTGATATAGTACAATTTCGCCGAGTTATGGACATTATCGCCAAATTGTTCTGTACGCACTTTCTCTTCGCGCGCTTTCGCCTTGATAGAAACATCTGACACAATAACGGAACAAGTAACCGAAACTGAGAAAGACATTACTTGCGAACCATTTAGCACTTCCTTATTATTTACATCAAATTTAATGCAATTGGCACTTTCTGATTTAAGTCCGTCTATTCCTGAGAGTCCACTTTCTTGCGTCGGCGCCTCATATCCTTGTTGGCCAAGAGGCCCTGTCTGCGTTGTGGGAATGCCATTACCGGAAAGCATGACTGTCACCCTAGCCGAACGGCTATACTCACCATCTTTGATTCTCAGCTTAAAGCGTAATTTCCCGCCCTCACATCGATTCTCTTCAATCGATACAGAAGGTTCAGAAGCGCGCACATCGCGAGACATACTCGGCAGTATCAATCCACAAAGAAGAACCGAAACTACCAAAACAGAGCTAAGCCAAACCATCCAACGGCTTCTACGCATGAACTTCTACCTCACTGAATCACCTTGTGGTGATATATTCCCTACCGACAATAATAGCAGAAAAACCGCCTTTTTTCAATCAAGGGCGGTTCTTCAATAGTCAATTTCGATATATAAGATGCGGTAGAATCACTCGATTTCATCCATGACGCTCTTATAAGCCGGTCGAATGATCTTATTCATTCCGATCAGTTCCTCGATACGATGCGCGCTCCAGCCAACGATTCGAGCAGTAGCAAACAACGGAGTAAATAGTTCAGAAGGAATGCCGAGCATGCGATAAACCAGACCGCTATAGAAGTCAACGTTCGGGCTGACACCCTTGAATATCTTTCTGGTCTCAGAAATAGCCTCCGGCGCAAGTTCTTCCACGTTCTTATAGAGCATGTAATCCTCCTGCATGCCCTTCTCTTCGGAGAGTGCTTCTACGAAGGACTTCAGCACTTCTTCACGCGGATCACTGACAGAGTAGACTGCATGACCCATACCGTAGATGAGACCGCTCTTGTCGAAAGCATCTTTCTGCAGGATCTTCATAAGATAATCTTTAATCGCTCCACGATCATTCCAATCGGATACATGGTTCTTCAGATCATCCATCATCTGCACGACCTTGATGTTCGCACCTCCGTGCTTCGGTCCCTTGAGCGAAGACATCGCCGCTGCCATCGCAGAATACGTATCCGAACCTGAAGATGTAACTACACGTGTAGTAAACGTTGAGTTATTACCACCGCCATGCTCCATGTGAAGCATCAGAGCAACATCCAGAACCTTCGCCTCCAGCGCTGTATACTTCTGATCCGGTCTCAATAGTGCCAAGAAGTTCTCCGCTGTGGATCTTCCCTTTCTCGGACGATGGATGTACATGCTATCGTCGTTCTCATAATGGTTATATGCGTGATAACTATATACAGAGAGCATCGGATACTGCGCAATCAACTGGATGCACTGCTTAATGCTGTTCTCGAGCTGTGTATTCGTAGAGATCTCATCGTAGGAAGCAAGCGTCAGCACGCTCCTTGTGATTGAGTTCATGATGTCCTTGCTCGGCGCTTTCATAATGACGTCACGTGTGAAGTTCGTCGGCAGGCTTCTGCACTCATCGAGAATCTCCTGAAATTCCAGAAGCTGGCTCTCCGTCGGCTTCTCACCGAACAACAGAAGATATGCTGTCTTCTCGAAACCATACTCATTCTCACCAAGCTCAGAAATAAGCGTCTTAATATTATAACCGCGATACCACAGTTGTCCTGGGCAGGGCACCTGTTTTCCATTTTCATCCGAATTGAAGGAGACAATCTTCGATATTCGCGTTAAGCCGGTCAGTACGCCTTTACCGTTCAGATCACGTAAGCCGCGATTTACGCCGTACTGCTCAAAGAGTGCGTCATCGATCGTGTCATTCTTCACGCAGGTAGCCTGCAGATTGGAAGAGTAGTTCGCAATTTTCGCCATATCCATATGTGTATTCCTCCCATCCTTTTCGTATATGTATTTTCAAGAAATACAGAAAATAACATAAAAGATTTATCTATTATACCATAAGGCCGGGAGATTCCCAAATCAGGTACGCTCAATACCCTTGTACTTCCATTTGCCACCGGCATAACGAACGACGCATACAATGGCCGTGAACATCCATGTTAAGCCGGTCGTAATCCATACGCCCCAATAACCGAGGGCCGGAATACGCGTCAGAACATTTGCAAATACGATACGACAGACGACCTCGGTCATACCGTTGATCATAGCAAAGCCCGTATCACCACAGCCATTCAGTACTGCTCGCGGCACATAGATCATGCCGAGCGCAAAGTAGAACGGGCTTGTGATACGAAGACCCTTGGCGCCAAGCGCAATAACCGTAGCCGCCTCCTCTTCTGTGACAAATACCGCGATGAAATACTTCCCGAGGAAGAAGAAGAACGGCAACATCAGAATACTGAATACCAGCACGATCCAAGTGGCTTTGCGATATCCTTCGATGACACGGTCCTGCTTCTTCGCGCCCATATTCTGTCCTGCATAAGAGGTCAAGGCCATACCCAAGGAACCGTATGGCTGTTGAACAATCTGCTCAATACGGTTACAGATGGTATAGGTCGAAGCCACATCCGGTCCAAAACCATTGACTACTGACTGCAAGGCAATACAGGAGACTGCAATCATGGAGTTCTGGATGGCCACCGGCGCACCCAACTTGAATGAATCGCGAATCATGGAGAAGTCAGGCTTGAGATCAGACTTCGACAATCGGAAATAACTGATCTTTTTATATGCAAAAATCATGGAAGCAATGGCAGAGATCGCCTGGGCAATGATCGTAGCGAGTCCTACGCCGAATACGCCCATATCGAAGGCCAGTACGAACACAAGGTCCAGTACCACGTTGATAATACTACTTAGAATCAGGAAATATAGCGGTGTCTTGGAGTCACCCACCGACCGTAGCAACGCGGCCACACCGTTATAGAATGCTACACCGATAATACCGATACAGGTGATTCGGAAGTAGCTGATCGACTCTGCCACATACTCTTCCGGTGTATTGAGGAAATGAAGGATCGGACTTGCGAAGAAGAATCCAATCAGTGTAACCACAAGTGCACTCGAAGCGAGTACATAGATGGAGTTCGCGATCGTCTTCTTTAACTGCTTCTCGTCCCCTGCCCCGAAGTATTGCGCTGCAATGACGCCGATTCCTACTGCAAGGCCGGAACTCAATGAGAAGAACAGGAAGTTCAGTGAACCGCAGGCACCTACTGCACCGATGGCGTATGGTCCGACGAATCGTCCGACCACGACCTGGTCCACCATGTTATAGAACTGTTGGAACAGGTTCCCGATGAGAAGCGGTAATGTAAACTTCAGTATATGTCGGGTAGGATTTCCTACCGTCATGTCCGTAACATTCTTATCAGCCATATAACGTCCCTTATCTAAAACATGCAAAGAAAAGCACAACATCTCTGCTGTGCCAATCAATTATATGCTATGAAATGAGAAAGAGATATCGTTTTTTTGTCTGAATATTGCACGAAATTATCTTCTCCGCTCACAATGTGAACGGCTGAGTACCGAGTAAGGCGATTAGAATCGAGCCCCGCCGCCGGAATGTCCACCACTGGAATGTCCGCAACTGGAATGTCCACCACTGGAATGTCCGCCATGGCTAACAAACGCGACACCAAACCTCAGGGCAATTTCCACGACCTTAGCTGGAACCGCCTCCGACTCCGACACGCTCGATTTCAATTTCTTCGATTTTGAGTACAATCCGAGTCCGATAAAGTAAGATATGCAGTTCCGTATTGATAGATCCAGAAGAAACGCTCGTTCGAACGATCATCCGTCAGATCCAGAATAATGACCACTCCGGAATTGTCGCGAAGCCTGTTCTTTCTGCTGTACTTGTCATACATGACCTTACCATATTGGGAGACACCATTCTTCGAATTGGCGAAGTCCTCACCTTTGTCTCGAGTCGTGATGACGATTACATTCATATCGTGCTCATCTTTCAGTTTCTCGGCCATCTCCAATACGTCAGACTCCTCCTGTTCAGACAGGACATTCGCATCATCCATGACCATTACTTTCTTCGCAGGTGGAACTACGGTAAAAATATAGACAGCAATCGCGGCGATCAGAAGCAACGCAATCAAGCAGAGCGTGGTGATCGAGACCGCATTTAATTCGGCGAAAATACTTTTACCAACTGAATATTTCTTCTTCTCGTTATTTCCGTTATTCTCACTCATCCGAAGAACCCTCCTAACAGAAGCGATGCAATCAGCTTGATGCCTACTGCGATAAGAATGAACAAGCCCGTGCAGTAAAGGAATTTCTTCAGTTGGCTAACTGGATAGTATCCCGTCGTCTCACCCGTCTGACCATTCATGAGGAATGTATACGTTTTCCCATGGTACTTATAGTTCAGAATATACGTCGGCAACAAGATATATCGTGACTCCGAAGATTGAACGACCGTCTTCTCTTTTTTTACCCAGACGGATGTATAGCTTCCGGACCCATCTTGCTTGAAGAAACTATCTCGGATCAAGCGACGAATCATGCCCTGTGTCTTGGACTTGAATGACTCTCGAGAAACATCGTACTTATCGGAATAGAACCCCAACAGATACTTCTCATCGAAAGGAACCATCTCCTTCATGTCGAAGGGTTCGATTGCATTCATTAGCGAATCATCCATTTTTCGAGACGCATCGAACGGAATATTCTGAAATACAATATGGCGCTTCTCGTATAGATCGTAAGTGGATGTATATGTATGATTGGTTTCAAAACCGTGTTGTGTGCTGGTATTGACGCCACTTCCCGACAATTCAGAAACCATATCGAAGTCGAAAGCCCAGTATGGCACATAAAGGCCCGTAATCTTCTCAACATTCTCATTAGAACAGAAATCGAAAGGCGTGAAGCGTCCGCCTTTGCACTACTTGAAGAAATTCTCGATGGCTTGTTCCTTGCCATACTTAAAAGTTCGGACATTTCTTCGTGAACGCCATTTCGAACCTCCCAGATGATAAGAAGGTGGCTACCCCTGCCTCTTCTCAATTCTTCCTAACAAAATCGAGTATAACAGATATTACTCGAATATATAACGGCAAATATCGCAGAAGCGCATGTCTAATTCGCGAGAATACTGCAAAATAGATCTCACAGGAGGTGTTTCTCCCGAAGATAATCGAGCAGACCCTCACATCCCATGACGCATTCGTCGTATACCTCGGCAAAACGACCCGTGTACCACGGGTCGCTGACATCTTTGTCGGCCCCACAGAATTCCAGAAGTTTCCAGATCTTCCCATCCCCACGCACATGACCCGTCATGCGCTCGATATTTCTCATGTTCATGCTGTCCATCCCAATGAGGAAGTCATACTCCTCGTATTCCGAGCGCCGAAGCTGCTGTGCCCGCTTCTTCGAGAAGTCCGTATACGACGTCTTCCCGATTCCCCGACGCTTCAGTTCATCTCTCGCCGGCGGATACACCGGATTTCCGATCCCATTCCAGATTTCCTCCGTACTCGTCGCACGAGACTCAATATGAAACTGATCCATGATTCCCAGCTTCTCCACCATATCCTTCAACACAAATTCCGCCATCGGCGAACGGCATATGTTGCCATGGCATATGAATAGCACTTTTTGTATATTTTTCATAACGTCTCACAATTGCTCAAAACCTTGCAAACCCTTGATTTTACTGGCTTTGTGGGATTGACTGATTTTTAGCCATCTCGCATAACCCTTCTTAGTTTTGCAGAAATTGTCATTGAAGTTGGTTAAAATGTTGGTTAAATTCCAAGACCGTAACCAACGGGTATTTTTACACAATTCCGAGTCTTGTAACTTCAGCTACTGCATCTTCATAGTTAACATGCGTATAAGTATTCATCGTTACACTTATATCTGAATGTCCCATAAG
>JAZLMM010000050.1:0-33034 GCA_045598705.1 Oscillospiraceae bacterium
AGTGCATCAGCATCGGGAACCAGATTTCTCGTAGGCTTAAGATCAAAGTCAAGAAAGAGGCATGGTTTACCAGCAGCTTTTATCTCATCCTGAACCTGTTCCAGGATAACAGACTTTCCACATCTTCTTATTCCGGTAATATCCTCATCTGTTGATGTAAGCGTTGCAAGATATCCTTGTCGGCCGTTATAACTCATTCCTTTGGCAGCATCATAAGCAACAAGCCAGTTCTCGCCAGTATCCGGAACAAATGTGTAATAGTGCTGCGTTTTCTCAAAATAGAAGTATGCACTGGAAGGCACATGATCCATCAATTCTATTCTGATATCCTGTTCACCGGATGAATTGAAAACGATCTTACTAATCAAATCTGATGCAATCTCAGAAGCAGTCATAGTTGTAGGAAGCGATACATAGATCTTGTATGCGTCGCTCAACGGAGACATACTGTATCCTGATGGTAATGTTACACTGTCTCCGGATGAGACCATATCACCCATATAGATTGCAACGCATCCGTATGTATCAGAACCGCTACCGTTCGCCTCTTTGAAAGTACCGGTTTTGAAATCAAATTTGCCAAGATCAAGTGTCGAACCTGCCGCATTGACAGTCAATGACATCGACGCAAACAACGCAAAAATCATCGCAACGGAAAGAATCATGCTTAGGGATTTTTTCACAATTTTTACCTCCCGACAGGGCATGGCGGTCTAACTTTTTGTCCGTACGCCACATCTAAAATTATATTTCTATTATAAAGTTTCAGGGCGTTCTTTCCTCTATCCAACTATGAATATTCTATGACGAAAGAGCAAACACTTATTCCAAGCATAATATCATTTTCTTGTGAAGTAAAATTCTTTTATAACAGGTAATTTCATCAGGCAAAACGCCACTTGTTATTACATCACATACGGATCACAAGTGTATTCGTGTTAAAAATGTTGATATATCGTACATCTTTTGCCAGTGCGAAGACCATGCGAATCCATACGCCTGCATCGATATCATCTTCGGCCAAGCTGTCGTATCGTTCTCTGATATTGAAATATGGGCAATCATCGCGAAGTCGTAGGACTACGCCATCTGGGTCGATCATCACGCGAATGTCGCAGTGATGTTTCTTGTCGTCTGCGGTAAATCCATTTAGTATGATGTTCGTTGAGAGTTCCTCCATACATCGCGCGGAGAAGAAGCTCTGCCGCTTATCTACCTGATGTTCGACACAGAAAGTTTCGATCTTCTCGGAGACTGCCACGGCTTCTTCAACAGTAGAAATGCTGACAGAGAACGAATTCTCACTGTTATATCCGAAGCCATCAGGAATCATCAGGAGTGCGCTCCAGATGTCCTGTTTGCGTTCTCGAACGAGAACGAAGGCAACATAGCCGAACAGCACCAGTGCTTCACTTATCGGAATGGCTGCAAACAGTCCGTTGATACCGAAGAATTTTCCAAGGACGATAGTAGATACTGTCAAGGAAGCCATACGCTGTAGAAGCGTCATGATGTGTACGGGCATCATCTTTCGTGCGCCGTGTAAATACTTGATCAAGATGGTATTGCATCCGTTCATCAGAAGGAACAATGCGAGGCAACGCACCGCTCGTCTTGCATATATCCACTCCATTGTTCCACGAGTGAAATAAAGACTGGACACGCCTCCGGCCAATGCAAACAGCAATATCATCATCATTGTGTTCAGCATAAGGTGTATGCGAAGTGCGATCTTGATTGTTTGCTTCAGTGATGTCTCATCTTTCTCACTATATAGGATCTGCGTCATCAACCCTACGCTCTCAGCTATGCCATGACCGATAATGACGCAGAAGCCCATTACCCCAGCCTTCACAGACATCGCAGACATAGCAAGGCTTCCGCCGATGGCAATGATCGTACGGTTAATGAGTAATGGTGCCAAGATTTTGCAGACTTGCTGGGTAATCATCGGAAGTCCGATATTCATCGTCTTGGGAAGCAACTTCATGAGTGGGCGCTGGCTGAATGGCTTGAACACAGAACGTTTGCGAACAAAGTTCAGCATCAGTACAACAGCCGATACATTGAAAGAAAGGCCCGTTGCGAACCCCACACCATACGAGCCTGCATCGAACACAAATACGGCAAGGATATCACCCACCACATTGACGACGCTCTGGACGATCGTGCCGATGGCAACATTCTTCTTATTTCCATCTAACGTAACCAGCGGTGAAAGCACGAAGAACAGCATGTATCCGGGAATACCGGTAAACCATCCACGCAAGTATTGGAATAGGTGGTGATAGAGATCCGGATCATCCGCTGCACCGAACAGAAGGCAAAGCCTACCCGTAAAGAGAAAGCCGAAGAATACAAGGAGGACTGTGACGGATAATGTCACGACCATACCGGCCGAGAAAATACCATTCACCCTATCTTTATCGCCGGAACCCATCGCTTGTGCGCACAGAGACTGCATACCTGCAGCGAGTACACCTGTAAATAAAGAGACGAACTTAAATGACGGGTCCGCAAGACCGATTGCGGCCAGTGCGGTCGAGCCGAGTCCACGTGAAACGACCATACCATCCACGATCATTGTCAGAGAATCTGCAAAATTGATGACGATGAAAGTGATCGCATAACTGATTAGAATCTTCCTGATAAGCCGATCATTCTGCTTCTGCATAGTCTGTGTCCGTTACACCTTCCGCAATATCTTCCATTAATCCATCTTCTCGATCTTCATAATGCGGTCATATCCGACACTTTCGAATATTTCCCACATTAACTCATTACAATGACGAATCACCATATCGCCTCCGGAAGCCATCATCGTACGCTGGCAGGCCAGAAACAATCGCAAACCGGCAGAGGAAATATACGGCACACGACTCACATCGAATATCAACATCTGTATACCATCCAGATTGGTCACTTTCTCAGCAAGAGACGGCGTGGTAATGGTATTAATCTCGCCATCGACCAAGACTGTCATTGTATTCTCATTTACACTTGTCTTTACATTCATCTCAAGAATGTCCTCCTTCTGTCATCTGGAAGCATACCGTATCAAGCTCACTTTGCACATTTACATAAAGTACAACCAACGATAATGTATATCCAGTATACTCCACCGCTATGGAACTATTGCAAAAAAGTATCACAGAAGAGATCAACGCGAACACCCAGAAATACTTGAATGCCGTTCGTGCTCTCCCCTTCTCCATCTCTTTCGACGCGACAATTACTGTTATCATAACCAGCAGAGCCGGGATGATATAGGCCAGCCAGAAAGTCGGTGTGCTCTCATAAGCACCTTCCTCGTTGATTGTAAAGATGAAGCCCAGACGCATATTCAGAAGTGTCGCAATGAAGTCCACCGCAACTAATATCACCGCAACATACTTGATTTTCCTTAACCTGGGTTTCTTCTTCGCTTCGATAATCTCCAACTCATACGCTAGAATGAGTCCCGCAGTAAATAAGGCCATCATATAAAATGACGTGTTGATCAGTAGATTCGCTCGCGGGCGGTCATGTAAATTCAGCGAATTGGTGAAGAACTCAGTCAATGATAGAAGTCCGCACAAGAATACCATGAGTTCAAATAAGATGGTCTGACGTGGATAGCATTCGTGATCACTAAGCGAAGAGAACAACATCAGAACACAAAGGGCAATGGAGCCGAAAGTCATACTAAGTGAAACCATACGTAGTGGTGACAGTTCAGACAAATGCAGGTCCAGCATGAGATCAATGGCTTTCGGCACAATGGCCAATTCAATCAACAGGAAGAGGATTCCTAACGCTTTACTTGTACGCTTATTCATACGTTCTCCTCCCCTCGATACTCCACCATAAGCATCGTTAGATCATCAAATTGCATGCAACCTTGTGCAAAATCATCCACCGTCTTCTCCATACCGGATATCGTTTCAGATACAGAAGCAGTGCCCGTCTGGTCCAAGTATGCCTTAATTCTTTCTTTACCGAAGAAGGTCTGATTCGCATCTCTTGCCTCATCCAGTCCATCCGTATAGAGGAAGAGACGATCGCCAGGCTGGAGATCCGTCTCTGCCTGCTCATACTTATAGTTCGGCAAGCCTGCCAGAACAAGATTGTGCTTCGATTGCAAAGGCTGATAGTCGTGCGTCTCGCTTCTTCCAACGTACGGGAACGGATGACCTGCCGCTACATACTGCAAATGACCGGTCTTTAAATCCAGTTCACCGATCCATGCCGTCACGAACAATCCAAATTTGTTGTTCTCAAGCAATCGATTGTTGACATGTTCCATCACTTCTTTCGGTGAAGCGCCGAGCATCATGTTTTCCTTGATACACATTTTTGCAGTAGACATAAATAGTGCTGCTGGGACACCCTTATCGGAGACATCTGCAATAACGATACCCAGAAGGTTATCATTAATCATAAAGAAGTCATAGAGATCGCCGCCCACTTCTTTGGCTGCCTTCATAAAGCCATGGACTACACAAGATTTCGGCAGACGTTTCGCACAAGCTTCATCAGGAAGCATTTCCGCCTGAATCGTGCGCGCCATCCCAAGTTCACTACGGATTCGCTCTCTTTCTTTCAGGGATTCTTTCATTTCATTGATGACATCCGCCATCTCACTTAATTCGTCTCCGCCGCTGATTCGGAGAGGTTTCTCCGGGAATTGCCCGTTTCCGATATCCATCAGATACTTCTCACTTCGACGAATGGAACGATTCCATCTTGCTACAAATAAGAGGATTGCGAAGAATGTATACAGAATCATAACCACGATTGCCAGCGATGCATTTAATACAGATTTTCTCGCATCATGCGTCAATTCCTCTATCGAACGACCAGCTACGACTGCACCGATTTGTCTTCCTTCTTCATCACTGATTACACGATAGTAACAGTAATAAAGTCGCCCCTCTACATAGGATTCTCCAGAGTAGACCTTGTTTTCTATAAGTTTATCCGAGATTTCTTGTTCGAGGAATGTTCCAACGATGGAATTGCCCTCCGCGCTTCTTGTACTTCCGGCCACCCGCAGGAACGGCGTATGACTTGCTTCGTCCGTTTCTAATTTAGATAGCAAAGCATCCTCCGCATATGAAGAATCGATGAAGCTATATACGAAAGAATCCGTCTTCTGCTGAGTCTGTATGAAGGGGTCTATATTAGCAAGTTCTTCACTTCCGTTACCGATGATGGTATCGCCCTTATAGAGAACGTGATCCTTAATATGCCAATTTCCGTCTCCAATCTTCTCTTCCAGCACGGAGAGACTTAATTGCAACTGAACTTCGGTCTGTTTCTCAGTAGTAGTCTTCGCCTGATCATTCTGAATCGATATGGTGAAGAAAACAAGTAGGCCACCGAACAGGAGAAATACGAACAGAAATTTGGCGAATATGGAATTAAAAACAATTTTTCCAAATTTCCGATTCTTCATAGTATGCTCACTCCTGAATAGAAATTATGTCCAATACGTTCCCGTACAGTTGATTATATTTTCTATTCTAACATATCTGGGACGGAGTTGGCACTTAGGCGCTGATTCCGATTACCTTCGCGATATCAGTAGGATTCTTCGAAGTAGTAAGAATGAGGAATCTTCCGGTTGCATCTACATATACATATTGATCCGGTTGGGGTTGGTTGAATGTACCGCCATCGGCTTGTTGTAATGTTGAATGATACACAAGATAACCGTCTTGCGAGAGTTCAAATCCACAATCGTCCCATCTACTCTCCTGCTCTTCTAACCATGTATCAATTTCATCATATAAGATAATTCTATATGTCTCGTCGTGATAGGTTCCGCGAAGGCAATATTCGCCACCATCCGATTCTACATGTTCCAGACAGTTCGTTGCATAGACGTACATCTCATATTCTGTGGCTAGTTTTAAATCTGATACGTGGTATTTCTGAAGTTCAGTATAACTGGCCACATATTCTTCAATGAGGGATTGTACACCGGAGCTATCGAGTATATTCTCAGGATCATACAATGTCATATACGTGATTGGCATATTGGAGATCACATCTTCCAGTGTTACACCATCCTGAAGCACGCTTTCATCAATCTCGTAGTGCTGACGAATGTAGGAATCATCGATTCGAAGAATGGATTGTGAGTTAGACAGCGGCATATATCCTTCTGTAGCTTCATTTGTCAGTGAAATTATCTCTTCCCAGTTTTCCGGGAAATCGAAGTAACCTTTTCGCTCTACTTGTTTCTCAATTCCATCTCGTACATAAGTTATGCGGATGATAAACGACTGCTGTTCATCACTCTCGCAAACATTCTTTAGACTGTATACCTCTTGAACCAAGGCCCTAGCTGCATCACTGGACAATCCATTCTTAAGAAGCGTACGCTCTTCATCCGTATCGATCAGCAAACAATTTTCGTGGCCATCATTTTCTGCAAAGGAAACAAAGTACAAATACTTAATGCAAAAATCTGTCGGCTCTTGCTCATCTATTTCATTGTCCGCACTAGAAGTCGGGGTAATAGACGTGCTAACTTCTGTCGGCTCTTGCTCCTCGATCTCCTTGTCCGCACTAGAAGTCGAGATAAGAGATGTGCTACTTTCCTGCTCTTTTACTTTGTTCGTACATCCAAACAAAGTAAAGAATGCACACATAAAGCACAACGCAATACTAAAGAATTTCACTTTACGTCCCATACATATCCTCCTATGACATCCGCATGTTCCACGAAGAAACGCTATTTCACTTGTCTTCTTACACTGCGGATAACCGTCTTCACTTATATTGACGACGTCCTCAGGAAAATATGACACTGTTTCTCGAAAATTCTATGCGCTTAATCGCGATATTGACTTTTACAGTGTGGGCAATACTTCCCCCCAGAATTACCGAGAAGAGAGCCGCAGAATGGGCAACGAACGCCACCTTTGATGAATCCGAAATATACAAACGCCAGCAACCACAGTCCCAAACCGAGCCAGAGCAACCAGCTCCAACCATTCTTTAGGCCAAAATAGAAGGTCAAAGGAAGGATCACCAAGATTCCGACAGCAATCGAGAGGAGCGTAAGACGGAAGTACTTCCTCCACTCCTTGCGTAGTAGCGCATCGTGGTGTGCTTTTTCAGCAGCTTCTTTGCGAACTGATGCGCGGACCTCTTCCGGAATATCCGAACCGCAATACGGACATTTTAGCAACGGGGTCTTAATTTCTTTCTTACAATTCTCACATCTCATAGTAAACCACCCTAGCGTATTCTAATCGCCAAATAATATAGACGAAGTACAAATTCTTCAAGTCTCCTGGAGTACACCCTGCTCAACACACCAGTTGCCGAATTCCACAAAGATGTCCTCTCCGTAAATCTCTTTCAGTACAGAGACATACTGTCTTACGACACCCTCATCATATTCAAAAGTCGGATCACTGAGCTTGTTTGCTTCGATTTTTCGGCTGATTTCAGCGAAGAAACCGTCGCCGCTCTTCTCATCTAGGAAACGGCAAAGATACATACCATAGGCGTATTCAGCGCCTCGTTGAGCTGCACTGAGCTGATTGTAGTCTTCAATGAATACACGTTCAGCGTTGTCTGCATGGATGGCCTCGGGAATGGTGTAATCTAGAAGATATCTTTTTTCGCGTGTCACATTGATAGACGGATATGAATCAGCCAATGCTTCGATTACTGTGCGTCCCATATATTCGGCGATACCCTCACCTAGGATATTGGTAAGATTACTGTACCTCTGTGTAATCGTGTGCGTAAGTTCGTGCGCGATTTCTGTATAGTTAATATAATCACTTCTACGATAAGACTGTTCTCCTGTCGGATCGATCAGATGCCATGCTTCGTCGGTATATAGTTCGTAAATCACGAGAATCACAAAGTTGGAAGACGCACATGAGATCCATTTCTCATCTTCACGATCAACAAACAGGAATACAGGAATCTTGTTACCAACACTGCAATTCGCCCAAGGATTATATCCGTCAAAATAAACCGATTGATTAGGTACTTCAATATTCTCAAAGTCACGATGGCAGGCACTAAGGCCTAACTGCTTCTCAATTTCATTCACGATTGCATCAACATTAACACCAAAGTCACCCGGAAGCCTGATATCTTTATCTAGGAAGAAAATACACTTCTCGGATTCGATATAGCAATAATCTGTCGATTCAAAGAAGTGGTCTTGTATACCATCCAGTTCGACTTTCTCACAGCTTATGGTGTCGTGCTGCTCACTCGCAGCCGTTGTGGTCGTTTCTTCCGTGGTTTCTGATGTAGTTGTCGTGGCTTCGGAAGTGGTTGTAGAAGCATCTTCGCTGGTACTTGTTTCGGTCGCCACATTCTCCGTCACTTCAGTTTTAGAAGTCGTCGAATTCTTGCTTTCTCCCGAGCAGGCGGTCAAGACCATGTTCCCCGCAAGAAGCACGGTCAACGCCATCGTAGTAATCCTCTTCGTTGACAGTTTAGTAAATTTCATCTTATTTCTCCTCATTTTCAGATGATTGGGAAAGCGGCAGATAACCTTCTACCACGATCACTCGCATGATGAAATTATAACACAACGTCATGACGCCTCAAACTAGTAAGGACTAGCCACCATATATACAGCCACGGAACAAATCACGCGGACTCATACCCGAAATATAATAGTCATAGTTTTCTTCTGTCAGTGGAAGTTGGTAGCCATCTTCATAAGAACATGCTAAATCGAGAGGGCACTCAGGCTGCAGCCGCCACAGAAGTTGAAATGATTACGCTCGGAGTAGAATTAGTTCCGAATAAGCAAATAGTAATCTGTAATCTTCCATTCGCTTATGCCATCGTCGATACCGAGACCGGACTCCCCATCTTCCTAGGGACTGTCGAATCAGTGGATTAATAATCACAGAATACCATCACCAGTGTATGTGTTACAATCGAGATATACATACTTCGGAGGGCTGATAGATGAAAGCAGTGATTTTCGATATGTTTGAGACCTTGGTGACACTCTTCGCTTGCGAGACCTACACAGGGACCGAGATTGCAGCGGACCTTGGGATACCTGAGAACACGTTTCGATCTGTGTGGAATCCGTCGGAGGAAGCTCGTTCAAGAGGCGAAATGACACTTCAGGAGATTATTACCATAGCCATGGAAGAATTCACCCATTTCGATCAGGAGCTTCTAGATAGAATCACACGCCGCAGAGACGATACACTGAACATAGTCTTTCACACGTACCGTCCCGACATCATCGACATGCTTCAGGCGTTGAAGGAACGCGGGATCAAGATCGCGTTGATTACCAATTGTTACTTTGAAGAGAGAAATGCAATCAAGCATAGTGATTTGTTCCCATACTTCGACGTCACGCTCATGTCTTGTGAAGTAGGGATCATCAAGCCGAATCAGAAGATCTTTGAGAAGTGTCTTCAATCACTTGGACTTCGTGCAGACGAGTGTCTGTACGTCGGCGATGGTGGAAGCCACGAACTTGAGGCCGCCGCAGCAATGGGTATGGCACCTTGTCAGGCAACTTGGTATCTTAAAGAAGGTGTACGACAGCCGGTCGGAAGGTTGCCACAGTACCCTGAAGCGGCCAAGCCGATGGATATTCTTCACTTCATTTGATAACGATGACTACTTCTGCACGCTTGTTCGCTATATTTCAATTCCGCATAACTTCATGCTAATCCCAAGGATAGTGTGAATACCCAATCTATTTCAGATATTCCTTCACAATCGGTTCAAAACTACCGAAGTATTGAACTGCCTGGATGCCTGCTTTCTGGGCTCCTTCTACATTCTCAAGTCGGTCATCGATGAAGAGACATTCTTCCCCCTTCAGACCATACTGATCCAGGAAAGTCTTATAAATCTCAAGGTCTGGCTTGAGCATTAGATAGTCAGACGAGACGAAGACACCGTCGAAGAAGTCGAGTGGAAGGAGTCTTGGGAAGTAGGAATAGAAGGCATCACTGGCATTCGACAGAATATAGATACCATAACCATGCGCCCGTACATATTCGCAGAATTCTTTCGCACCTGGAAGCGGATTCATGCAGACATCCCAGTGCATGGCGCAGTTGCGGAGTGCTTCGTGATATGTTTCAGGCACTCTGACCTTCACAAGATCAAATCTGTCCGCATCTTTAATCACGCCCTTATCGCCCAGGCTCCATTCCGGTCCTTCGAAGAGTTCTCTTCTTATGATCTCTTTCTCTTCATCAGACGAGCAGAACGTATCCATAACGAACTTCGGATTGAAGTCGAATAGTACGTTCCCCATGTCAAGGACGATGTTCTTCACGTTGTTTGCCATCTTATCACCTATTCCAATTCAAAATTTCGCTTTCCTTATTGTTCTCTTCTAGAAGGGATTGTAGATGAGTTCGTCTTTTGTCTCTACGGTCTCTGTAACAGTCGTTTCTTCCTTCTCATCAGAGCACGTCACACCGGTTCCCTGATTCGGATGTATGGCCGACCAGCCAAGATCCAGTAGGAAGAGCACGGCAAGCGTGATACAAATCGGTCTACGCGCCCGTAAAGTAAGGTGTCGATAAAGATTATCCAACATCGGGGCGCAGATATAGGTGAACGCAAGTCCAGCCATGCCGAACACCAGAAGTCCCTCCAGACAGACTCGGCCGTTCAGGTTGAGGAAGAACCCCGTATAATCCCACCATTTCGTATGGAAAAGCACTTCCAATATCCAAGAAGTGAAATACTCAAGTGTACCGCAAGCAACGATTGTGACGAGGAACATCAGAAGTGGGTTCCTGCGGAAAGGCTTCAGAAGCACAATGATGATTATTCCCCCTACGCCATAGATAGGAAGCCACGGTCCCAACATGGTTCCTCGATTAGCAAGTATACCGTTATTCAGAAGCGTATAGAACACTTCCCATGCCCAACCTACAAATGCGAAAGTAAAGAAAAACATCACAAGGGTCGTGAACTTGTATTTGCGGCCATAATCAACCATTACCCAACTTCTTCTCGTAACCGGCTCCATCTGATATGCACTATCCGGATAGGCCTCATCTGACACTTCAGCGGTAGCCAACGCCGTATCCTTGAGATACTTCTCCTTGTCAGCCGTATCCGTCCTATGTTCACGCAAGTTCATATAGATCTCGGCCAAAGTGCATTCTTTGAAAGGATTAATGAAGAACACGTTCAGGAAGTTGAAGGTAAAGGAAGCGATTGCATAGCCAATAAAGCAAATGATATCGAATCCAAAGAGTCTTTTCTTCTCCCCCATCGTCATTTCCTTGGAAAGGCGGAAAGCCTCCCGCCATTCGATTTCTGGATTTTCCGCAAGAATATAAGGGATCATGGAATACTCGTATCGCTTCACGAAACCGCCGATGATCGTGAGATTCCAGAGGAACTGACGTACATATCGGATGAACATGACCTTGGCCACTTTTCTGGTTTTTCCGAATTTGTAGGCAAACAGAAGACAATCTGCCTTCGTCTCAGAATAACGACGATGTTCCAAGAAATATCGACACTGTCCTACGATTAGGACGTTGCGAACGAAAGTATTGAATACCAGGAGCAACGCAGCAAAACAGAAGATAACGATAGACCTCGATAAGCTGTCATTGAACACCAAGGTATTGACGCCGTTTAGGATACCGAATCCTACAGAACCTGAGGAAGTAATCTCATTGACGAATACGGAAACCACGCCGTGGGTATATTTCTCAGCCGTAGTACTGGCCAGTCGGGTATCCACCTGAAGCATATCTGTCTCATTAATGAGATTCTCGATAACCTCTGCATTAGACTTACCTGTCGCACGGTCATATACCGCCTGAATCTGTGCATCCTCCACACTGGTATCCGAACCAATGACCGCATTCTTCGTAGAGAAAGAGTAGCCGCCGACTACGACCGCTACGATAAACACGATCAATACATTCATGAAGTACTTCTTCCGAAGTGCCTGCCAAGAATCACGAACCATGTTCTTCCACTCGACTTGGATGAACGAGACATTCTTACCCATGCTCCACGCGTTTTCCTTCCTCTTTTGCGGTAATCTACGGATTTCGCAGAATACACAGAACTTGTCATCCCCACAAGTCATGCAAATCCACAATTCGTTATTATAGCACGCAAAACGCCTCGCGTCTCATGCCCGAACGCCCGATTTATGGCAGTTCTTTTCCAAGCGCTCAAAATAGTCCGCAATATAACAATCCAGCTTCTTACCAGGTTGAGAAGCTAACATGAACACCCACTCCTTCTTTCAGACATTACTTATCCAATCTTTGCGTTTCGTCCTCCGCCCAATCAACCAATTCCTGTAAAGAAGCTTTCTTCTTGAATCTTTTCCCTTCGTGGAGGATCGCGCCGGGACAAGATGGTGCAAGTTCAGCACATGTGTTACCCATTCCTGAGCTTCCAGAGGTCGCAAATGGAATAACGTGTTTACCAGTTAGATCATACTTCTCAAGGAAAGTATTCACGATCGTTGGCGCTACATACCACCAGATTGGGAAACCTACGAAGATGTAGTCATACTGCTCAACACCATCGAGCGCAATCGTCATCTCCGGTCGGAATGACTTATTCTTCATCTCAACGCTACTTCTGCTTCTTGGATTCAACCAATTCAGATCTTTCTTGGTATATGGTTCAACCGGATGAATCTTATAAAGATCAGACCCGATTCCTTTTGCCAACAATGTAGCAATCTTCTCCGTCACACCACTCGCACTGAAATACACTACACAAGATTTACCAAGCATTTCCGTCCTCCATTTGCTCTTTAACTTGTACTTCTTTCTTCTATTATAGAGTAATTCCCAGATAATATGGAAAAAGCACCCACACAGTTGTATAATCGGTCCTAGAGAAACAATACAGGCTCGACCAAAGGAGATTTGTGCGATGAATCCTACACTTTCTAACGAAGTTTCGAATCCAAGTTATCCGACCTTGAATCAGGTCAGAAGTATCGGTGCCAAGCACCCAATCTTTAAGATTGCTTGTATCACAGCCATTACAGCCTCCATGGCACTCGCCGCAGGTTGCGGTCCGGATTATGGAGGAGAGACCACCTGTTTTACGGAGCCTACTAGAATCACCGAGCCCGCTGACTAAGTGCTCTCTCACAATGTACATCTTTCCATTTCTGCGCTTACTGGAACAATAATTTCGAAAGAAAAAGAAGCATCGCTCAATCTTTATCTTTCCCTTTTTCAAACCTGCGTCATGCATCAGGATGGGGTATAAGTATTCGATTCCTGATCAAAGAATGAATAGTAATCGAAGTCCGCCTTCAGGTCTTCCACTTCTGACAAGTTACCGGTACGGTAGATCTTGTTATCCGATGTAATCACCGCTTCGGTGGTACCAATATAGAGATAGACAAGTTTCTCTCCTTTGTGTGCCATCAGGAAATCGTTATACTGCTTGAACCAAGGTCCGCCAAAAGCAACGTTATAGTTCGGCCCGATCTTACCGGGTATCTCGCCCTTGGAGACGGTAAGAATCGCAATCAATTCTCCGTCGTTATATACGAGAAAATCTCTCCAGTTGACGGGGACCGTATTGTCTTCCGTGCGGAAGTGCGTGTAGCCATTCGGAGAAATGACCATATTCTGTGCGTCCACACCGGAAGCCAGCAGACTGTACTTGATCTCATCGTACTTCTCCATTAAGTAAGTATAGGCTTCTTCATCGTTCAACCAATTCTCTGTCCCCGAAAGCGAGATGCAGACATTCTCTGTCACCAATTTTCCTTCCCCACCACATGAAGAATCAGCGTCCTGCGGAATCGTTGTGTCCTGCGGAATCGTTGTGTCCTGTGGAATCATTGTCTCCTTCGCGGTCATTGTCGCCTGAAGAGCAGACTCCTTCGTCGGGTAATACGGTTCCTTAGAGGAAGTCGCAATCTGATACACACCGATACCCATGGCAAGTACGACCACCGCTGCAGCAACAATGGTCATGACTTGCTTCCAATTTATGGTCTTGCGAACATATTCATACATTCTCGCTTCTTCGATAAACTTGTCATCGATGCCTTCCCAGGCATCGAACAGAAATTCTCTTCTCATGGTTCGATCCCCCTCGAAACTAAATATTCGCGGAGTTTATTCCGAATGCGACGAAGTGTAACCGAGACGCTATTCTCCTTCATGCCAAGTCTCTCTGCAATGACCTTTACATCATCCGCATACCAGTATCTACAAACCAGCATGACACGCTGCTCTGTAGGAAGCGTTCGGAGGAAATCGTTGATGGCGCCGACCACTTCCAGCCGAACACATTCATCTTCCGGACTTGGTGTATCCGAAGCGACCTCCCCGATCTCATCAAGGATCACAGGGATTTGACTGCCCCCTCGTTTCTCCGCTGTTCTCTTCTTATAGCGATCCAGGGAGATATTCCGGACGATTCGGCCGAGGAAAGCCGGAAATACGGTAGGTCGTGTCGGTGGAATGACGTTCCATACTTTATGGTACGAGTCATTCACACATTCTTCGGAATCTTCATTGTCATGGAGAATGTTGTAGGCAATGGCATAACAGTACTTCCCGTATATATGCGAAGTCTGAGAAATCGCCCGTTCATTACGTTCCCAATATAAGTGAATCAGTTCTTCATCTTTCACTTCGGATGACCTCCTTCACCTATATTGACGCCTTCTCCAGAAGAATATGACACTGAATTGGTAAAATCAATCGATTCCGTATTTTCGCTTATACTTATGTACGAAGGCGAAGCTGACAATGACGGATAGAAGCTCGGCTACCGGCCATGCAAGCCACAAGCCATCGGCGCCGAATACTTCGGACATCACAACCAAGCAGAGCGTCAGAATGATCAGTGTACGAAGTGCCGACAGAAATCCGGACACGAGCCCGTTGGAGAATGCGGTGAAAAGTCCCGAGATGAATGTGTTAAGACCTACAAAGAGGGTACCCCAGATCATGAGTCTTAAGCCGAGAAGTGTGATATCGAAGTACTCCCCTTCTTCGAAGAAGAATCCGACGATAGGCCGTGCGAAAATGAGTACTAATACGATGATTGCAGTCTGGATGACCACATTCCAAATCACACTCAGCTTATAGACACGTTTCCTCACTTCTTTGTTGCCGGTGCCGTAGTGGTAGCTGAAGATTGGCTCTACCGCAGAAGTATAGCCCATGAAGACCGCCACGATGAAGAATTGGTAGTAAAGCACGACAGAGAGGGCGCTGACGCCGACTTCGCCGTAGAAACGCTGTGCGTAGTGATTCATGAAGATTGCCGTTACGCCTCCGGCCAGGTTACTGATCATGTCCGAAGAACCATTGAAGCAGATGGCGCCCATCTTATGCATCTCCAACTTACCGAACCGGAATCGATAGGTGCTTCGTCCTGAGAAGATGAAGTACCAGATCGCGTAGATAACCGTACAGACATAGCCGATGACAGTGGCGATGGCTGCGCCTTTGATGCCCCAATGGAAGACGTTCATAAAGACGTAGTCCAGTACACAATTCAGAACACCGCCGATCATGATGACCACTGCAGCCGAGACCGTATGTCCTTCTCCAATCAGGAAGATGCCTAACATAGATTGAAGTAAGATTGCCACGCAGCCAATGTTCATGATAGTGTAGTACGGTCGCAAGTACACGATGTTGACATCGGTCGCACCGCAAAGTCGCATAATACTGTCACTAAAGACCAGCGTTACCACGGTATAAATGATGCTGATAATGACCGCAAAGACGACGGTCCCCGAGAAGGTGCGATCCGCTTCTTTACGTTTTCCCTCTCCCACCATCTTAACAATCATGGCATTGCCGCCGGTTCCCAACATAATCCCCGTGGCACAGAACAGTCCCAGAATCGGATAATAGAGATTCACTGCACCAATGGCAATTGAGCCCACATATCTCTCGATGAAGATGCCATCCACCATCTGATACAGTGCGATAAATACGAAGGCGACGATGCTGGGGACAACAAATTTCATGAGTTCCGGAAGATGGAATTCTCGATTCAATTCATCGTCTTCACTTGGCTTCAGAACTTCTACATCAAGATCTATTTCTTTCGTTGTAAGGTTATCTTCTTTCATCTCTCACCGTCCATCACATCACGTCGGATGTCCGCAAATGTTGCGTCTCCATGACTCGATATATCGATAAGATATTTGGTTACGCGAACAAATAGGTTCTGGTAATTCTGCATACTGGATTCTTCATAACGGCTCGCCGCGTAGTCGAAGGCTAAGCCCAAACCATTCTTACCATCAAGGATCTGCATATCCAATGTAGTCTGGGAAGCACCATGGTTCTGTCTGACTTCGACAAGTTCAATGCCCAGGGCATCAATCTCGGAGCCATCACGCATATTACTCTGGTAGAGCACACTTGCCACATCACCATCGACAATATCCGGGATGTTATCGACATATGGATAGCAACAGTGTTCGATACCGGAAGAGATCTGCTCGTGCACATCTGCCGCAAGATCCTGCAATTTCAAGCCATCTCGGAAACTGAATCCCACCGGCAGATCTCGAAAAAGCAGCCCAACGCTCTTCATGAGATGGGCATCTTCTCGTCCGTTATAAATCCATGAAAGCATGATATCATCGTGTCCGTTATAGAGAGCCACAGAAATGCCGGCCACCATAATGAAGAATTCGTTGCGGGAGAGCTTATAGAACTTCTCTGCTTTATCCAATTCTTCTTGTGAGATATCATTCAGCAAGCAGGAGATCTCGCCATAGTCGTTCTCTCTGGATGGATGGTCGATCTTCGGGAATGTGTCCCATTGACGATTCGCATAACGATCCTCGAAATACTTCTTACTCTCCTGATAGAAATCCGTCATCGGCGCCAACTCTCGTTCAGCCAGCATCATGTAATAGTAGTCTTTCTCAAGCGGCAGCTCCATATAAGCATTCACGATATCTTTCAAGAATACGGCAAAAGAACTTCCATCGAAGATGGTGTGGTGCACATCGAAGAACATGTATCCGTATTCTTCCGTCTCGAAGACGCGTGCACGGAACAATAAGCTGTTCATCATCTTGAACGGTTGTACCAGCGTGTCTTTCAGAATAAGAAGTTCCTCAGGTGTAATCTTCTCCACTTCAATTTCCGGCAGAAGTTCTGGGCAATAGCGCTGTACGATGTTTCGATCGTCACCGAAAGAGAATACAGTAAGCAGGGCCGGATGATTCGCAATTGCAGATTGCAGCGCCTTGGCAAATCTTGGAATATCGATGACATGCTTGTCGATCTTCAACATATTGTAGAGGTTATACATCGTTGAGTAGGAGGTATAGAGCTGATAGTCGAACATGTAGAGCTGCTCGACAGTAAGTGGATGCTCCTCCTTCAATGCCCGATCATTTCTGGATTCCGGTGACTCGGCATTGTCCTTCGCACGTTCACGATAGAGTGCGGCAACTTTCTCTGGGGTATGACCGCGGAAAATATCGTTCGACGAAAGACCGTCCAGACCACAATCTGTCAGCACTTCTATCGCACCGATAGAGTCTCCTCCAAGCTGATAGAAGTCATCGGTGACACCAATCTTTGATATGCCCAACACCTTCGCATAGGAAGCGCATAACTTCTCCTCAATCTCATCGCGCGGTGCCACATAATCATCCTGATAGCTTGAGAAGTCCGGCGCAGGTAACGAATTTCTGTCCATCTTACCTGTCGACTTCACGGGAATCTCATCAATATGAATGAAGAAAGAAGGAATCATGTAATAAGGCAAATATTCTTCCATCTTGGTTCTAGTATCTTCGAAGTCAATCTCCCGATTCTCCAAGTAATAGACGCATATGAAGACCTTCTGACCATCGTCAATGATTCGGCACGCCGCCCAATTCAAGTTCAATACTTTCTTCGCAACTTCTTCAATCTCACCCGGCTCGACACGGTTTCCGTTAATCTTCACCATATCGTTCAAACGCCCGCATACGATGAGATTTCCATTCTCATCGAATCTGCCCAGATCACCGGAATGGTAGATACCGTTGACGAATGCTTTGGCCGTCTGATCAGGAAGATTCAGATAACCGCGAACATATGGATTCTCGAAGCAGATCTCACCTTCTTCTCCGAAAGGAACTTCTTTCCCCTCTTCATCGAGAAGGAAAATTCGGTCTCCTGCTTCGGACTTACCAACTGGCGTCATCTCATATTTCTTGTCGATGCAGAAATGTGCGACTGCGAATCCGGCTTCGCTCATGGTATACATGTTATGGATGGCAAATCCGTCTAGGTATATGCCATTCGCCGGTTCACTTCCTACCACGCAGAAGCGTAACATCGGCGGTTTCTCCGTCATTTTGCGAATATAGGAAGGGGTAAGGAAAGTACCCGTAATTCGGTTCTGGATAATGAACATCATAAACTGCATCGGATTCTTCACTACCGTATAGGGCACGATGTAGTTATAACTCGGCATCGTCAGAAGATGGAAGATGATAATCAGCGAAGCTACGAAGTTCAACGGCGCAACATGTGCAAAACGGTCGCCCGGTAATACGATCTCTTCTCCTTCTGCAACATGCGTCGAGCATAGGATCTTATCAATATTCCCATATTCGTGAAGAACACCCTTCGGATTACCGGTGGAACCGGACGTGTAGACTGCATAGGCCGCAGAATGCGGATCACGTGCTTCGTACCCGTCTATGGACTCACACTGCTGAATCTTCTCCCAGCATGTACTGTCGATGACGAGCTTGCAACCACAATCCTTACGGATAAACTCGATTCGCTCTGGCGCATAAGTATCCTCAACGATGACGAATGCTGCACCGGCACGAAGGATGCCCACGAGGGCGATGATTGGTTGCACACCTCGAGGAAGGCATATCAGAACGAAATCTTCTTTACCTATATTTCTCTCTTTCAGATAGGCATATACTCTACCGGAAAGCATATAGAATCGGTCGAATGTTAATCCATTGACCACATCATCAGCAAGAACCACTTCATCTTTGAAGTGTACGGCATTGTCGGTTACAATCTTCAAGAAATCATACTTCACAGAATCACCTTCGAATAATTTTACTTCCCCACTCCTACTTGATATTATAAACAACAGCCAATTTGATTTTACATTCTCAAATGTAACTATTCTATGAACATCGAGAAGTATTCTACCCCCCTACAATCATCGCTGGTTGACATCCAAAATAGGATTACATAGAATTTATGTTGAATTAGGTTTGACATAATCAAAAAAAGTCCAGAAGGTAATGGTATGGAAACAGTCTCCAAGAAGTCGGAAGTGCTACATGTAACGCCCGACATTAGTGAGCTCGAGCGAGTACAGGAATACATCAACAGTCTCGTTGACCCAGCCGTCAAAGCGAGAAAGAGTCTGCTGAAGATTCACATCGCCGCCGACGAGATCTTCTCAAATATCGTAAATCACAGCAATGCCACTTTCGTAAATGTCCAAGGCCAGGTGATTGATCATGAGATGTGCATCACTTTCTACGACGATGGTGTCCCCTTCAATCCTCTTTTGCAAGAAGCCCCGGATCTGGTTGCCGACGCAAGTAAGCGGAAGATTGGTGGACTCGGAATCTTCATCACCTGTAAGACCATGGACAAAGTAGCCTATCAGTATGAGAACAACATGAATCAGTTAACCATAACTCAGAGACTATAACAAACAAGGAGAGATAATTATGAACGTAAAGAAGACAAAGGAAGCAAGCAAGTTAGTAATCGCCTTGGAAGGTAAGTTCGACGCCATTTCTGCCCCACAGTTCGAAGAAGAAATCAGTAACGATTTGAACAGTATCACAGAACTGTATATTGATATGCAAGCAGTCGAGTACATCTCTTCTGCAGGTCTTCGTACACTTCTCTACCTGCAGCAGACAATGCAAGAGAAAGGCCGCATGGTCATTCGCAATGTACCTGAAATCGTAAGCAGTGTCTTCGAGGTCACTGGTTTCGACGAGATTATCACTATAGAGTAATACATCTTTCAAGGAGATACGCATATGGGATTTTTCGATGCAATGAAATCCGTCGGTTCAGCCATTAAGGAAGGCTATCAGGCAAATCGCGCCGCCGCCGAGGCCGAAGCTGACTATCAGGCTACACTCACAGCCAAGGAGTTCCTCGTAGTGAGTCCTTTTACCGCGGAACAGATCGCTTTGGCCGAGTCCGTCAAAGCAGGGCTCTTCAGCAAGGGCGACAAGAAGAAGTTTATTGAATCCATGCGAAATGGTACAGCTGGTTTTGCCGAGGTCATCGTTCTGGACGAGACCGAGTTGACCGAGAGTAGCGGAGATTCCTCAAGAAGCAGCCACTACGGCGCGATCCAGACCACTTCCGATGGCGTGAAGTATCAGGGATATTTCTACGAGCCATCCGGCCAGGTCTTCTACCCGATGAGCTGGTACGATGACGATGAGATGCTCGAAGACGGCACCTACATCGACAACACCGCCAACAAGCCGAAGAAGAAAGGCTACATCATTCACTACTTCATCGGTAAGAACGAGCAATACGTACTCCTCGACGAAGACAACTTCCGAACCTTCGCTTTCCTTAAGGACGAGCCGAGCCATTATATGAAGAGCTGGTCAGATCGCAAGTAATCGGTTCGCTTAACCATTGATACAAAGAAACTCAGCCGGAATTGCGACTTTGCATTTTTCGGCTGAGTTTTCTTATAGAGAACAAATTCAGACTCGCACCAGGTGATACCTCTTCGATACGAAATCACCCCAGAGTTCCACGCGCAGACCGCAATTCATTAATGTCTCACCACTACAAGCACTCCCCACCTCTTCTACGTGGTACATTGCTTCTGGATCCAAGCCACGCGGCTTAATCATCACCGCCGGTGAGTTCGCGCGGGACAATACCTGCACCACGGTCACCAAGGCTTCACGCCTATCCTTCGACACAAACTCCCAAGCGTTCCACATTGCATCGTGCATGTGATACGAGAGTCGATAATAGTCGCCCTGAAGGACCAGATGTCGATACTTCTTATACGTTTCAATCTGTTCTGGCACAGCCGCCTGATCTTCCTCAGACATCTTCGTCACATCCAGCTCGTAGCCAAATGTTCCGGCCATCGCCACATCACCACGCGTAGCAAACGGCGTCACGCGTCCCACGGCCTGACTCGGGCACACGCTGACATGGGCTCCCATTGCAGACGGCGGATAGCAAAGCGATGTCCCCATCTGGATCTTCAACCTCTCCACTGCATCCGTATTGTCGCTGGTCCAGATCTGTGGCGAGAAATAGAGCATACCCGGATCGAACCTAGCTCCTCCGGACGAGCAATTCTCCAGAAGGATGTTCGGGAAATCCGTCGTCAGTCGGTTCATCAGATCATACACGCCCAACACATAGCGATGCCAGACCTCGCGCTGGCGTCCCGTCGGAAGTAACGCAGACCCCACTTCCGTCAACGAACGGTTCATATCCCACTTCACATATTCAATATTGGCGCTTCGAAGCACATCGGTCATCATGGAATAAACATAGTCGCGGACGTCTTTTCTGGAATAGTCCAGTACGAACTGGCCTCGGCGCAGCGTCAATTCGCGTCCCGGTACCTGAATCGCCCATTCCGGATGCGCACGGAACAACTCCGAGTCCAAAGAGACCATCTCTGGCTCGAACCAGATGCCGAACTTCATGCCCAGCTGATTGACCTCGTCCACGAGATACTTCAAGCCACCCGGAAGTTTTTCCTCGTTGACCTTCCAGTCCCCCAGCGAACAGTTGTCGTTGTCTCTTCTTCCGAACCAGCCATCGTCCATCACCAGCATCTCGACACCCATTTGGGCGGATTCACGCGCGATGGCGAGTAATTTTTCCGTATCAAAATCGAAGAAAGTCGCCTCCCAGTTATTGATCAGGATCGGGCGTGCTTTCTTCACGTACGCGCTTCGAATCAGATTCCCACGATAGAGGTCGTGGAAGTTCCGGCTCATGGCACCCAAGCCACACGCCGAATAGGTCATGACGCACTCCGGTGCCCAGAAATCGTAGCCTGGTTCGAGCACCCAGGCGAAATCATAGTCATGGATGCCTGCGACCAGTCTTGTTTTATGCTGCTGGTCGACTTCAGCCTCGATTGCAAAATTACCCGAGTACACGAGGTTGAATCCGTACGCTTCGCCTTGTTCTTCGTCGGTGCCCGGTCGTACCAATGCGGCGAAAGGATTGCTCTGGGCGCTACTCTCGCCACAGATGCTGTCAACAAGTTGCTTGCCGTGACGCAGCGGACATCTTTCGATGATTCGCTCTCTTCCCCAGCTACCGTTCAGCGTAATCATTTCATAGTCACTGTCGTCAAAGTCCACGCAAGTGCTGAAGATCCTTCGAATGGTCGCTGGGTCGCCGCTCTCGTTCACTAATCGAGTCGAACGTGTAATCACATCTAATTCTTCAAATACAGAGTAGTAGAGTTCCATCTTCAGATCAGTATGGGCATCCTGCAAGGTTACCTTCAGCGTCTCGCATGGGTTCTCGCCTTCAAAAGTTGCCGGAATCACGTCGAAGTCTTTCTGTGTAAGCTTGGGTTTTCCCTTCATCACTTCATGGGACACGTAGCGGAAGTCACAAGTCGTCATGCCATCCTTGTCCTCAATCAGCAGGCAGGCCTCACGATAATCCCCGATTCCATGACAAGGAAACTCGAACCCATATGCGCCCATAATGACGCCCTTCTCACGAAGGTTAGACTTTAACGTATGTGGATATACATCCAGATGCAGAAGGAAACTCAAGTCGTCCTGGCCCAGCCGTTTTCCATAGTACCCATGAAGCAGGAACTTCGCATCCGACGCTGCAAAGAAATAGGTCGATGCCTTGGTATCTAATCGGAAACAAGTAAGCTTCTCCTCGAAAGGAACCTTCTCCCCATTCATGTCACGAGAATAATGTATCTGAGTATCGTAAGTATGAATCATTGCATGCATCTCCCCAGCTTTCTTCATACTTTCAAGCATACCACAATTTCACACGATATTCGTGCGTCGATATGACTCACTATTCTTTCGCTTTCAGAAACCATGTACGGCCTATTTTTCGATTTCACGGATTCTAGCCGTACTTTCGAGGCGCATTGTACGGCCTATTTTTCGTTTTCACAGATTCTAGCCGTACTTTCGAGGCACATTGTACGGCCTATTTTTCGATTTCACGGATTCTAGCCGTACTTTCGAGGCGCATTGTACGGCCTATTTTTCGATTTCACGGATTCTAGCCGTACTTTCGAGGCGCATTGTACGGCCTATTTTTCGATTTCACGGATTCTGGCCGTACTTCGCAGCAAAAGTACGGTTGCAATCTCAACTTTGTAAATAGCAACCGTACCTACGCAGAAAACCTCAGTCGAAATCCCATAACTGGCAATTCCGGCCGAGGTTCAAAACAAAGATATCCATTGATTACTGATTCTTTCCCGTTCTCTTCAACGTGCGCAGATACGCCTTCTGCTCATCCGTAATACGGTAGCTCTCAATAGCCTTCTGGATCGTCTTGTTGTGGACCCATGTGCCAAGCGCCTCTTTCTCTAGATACGGAATCGTGCTGTCCCACTGTTTCGCCAGCGCCGTAGCGAAGAACCAAGCAATCATCATATTCACGTAGTACTCCTCACTTTGTACCGACGCGGGAATCTCTAAGTATTCGGATCGGAAGTCTTCGTCTAGAAAATGACTCATCAGCATCTCCAGACCGAACCTGCAGGTGTATACACGTTCAGAAGCCGCCCATTCCCGAATCTTTGGCACTAACTTCTCTTTATTCTTCTTGAAAACCTTCGGCGACATGATATCGCACACCGCCCAGTTGTCTACATAAGGCAGGAATCGGTCCGTCGCTTCTATACATGTATCGAAGTCTTTGATTTCCGAGACCAGAAGACCGTGTAGCATATTCTCGTCGTAATACCGATGTGGCAGTTCAGCAAGGAAAAGATCGACCACCGGATCGTTCTTCAAGGATTTGGTCAACGCCCGTACCTGTGGCACACGCACACCAATGATCGTCGCTGGGTCCAGCGTCGGCGCAGTCCGAGCCGTCAGTGCCGCATATCCTTTATCCTGTAATGCAAACAGCATTTCTTTAATCTGTTTCATGGAAACGCTCCCTCATTTGCCCCAAAGTGGCATTTTGTATCAGTATACAGAAGCGCGGTTTCGCACGTCAAATCATCTCTTCTTGTAGAGCACCAGTTCCGGATCCGCGCCTTCGCACCCATACGTGCAAATCAGGATAAAATCCATGTTGGCCAGCACGCCGAAACACCGTTCCCCACTGAACTCACTTTCCAACTGATTTCCGAGATATGTGGTCGCATCGTTGAGGAATTTGACTTTCTTCCCGTTCGGAAGCGGGTATTCCAAATTCACATAGGAACCTACCAACGCATTGAGTTTCGTAAGTTTCGGCATTCCTTCGATATGCAAATCATTGATTTCCTGAATCAACTTCTCTTTGAATGCTTCAAATTGACCGTCATCACTCAATTCTTCGTATCGTTTCCAATAGTCAAGTTTGGGAAGTTTCTCCTTCATGTACGCACGTGCTTGTTCTTCGGTAAAACCACTTTCCGCCATGTGCGGTATGCATACATCGATCAGGTCATCCATATTGCTATAGGTATAGGTACCATCTGCATAGCACCATTTGCAGTAGTCCTCATTCATTAAGCCGTCCGCTTCTCGGCTGATGATCTCATCATCTTCCAACGGCATCCCACAGCATTGGCAGGTCAGTTGTCTCGGAGACCCCAGAAGCGTGTTAATGGAGACGCCGAATTCACGGGATAGAAGTTTCAGTGTATCTGTATTAGGTTGCGTCTCGCCGGTCTCCCATCTGCTGACCGCCTGTCTGGTGACCATGACCCGCTCTGCTAATTGATCTTGGGTCAGGCCTTTCTTCTCACGCAGTGACTTGATGACAACTTTTGTATCCATACGAGTTTCTCCTATCGAAAAGTACTATATTTCGATTATATCTTTCCGTTTCGCTACTCGCCAAGCAACCCGTTGTTGCTTCCCGTCTCTATGATTGGAGAAGCCGTTGTTTCACGATCTCCAGCACGCGTTTCTCACGAGAAATCATGACTTCGTTGAAGAACACTTCACTGCGATACACCGCATCGACAGCGATCGCGTGGTCGATATTCACATACTCCAGCACAAATTCCGCTTCCTTCTCGTAGTCATCCAGATTCTGCTTGGCGACTCGTGTTTCCACCTGACATGTATAGTAGAAGTTTTCCTGCTCGAAGATGGTGTCCGGATCCCGATCACTCTTCTGACGACGAAGTACAGAACCGAAAGGCTCGATCGATTCTGGAATCACAACCAGGCCCGTCTCTTCTTGTACTTCGCGGCACAATGCTACTTTCTGATTCTCGTCGTCGTGGATTCCGCCTCCCGGGAACTTGTAGTATTTCTCTTTCTTACTGTACACCAAGGCGATCTTATTACCAGACAAGATGATACCACGTGCAGATGGACGTCTAAACACTTTCGATTCCGGGTCATAGTCATGAAGGTCTATCTCGAATAACCTCATCATCCCGCAGGACTTACACGTTATCGTTCTCGTCATTTTCACTTCTCCTTCAGAGCTCATCTGGTCCATCCACGCGAACTCACTTACATACGCGTGTGAAATGAGTATATCAGTTTCGGAAATATGCTACAATTTCATTATAGGATATTTCACTTGAAAGAAGTGGCTACGGGAGTATATGTATGTTAAAGAATCATTATCCAGAACACGATATCAACCAAGTTTTCGACTATATCGATCAGGTATTGGAAGGTGGCGACGCCGCCAAGACGGCCGGAAGCGAACTCAAGCTTCTGAACAGTCTTTTCGCCGCGTTACCGGTCATGGGCGTGGAATACGGCATGCAGTTTCTCCACGGAAAGCGCGACCTTCCTTCGCAAGCAGAAGAACTGCTTCCGCTTTATATCCGTTTCGTCAATCTCGTTCAGTACTGTGAGATTATTGAGGCGCTCCGCATCGTGCCGAAGTCGCCGACGCATGATGAGATCATGGAACGTATGAAGATGAACTCGAAGTTAGACGAACTAGAACCCCCGTTCGCCCAGCCACTTCTTGGCTTCAGGCTCAACGAGGAGCAAGATGCTACGTCTGGGGAAGTTCCAGTCGACACATCTTCAGTAACGCCTGATACTAACAATTCGGATCGTGAGCCAAGCGATGAAGAAGGAAACAACAACCTTCATCTCATGATCGCTGCGGCTAGTGTTTTTCCCTGTAAAGATCCCGTTCAGACTGCCCTGTTCTATGAGACCAAGTGTGGATTCACCGCCACGCACCTTCTCGATGAAGCCATGCCACAGATTCGACTGAAGCGCGATAACATTGAGATTGTACTGGTAGAAGCCGATGGGGATTCCTGTCTTCCGAACCGTGAGAAATATGGCATTCCCTACGATCTCATTATCTTCACCAATGAACCGAAGATGTTGGAAATTGAGTTGTCTGGACAGAACGTGAAGATCGTGAAGCCTCTCCCCGATGCGGAAGAATTTCAGAACGTGAACCGTGAGTTCGTCTTCGAAGACAACGACGGTCGCCACATCTGCATCTCACAGATCGATACCCCGGTTTGATTCAATAGGGACGACTATCGCTGATATTCGGTAAAATCACTCGCCTTCTACTACAGCCAGCATGACGATGCCGACAATGACAAGGAAGATAAAGAGATACTGTAGTTTCGAGAGCTTCTCCTTCAGGAAAATGCGTGAGAGCAGTAGTGACACGATGCATACGGACGAGATGATTGGTGCGGCAATTGCGCCGTTTCCACTCATTGCATATACATAGGTGAACTGACCACCGGTCTCGCAAATGGCCGCGAAGATCTTGTCTCGCTGCGTCGGCAGTTCGAACCGAACTCCCTTTGCCTTAATAAAGATCAGCAGTACGATGGCAATCAGGAAGAAAGTCAGCTCGTAGCTGATGTTGGCCATGTCTTCAATGTTCTCTTCCGTCACGTGAACCAGACGTGTAGTGTCCATCTCCAGGTACGTGATATCGAGGAAACTTCCGAGTGCATCAAGAATTGCGTAGCAGAACGGCATGGCAAAAGCAACCGCCGCCATTCGTTTGCCGAGTTTCTTCCTTCGGTCGGTCTCCCCATTTCTTTCGAGGAAGCCAACACCCAAGATACCTACCAAGATGACCATGATTGCGATTGCAGAGACACGGTCGACACTCTCTTTCAGAATCAGCGCACATAGGAGTGCGCAGATAGCACCAGACGTATTCTCGATTGGGTCAGAGATTGACTCTTCTACGAATCTCATGCCGAAGTACGAGAGTGCCATGGAGAGGATGTAACATGCAGATACCGGAAGGTAGTGGTACAAGTTCGAGAAATCGAAGTCTAACCCTTGAATAAGGATCGTCAGAATGGCATGTGCGCCCATCACAAAACCGACACACACCGTAATCTTTAGGTGCGCATACTTCTCATCCGGACGCGCCCCTTTCTTATAGAAGAGCTCCGCCAGTCCCCAGATTAGCGTTGTTGCGATCGTAAATACTATCCACATAATGTATTCTCCCGTTCCTGTAAAAATCTGACTTTGTCTGCGATACGAACAGGATTACCTGCACCTCTTCCGCAACCAAAACGTTAATAGGATATCATATTTACAAGATTTTTCATATCTGTTTTTGACAAAGAAAATAGTTGAAACCACGCGTGATACCTCTTCGCGTTTATTTCATTTGTTATCCTATCGCATCAATAAATTGATATTTTTGCACGCATCATTCAACCAACGTAAAGTCGTCATCTTCCATATCGGCCATCATCTTCTGGACTGACTCATATCCATCTACGGTCATGGTGTAGGAGTCCGTAAAACCAAAATCATGCATCCACATATATCCCCTCACCACAGCTGAATCATACGCAGCTTTGAACTTACCATCCGAAGTATAGCGAGGTTGCGGAATCCGTACATAGGTATATGCGTACCCGCCTTGCCGTCGATGATGAAGTCCACCTGATACGTAGACAGCACATTATTTCTACCACTGAAATACGATTTCTCTTTTCTGACATTGACAAAGAGTTTGTATGGCGAAACCGTAATTTGGTAGTCATCGGTACAGTTGCCAATATCACTGCTCCAAGAACGGGTAATCTCGTCGATGCAGAACTCATGAATCGCCTTGACATCCGCTTCTTCAATCTCAGAAGGAGCCAAGACCAGCGTATCCAAGCCCGAAACTGTGTAAGTGTAGGAATCAGACGTCCACGCATACCCGTATTTCTCGTCCACTTTAATCGTAATCTCGTCGCCGTTCGATAGATTCTCCGCTTTGTCTGCACGGTAGTCGATCCACCTGTCTGTTGTATTACGGATCTCTGAGATGGAAGCATATGGTGCTTCACCTTCTAGTTCCACTTGCATATCCTCGAAAGGATCCATCTCTGTCACAGCCGGAGTATGACGATTGATGTCTTTTCTCGTATTGGTGAATCCCATAATGATTGAAGTCGCGACACAACCAACCACCAAAAAGATGATGACCACGTACACGATTAGCACAGTCTTCCTGATTGTCCGCATACTACGATTGATCTGAGATTGCCTCTCTTGGACTTGCGAAGCCATGTCCGAATATGGGTTGGAAGGAATCTCACCTTGTTGGTTGACGTTCTGTTCTTCTGCAAAATACAGTTTCTTCCCGCAGAATTGGCATACTACTGCCTTCTCATTCGGTACAACTTCCATGTCCGCGCCACAATTGGGACACGTATAAGAATAGAATCGATTTCCTTGGTTCTCGCTCATTGTCTATACTTCGTCATGTTTGGCTCGTAGATTACTCGACCCACTCCACTTCGGAGAACTTCACCTTCGTGCCGAAAGCCTTCTCTATTAATTTATCAATACCATTCGGCGCAATAATGTAGCAGATGGATGCAATAATCGCCTCATCACCGGAAGATACAAAACTTATACCAAAGAAGACATCATCACGGGTCGTAGGTATCAGCCATACCTGATTATCGATCTCATGATCCGGCACATAAGTTCTGGTGTACTGGACCATTGAAGAAGCGGACAACACATCAGCACCATTGGCAGCATTTAAGAGACTCATCGCGTTAGAACAGAATCTGGCCGAAATGTAATCCCGATATGACTCGTCGAAATCCTCCAGATCCGCCCCCATAGAGTACTGTACGATCATATCCAGCTGATCATCAACGAGAACGATGATTTCTTCATTCTTATCAATATTTGCTCGAGACCAGTCATCGCAATAGGCGTTCAGTTTCTCATCTCCCATTGCACGGATAAATCTCTCATCCGAAGACATTTCCGTCAGAAAAGTAACCATTTCCTCCGCCTTCGGTTGAAGATATTTCTTCTGTGAGAATTTCTTCTTACATCCGCACATACCGAGCATCAAGGCAGAAGCCATTACGATTGCCAATACTTTCTTCATATTTCATTCCTCCAGCCGTCACGTTCAGGACGGTACTTCTTCTACTCTTTCCGTACAAGACGGTATTTCTTTTTCTTTCCACCAATTATTATACTCTATCTTCACTAATTCACAAATAGTACTGATACACTCTCACTTATCATTCTAGAGGCCATGTGTTTTTGCCTAGAATCAGGTATAATGGACATGTGAGAAACTGAATCAGGGGGACTAAAGTGAAATGTGTAAATCATCAGAGAACAACCCATTAACGACTACATCCATAGACACCATGTCTTCAGTTAATGCGAACGCCCTTCCCCGGGTCACTTATGCCGCCGCAAATCCGCTGATGCAGATTGCCATCAACGAAGCACGTATCGGTATCCATCACAACCACGGTGGACCTTTCGGTTCCGTCATCACAAAGAATGGTAAGATCGTCGGTCAAGGCCATAACATGGTAGTCAAGAACAACGATTCCACCTGTCACGGAGAAGTCTCCGCCATCCGTAATGCAGAACAGAACCTCTCGACCTTCGACCTCTCGGGATGTGAACTTTACACCACCGGAGAACCCTGTCCTATGTGTCTGGCCGCATGCAAATGGGCCAACATTGAGAAGGTCTACTATGGCTGCACCATTGAGGATAATTCCATCATCGGCTTCCGCGACAAGCCACTCGATGACATGTTTGGTGGACGAAGTGCTTTTGCCGATTACTTAGTTGAGATGGACCGTGACGCCTGTCTCCAACTGTTCGATGAATACAATCATCTCAACGGCACCAAGTACTAAGTTCGACGGTTCGTCCTCTATAGATATGTGAGAATCTCTTCGACCGTTTCCGCGATGTGCGTCGCGCCCGCGTTCTCCAGTTCTTCGCGGGTTCCAAATCCATATAGCACGCCAATGGAATCGATGCCAATTTTTGCTGCGCCTTCCGCGTCAAAATGGGTATCACCGACCAATACAACATCCTTCTTGTCTGGATTACCCAACTGTCCGAGGCAGTAAGCCACAACTTCGTCTTTCGTGCAGCGCTTCTCATCCATGGTCGCACCAGCAACAAAATCGAAATACGTCAAGAAACCGAAATGTTCCAGAATCTGCATCGTGAATTTGTCCGGCTTGGATGTAGTCACCGCGATCTTTCTGCCTGATTCCTTGATGCGTGAAAGAAGTTCTGACATACCCGGATAAGGCGTATTCTCGAAGAGTCCTCGAACCGAATAGTATGCGCGATATCTTCGGATAGCTTCCGCACACTGCTCTTCATTGAACCCGAAGAACTTTGAATATGAGTATGCCAGCGGTGGGCCGATGAATTTCCGAAGTTCTCCTCGATCCGCAACCTCGATCCCCATCTCTGAAAGAGACTTCTGGACCGCCTTCGTAATGCCCTCACTGGAATCCGAGATGGTTCCGTCTAGGTCAAATAACACACACTTATACATTGACTTCATCTACCTTCCGTATCGCCGAGAAATCCACTTAGCGGATGAAATTCGTCCATGCATGCGGCTCAACTTCTGGAAGTCCGTACTTCTCTTTACCCAGCGCAACACTCTTCATGAGGAAAGACATGTTCCGTGCAATTACTCGCATATTCTGAAGGCCTTCTTCGTCTTGAGATGCTTCACCCGGTGCACCACCATGCACACTGTTCCAGTATTGACCGGAAGCTATCGGCATGCCGCTGAGGGTAAAATACTTATTAATCACATCAAAGGTTGCTGTTGTACCCCCTCTTCTTGCCGAGCATACACAGGCACCCACCTTCATTCGCTTATCGAAATGTGTCGAATAGAAGATGCGATCTAAGAAAGCAATCAGCGTAGCATTCGGAGAAGCGTAGTATACTGGGCTTCCAAATACAATGCCATCACAAGCCTCAAACTTGGGTGCGACTTCATTCACCATATCATCGAAGACGCATTTACCGGCCTGTCTGCATTTCCCACATGCAATACAACCACGAATATCTTTGTTCCCAATGTGAATCAACTCGGTCTCAATTCCTTCTTCGCGGAAGATCTTCTCCATCTCCTGAAGCGCAACATTCGTATTTCCATTCCCTCTCGGGCTACTATTGATCAATAACACCTTCATGGTCGTCACCTCGAATAATCAAGCTTGCAATCATTATACCATTTTTCTTGTTTTCGCATCATCTTCCCTTCTTTTATTTCCTACCAGAATTGATATTCTCTTCAGAACAAACTACAATACTCACTAAGTCATGGTGATTCAGCGTAGCTGGCTTATCCATGGTTGAAAAGAAGGAGTTTGGAAGCAAAGATGACCGATCGATTCAAAGACTACAAAGCTTGTACCATCAGAGACCTTGGTTTCCACGCACCAACTGCAGAAGATGAAAACCTCATCGCCGACTACAGCAAGCTTCGCAAATCCGAAATCATCGGGCTTGCCGTCTGTGGTTGTATCGTACTCTTCACGCTTATCTCTTCTATCACACAAATCGGTCAAAGTATCACCGGATTCGTCATCACCCTCTTCATCGCCCTATCGATTGGCGCTTTGTCATGGCTGCTATTCGGCTACAAGAAGATTCACGCCGTCGGTGTCATTCACGGCCGCATCGATGCACCGCATCAGAACCCCAGTGATCGACACGGTCGTCCCTTCGAAGATGGCGAATACACACTATGCGTATTCGATGAGACTAAGCAGAAAGTCGAGGATACGGTACTTCCCTTGATTCTCCTTCCCAAGAATAAAGATGTCCGCATCTCTCGCACCATCCGCCCCGAACCCGGCACTGACATCATGGTCGTCAAAATTCGAATTAACTGCTACCTCATCCTCTACCCCGAGTACTACCATGAACAACAGCGCACCAAGACCAATGGACTCGTCACCAACAACCACGAGACTGACTACAGCAACTAGTACCACTCACGCAACGCGTTCTGATATGAGTCGGATTCAGAAGTCGTATCTGTCATCCGTTCCTTCATCCTCGTCATCTACAATAATAACTTCTTCATCGTTGAAATTGTCGCCCATACCAAAGGAATAAAATTCGTCATCAGCCTCATCGTCTTCATCGTCATCGCCCCATCCCGCGAACTCGACATGAAGAGCATCCTCATCTTCACCGAATAAGAGGCCCTCGATTTTCGTCGTTACCTGCACAAGGAAATACATCAGAGAGGTTGCTTGCGCGCACTCAGCAGGTGTTCTCGACTTCTCCTCAAGCATCGCAGCCATCTCATCCAAGGCGCGCTCCTCAGCGTTCTGAAACTGTTCATGTGTGACTTTAAGATTTACATTCTTCATCTGTAATTCCTCCAAATAGTAAGTTAAATCATTTGTTTTCCAGAAGGCCCCACGCCTATGTTCCAAGTACTCTCGTGCTCTTCACATCACTTCATTGTCTAGAGTATAATACAGAAGGTGTACCATAATTGGCGCACTAAAAAAAGCCATCTCCAGGTTAAATGTAATACTAAATTAGAGAAAAACTGAAAATTTACTCTTACAAACTGAATATTTACTTTTACAAATGTAGATTTGCGTTAGATAATAAGGATACTGTCCGGCCAGAAAGGAG
>JAZLMM010000051.1:0-12922 GCA_045598705.1 Oscillospiraceae bacterium
CACCTTCACTTTCCTCGGCAATGCTGGTATCAGCATTTCTGGACTGAATTTCTTCTGCGGAGAACTTCACGGAACGGATTTGAACCAGGCCTTTCTTCGCCAATGTATCTATGGGTGAACGTGAGACAGAAAGTTCCTGCATCAAATCTGCAAGCGGAATCTCATCAATGTCTAATAACCACTCCAATGTCCGAATCTGCTGAATGGAGTCCAACGCTTCACTTTCCAGAGCTTCACGTGCTACCTCCGCATCTGACAAAGAAACCACCAATTGGCTCTTCCCCGTACGCTTAGTCACCAGCGCCGGAACCATCTGATGCATTGCCGAACCATAAGTACACGCATACCGATTTACTAGAAAATGCATCAATGCCAACTGTTCTTCGTTCAAGACAGGTTCTTCTTCCACTAAAGACTCTAATTCTTTGAGCGGATACTTGGATTCAGTCTCTGTCTTCAGTTTAAGGATCAAAGCTACATTGGACTTATTTCCTCGACCAAAAGGGACACGCACATATTGGCCCACGCGCACACGCTGGGCCAGATGATCTGGAACCAGATAATCGAATTTCTTATTCGTCTGCCATACGCACTCGCGCAGGACGATTTCAGCAATCATAATGGCTCCTTCTTCTGCACATCACTTCGTTATAGCAGATCAAACAAGTCCATCTGACGCGATCTTGGCAGATGCTGTATCAGATGTTCTTCTTCCAGTTTCTTCATAGAAGACGGGCCGAGGTGGGCACGGTTCTGTAAATCTTCCTGTGTACTGAAGGGCCGCTCATTTCTCGCCTCCACAATGCCATCTGCGATGGCCGTACTAATCGATTCAATGACATTGAACGGTGGCAAGATCTTACCCTTCTCCAGCTTGATAAACTTGACTGAATCAGATTTGTTCAGATCGTATGGGACGAACTCGATACCACGCAGATACATCTCTTCAACCAATTCACACAAGTAGTACAATGCTTTCTCGTTTGGTTTTCGCATACCCAAACCATTACCAAGTTCAATTCGCTTGGCTGTGACACGTTCAATACCCTTACAGAGCAGATCGCCGGCAAATTCATCTGCGCGAATCGTGAAATAAGCGCAATAGTATTCTTCCGGGTAGTACACCTTAAAGTACGCAACACGCAAAGCTGAGATACCGTAAGCTGCAGCGTGGGCCTTCGGAAACATGTACTGGATCTTCTTACAAGAAGCAATGTACCAGTCCGGCACGTTATGTTCCCTCATGATCCGCTCATGTTCTTCGGATAGACCTTTACCTTTACGAACCTTCTCCATGATCTGGAATGCATCCGAAGAAGGAACGGTCCAATAGATCAACTGTGTCATAATGCTATCTCGACAACCGATAACCGTATTCAACGTACATGTACCATCCTTGATCAGATCCTGCGCGTTACCGTTCCAAACGCCGGTACCGTGGGAAAGACCCATCAACTGAACCAGATCATAGAACTGTGTCGGCTTCGTCTCTGCAATCATGTCTCGCGCCATCATCGTACCGAGTTCCGGAAGTCCCAATGTCGCAGCTTTGGCCGGTGACGTACCATCTGGGATGCCAAGCGCTTCCGTAGAGGTAAAGAGCGACATAACTTTCGGATCCGGAATCGGAATCGTATGGACATCCACACCTGTCAGGTCACTGAGCATACGAAGCATGGTTGGGTCATCATGACCGAGAATATCCAGTTTCAGAATCGTATCATGGAGGGCATTAAAGTCATAATGCGTGGTCGTGATCCCGCAGTCCATCTTATTGGCTGGATGTTGTACTGGCGTAAACTCATAGATATCCATTTCCTTCGGAAGAACAACGATACCACCCGGATGCTGACCGGTCGTACGTTTGACACCAACAATACCAGTCGAACGGCGAATGGCCTCTGCATTCGTAATGGTCTCACCTTTCGTCTCACTACACTTCTTAATTAGCGCAATGGCATTCTTATCTGCAAAACATCCAATCGTTCCTGCACGGAAAGTATGGTGACTTCCAAACAGTTCTTCTACATACTTATGGGCACGTGGCTGATACTCACCAGAGAAATTGAGGTCAATATCCGGCTGCTTGTCTCCTTTAAATCCTAAGAATGTCTCGAAAGGGATATCCTGTCCATCGGAGATCATCGGTGTACCGCACTTCGGGCAAGGTTCAATCGGCATATCGTATCCGGAACCGTAGGTACCTGAAAGATCGAATGCAGAGTATCGGCATTTCGGACATCTTCTGTGAGGCGCCAGAGGGTTGACCTCTGAAATACCTGAAAGTGTTGCGACCAAAGAAGAACCTACCGATCCTCTCGAGCCAACCTCATATCCATCCGAGTTTGATTTCTTGACGAGTTTATATGCAATGTAGTACATAATGGAGTATCCGTTACCGATGATACTTCCCAATTCTTTCTCAACACGTTTCTCAACGATCTCAGGAATTTTGCCCTCATACTCATACATCTCGTGCATCGTCTTATATACGATTTCTCGAAGATCGTTCGGTGCAGAAAGAATAACCGGTGGGAATGTACCGTCTGGGAACGGCTTGATATCCGTACGGATCTTCTCGGCAATTTTGCCTGGATTGGTGATGACGATCTCCTCGGCTAATTCTTCGCCTAAGTACGAGAACTCTTCAAGCATCTCATCCGTCGTACGGAAGTAAAGGTCGCTTTGGAACTCCGCGTCCTTGAATCCCATATCCATTAGCATGTATTTACGATACTCGCCGTCTTCTTTGTTCAGGAAGTGTGCGTCTGTCGTTGCACAGCAGATTTTTCCGCTTCGACGCGCCATCTCCACGATAATCTTATTGAGATTGATCAGATCGTCCTTACTATGAAGGCCTGAATCTTCCTCACGAAGGTAGAATTCGTTGTTGCAGATCGGCTGTACCTCGAAATAATCGTAGAGGCGGATCATTCGTGCAAATTCAGAACTACTGGACAACGCTTCCAGTGTAGCGTCCACATTGTTACCGTTCTTCACATAATACTGGTGAATCATTCGAAAAATCTGTCCACGTTCACAGGCGCCGCCGACGATCACGCCGCCACTTAAGTAGCGAACCTCTGATTTGGGTATACGTGGGCGATTGCAGAAATAATCGATATGTCCTTCCGATACGATTCGGTAAAGGTTATATAGTCCCAACGTGTCACGTACTAAGAATATAATGTGGTAAGATTCGGTCTTACGCTTCGTAATTTCCGCCTTGGTCATGGTTCCCACGTGCTGATTCATCTGGGCACAAGATGTGAAACCAAAGTCTTGGATACAACGAAGGAGGATATCCGCACTCGCTCTTGCATCGCCCATCGCACGGTGTGCACGTTCATTGGTGATGCCCAAGAACGCACAAGCATCCGCCAGATTATGCTTCGGCATATCCGGGTACAGGAAAGTGACTGCAGAGACTGTATCAATCTCCGCCTGATAGAACTTTACACGATATGGATGGTGCTTCTCTTCGTCCAATTGTTCAATATCGATCTGGAAACCCGCTTCACGGATAAAGCTCATATCGAAGAAAATGTTATGTCCTACCAGAAGTTTGTCTTCTTTGAGAAAGGCGGCAAGCTCTGTCACCGCTTCGAAAGGCGTCGGTGCCTCCTTAATCATCTCCTCGGTGATACCAGTCATCTCCGCAGCAACCGGTGAGATTTCCACACCTGGGTTCACCATTGTTGTAAATGTCCCCGCTTCGCGATACTCACCGTCTTCACCTTTCGTGAAACGAATCGCGGCAATCTCGAGGATCCCATCTTGCGTACAGTCTAATCCAGTCGTCTCTACATCAAGTGCGACAAAACTATCCAAAGAAATATCGCTGTCTTCCAGGTGATAAGCAATGCAGTTGCCATCGTCGACAAGATAACCTTCCATACCGAAGATAAGTTTGAAGTCCGGGTTGGTCCCCTTCTTCTTGCAATCTTTATAAGCAGCAAAGGCATCGTTAAAACCTTGTACAACACCATGGTCTGTAATGGCACACGCTGGATGACCCATGCGATATGCGGTCTTGATTAGGTCTTTCGGCTCAATTACCGCATCTTTCTCACTCATCTTGGTATGCGCATGAAGTTCAACACGTTTCTTCTGTGCATGATCCTCACGAGGCGGCGGCGGCGTAGCTTTGTAAATACCGTCAATGGTCGCCACAATTTCATTCTCGAAAGAACTATAGCTTAATTTCGCACAAATGCCTGCATACCCACCCTTACCGAACATATCATTCAGCATATCTGCGTCGTTCGGTTTAGGGAATCCCACACAACTCACTGCGTAGCTCTGATCGGCCAATGCTAACTTATAGAGCACTTTATCCTTATTCTTACCAACTAATCTCTGATCGTCTAGGAAAGTTGTAATATTTCCCTGCATGCGTATTGTCTTCTTCGGATCCAATGCACCGGAAAGTGCCATCTGCACCGCATCATATATAGAATAAATCGGTGCATCATTGTCCACCATGCCATAGATTCGATTACTCTGATTCTCCGCATCAGGGTTCGCTTTCATTGCACGCTTGAATTTCTGCTCTGTTGCACGCTCTTTCTTGATATTCTGCTTCTCAACCTGAGATTTACTTACCCAGGAATCTGGGTCAGCCGATACTTCTTCCTTTTTCTCAGGGGCTGCCTTCTTCTCCTCCACACCAGCGTCAGTCGGCATGCTGTTCTTCGTGCGATTACGCATCTGATTGAGAAAGAAATCCGGATCCTGCGGAACGGAAATCTCCTCACAAATCATTACATTTGTCCAATTTACACCAAGATATGTCGTGATAAAGCTATTTATGAACGCCTGTAACTTGGGTCCACCTTCCTCCGGCATCTCACGGAATAGAATCGTATGAAGTGTATCGTCTGAAAACTCGAAACGACTGATATAGTTGCCATAAGGTGTTTTATTGGAAATAATCCACTTTAGCCAGTTAAGTACCGCATTCATGGAAGGAAGACCATACTCCCCATTCATGTTACGGATATATATACGAACATGAGATAGATGGAGTAATTGGCGCAGAAATGTCTCCAAGGCCATCAACGCTTTGTCGTTCTGAATAGGACCTTGAAGCTGGAGGTGAATTTCCATCCCCTGAAAACATTCATCAATACATATCTCGTCTATCTCACTCGGAATTGCCTCAGCTACTTTCAGTAACTTCGGGTTCGATGAGATTTCTATGACAAATTCTTTTAATGTCATGTGTCTTTCCTTCTACCCAAGCACTTCGCTTAATGGGACTCGTTCATAGAAATAATCATCTTAATCAACGCATCCACAGCATCTTCTTTTCTGACTTTCGATACAGGCTCTCCACGTGAGAAAAGAAGGAATTCATCTACACCGCCGGCAATGCCTACATCTGCTTCACGTGCTTCACCAGGACCATTCACCGCACAACCCATCACCGCAACAGTCATATCATAGGGAAGGTCTGCAATTCGTGTTTCAACTTCTTTGGCAACCTGAATCAATGGTACTTGCGTACGCCCGCAAGTTGGGCAGGATACCAATCGCATTCCACCGGTACGAAGTCCGAGAGAACGAAGTATGGATATTCCAGCTCGTACTTCCTCTTTCGGCTCATCCGTAAGGCTGACACGAATGGTATCTCCAATTCCTTCCGCCAACAAAGCACCAATCCCGACGCTTGAACGAATCACCCCTTCTCGAAGCGTTCCTGCCTCTGTCACACCTACATGGAACGGGTATGGAACCTGTTCTCGTAATCTTCGATAACTCTCAATCGTCAGTAAAGGATCTGAAGATTTCATACTCACAACGATATCTTCAAAATTCCATTTCTCTAGTAGCTGAATCGCTTCCATCGCACTTTGAGAAAGGGAATCGGCATTCACACCACCGTATCGTGCAAGCATATCTTTCCCGATTGAACCGGAGTTCACACCTACGCGTATTGGAATATGTCTGTCTTTCGCAAGATCTACCACCGCCTTGACTCGATCTTCTCCACCAATGTTACCAGGATTAATACGAATCTTGGCTGCACCATTTCTTATGGATTCCAGCGCGAGACGATAATCGAAATGAATATCTGCCACAACAGGCAGCGGACTTCTTCTGGTGATTTCTTTCAGCGCTTCTGCTGCCTCCATGTTTAGGATTGCAACGCGTGTAATATCGCAACCACAAGTTTTCAACTCGTTGATCTGCGCAAGCGTTGACTCAACATCCCTTGTATCTGTGTTATTCATGGATTGAATTGCAATCGGTGCATCTTTGCCTACCGCAACATCTCCAATCATCACCTGATTTGTTTCAAATCTTGTAATCATTACTTATCACCTCGACAGCCGTATGATATCTGATGCTAGTGCAAATATCAGTAGAAGCACAATCATACAGAAACCGATTACATTAATCACCTGTTCTGCCTTTCTTGACAGTTTCTTACCACGAATCATCTCCACCACTGTCAGAACAATCGCATTTCCGTCCAAGCCTGGAATCGGAAGAAGATTGGTAAAAGCAAGGCCAACGGAAATACCACCCGCTAAGAAGAGCAACATCTCGTATTTCTCAGAATTATCTGTTTCTTTGTCTTCCACCACATCTGATACGACCGATGCAATTCCCACAGGACCTGAGACCACATCGTAAGCTGGAATTTTGCCGGCAATTGCTTCTGCGATGGAATCAATGGAGAGTCGAATAAAAGAAATCGGAAATACGACAGATTGACGAATCAAATCCGCGAATCCATGTCCCTTTTCTAGGTTGATACCTCGAAGATTCGTAGTCTTAATCATGGTTGGAGCCATATCAATTTCCATGACCTGCCCGTCACGAATTAACTTAATCGTCACCGGCTGTCCGTTTGAATTCGCTACAATATCCACCACACTATCATCGGATACAGGTACTCCGTTGATTGCGATAAGAGAGTCTCCAACTTGAATCAACGGATTGCCATTATTCTGTTCCGGTGAAACATCAATGATATACCATCCTTGATTCTCATCCAAATCACTGTAATGCGTTACACCGAGCATATATTGGTCACGGATATCCGGAGAAAGCACAGCTTCATACTTCTCGCCCGTACGCTTCGAGCGCATACCAAGCCTAATCTCATCCGTACTGCCGACCTGGTCCAAATAATATGTCAGCTCCAGCTGTGTCAGCACACGTCTTCCATTGAAAGACAGGATTTCGTCTCCTGGCTCAATCTGTGTAACCGCAACCTGTGTGTCTTGAATAATAACATTTTGCCGTAATACGAGATAGCCGAATTTCGAGAAACAAATAGCAAAAATAATACTGCCGAGAATCAGATTCATAATCGGACCTGCAAGCGAAACGATCAGACGTTTCCATCGGGCTTGATTGATGAGGTTCTCCGGATTGTCGTCTTTGAGTTCTCCGGTTTCTTCATCGATTTCTGAGAATCTCACATACGCCCCCAGCGGAATCAAGCGAATGGAATAATCTACATCTTTTCGCTTCCATCCAATTAACTTGGGGCCAACGAAAATAGACAATTCATAGACTTTGATTTTAAGAAGACGTGCTACAAGGAAGTGGCCAACCTCGTGAAAAGCAGCAAGAATACCAAGTCCAAGAATACAAATGACAATGCTGAAGATAGTAGATGAACTCATTTCCCGTTTCTCACTTCCTGATTTCTGATACGATACATCTTGCCCACTGATCTACAGCCATGATTTCAGAAAGTGATGGATCTGACACTACGCCTTCCGCTTCGTGCTTCTCCATGATGAATTCAACCGTTTTCTCAATATCTAGGAAAGATGCTTTGCCAGCTAGGAATTCCGCTACAATAGCTTCATTTGCAGCATTCATTGCAACCGGAAGTGTTCCGCCAACTCTACCCGCATGATAAGCCATATCCACTAAACGGAATACTTTGCGATCACATGGTTCAAATGTCAACGTACTTGCCTGTTCGGAGAATGGCGAGAAAGGTCTGCAAATACAAAGACTGCGTTCAGGATAGAACATCGCAACCTGAATCGGCATCATCATATTCGGGAAGCCCATCTGGCCAAGTACAGAACCATCGGCCAACTCAATCATAGAATGAACGATGCTCTGAGGATGTACGACGACTTCTACTTGATTAACCGGTACACCAAATAGCCATGAAGCTTCAATGATTTCTAAACCTTTATTCATCATGCTGGCAGAGTCGATCGTAATTTTCCCGCCCATATTCCACGTTGGATGTGCCAAGGCCTGATCTAATGTGACTTTCTCCAGCTGATCGCGTGTATATCCTCGGAACGGACCACCAGAAGCAGTCAGAAGGATTCTACGAAGCGAACCATTTGGTTGACCCTGTAAACACTGCCAAATCGCAGAATGCTCTGAATCCACCGGAAGAATGGAGACTTTCTTCTTCTTAGCCAACGGCATAACAATCGAACCGCCCGTTACCAATGTCTCCTTATTGGCTAAAGCGATATCTTTGCCCTCGCGAATCGCAGCAAGAACAGATGGCAGTCCACACATGCCTACCATCGCGGCAACGACCATGTCGACCTGTGGCAAAGCGGCACAGTGCTGATTTCCTTCATCTCCGGACAGTATCTTGACCTTGCAGTCTCTCGGAAGCAACATCTTGAGCATATCTTTCTTCTTTGGATTTCCCACACTTACGACTTTCGGTGAGAACTCCACGATCTGCTTAGCTAATAAGTCTACATTGTTTCCACAAGTCAGGGCAACGACTTCAAAATCCTGAGGAAAATGACGCACAACTTCCAAAGTCTGTGTACCAATTGATCCAGTAGAACCTAAAATACTGATTCTTTTCATATTACACCCCCAACATGACCGCAAAAGCCAATCCTAGTGCCACAGGAAGCGTAAAGAATGCACTGTCGAAGCGATCCATTATACCTCCGTGTCCAGGCATGAGTTTACCAAAATCTTTAATACCTATCATTCGCTTAATACTAGATGCCATCCAGTCGCCTAACTGTGAAACTACAGATAAGAGGAAACCGAAGACTGCAGCCAGCGAGATAAATGCAACATACGGCATTTTTACGTCGATTACATCCTTCATCACGAAAGCAAAGAATAGTGCCGTCAGTAACGAACAGAATACTGCACCACCAATGCATCCCTCCCAGGTCTTCTTCGGACTGATATGCGGAACGATCTTATGTTTGCCAAAGAAAGATCCTGTAAAATACGCAAATACATCCGAAACCCATGGCGCAAAGAGTCCTATCACGAAGAAGAACCATCCCTTAGGAATCAAGAACACCATCACATGTACACAAGCGATCGGAAAAGAGACGTATAGAATGGTCAGTGACGAAGCAAATCCTGCCTTGATTGACTCGGGTTGTTCCTTTAAGATTGGAGGAACCATGGTCGTGACAAAGCAATAGATCAACGTAAATAAAGCATATAGTGAAAAGGCTTGAGTAGGGCTTCTATGCGTCAGCCACATGATCACAGGAAGAAAGCCTAATAACCCGCCAAGAACGGTAATTGGAACGGATATACACTCCTCTTTTACTTTCACGGCTTTAATCATCTCGTAGATTGCAAGCACGGAAACAATAGAAGTAAAAGCAAGAATAACAGCCGGCCAGAAATAAGCTGGAATAATCAATGCCAAGACTACTACTGTAAATATCGCTCCAGTGATAATTCTCTGTTTCATAATTTACTCTTTATCCTTCTTCTCTTCTTTGGTCAGTCCGCCAAAACGTCGATCTCTCTTAGTAAATGCAACCAGTGCTTCAGTTAATTCATTCATGCCAAAATCAGGCCACAGCACATCAGAGAACCATAACTCTGAATATGCACCTTCCCAAACCAGGAAATTGGATGTCCGCTCTTCACCGCTTGGACGGATGATCAGATCCGGGTCGGGTACATCTGGCAGATAAAGGTGCTGTGCAAACATCTCTTCAGTAATCTCATCGCTTCGGATCTCTCCGTTGGCCGCGCGTTCAGCCAATTTCTGAGCCGCCTGCACGATTTCTCTGCGTCCACCATAATTGAACGCAACAATCAATGTCATGCGTGTACGATGCTTACTTCCCTCTTCTGCGCGCTTACATACGTCCTGAATATTCGTGGGAAGTGAAGCAATATCGCCCGTAAAACGTACTCGAATACCTTCCTGCTCCAATTCTGGATCGTATTTCTCAAAATACTCAACAAAGAGCTCCATCAAAGCGTGCACTTCACTGTCAGGCCGAGCCCAGTTCTCAGTAGAAAAAGCATATACTGTCACATACTTGATTCCGTAATGACCGCAATTCTTACAGAGTGTCTTCAGATTATCCGCTCCGGCACGATGACCAGCCGATCTTGGCAGCATACGCTTCTTGGCCCATCGACCGTTACCATCCATGATGACACCGAGATGAACAGGAATTTTCAAAGAAGATTCGTCAATCGATTGCGTCTTCTTCTTTGAAAACAGTGAAAACTTTGATTCCTCGCCAGCACTCATTATTCTTCTCCAAAAAAAGAGGTTGTCTCAAATCACGATATGAGTCTGAGACAACCCTCGATGATTGATCTATATCGGAAATCAGATCTCCATCAGATCTTTCTCCTTTGCCTCACAAGCCTTTTCCACTTCTTTGATATAGCGATCAGTCAGTTTCTGCATCTGCTCCTCAAATTCAGCCATATCATCATCAGTGATTTCCTTCTTCTTGTGAATTCCACGATACTTATCTATTCCTTCACGGCGAATGTTACGAACTGCTACTTTGGCCTCTTCGCCGTACTTCATTACGCTCTTTACCAGTTCTTTACGACGATCCTCCGTAAGAATTGGGAATACGAGACGAATCATCTTACCGTCATTACTTGGGTTAATGCCCAAATCAGAAGCCTGAATGGCTTTCTCAATTTCGCGAAGCATAGAAGGATCCCAAGGTGTTAACGTAATCATTCTCGGTTCCGGAACCTGAATATTTGCTACAGCATTGAGTTGAGACTGTGCACCATAGTAGTCTACCGTGATGCGATCCAGTACATGCGGATTAGCACGTCCAGCACGAATTGCATTGAAGTTCTCCGTGAGGTTTGCAATCGTTTTCTTCATCCGCTCTTCATAACCGGCATAAACATCTTTCGTAATTTCTTGCATTGCCATAATTTCTAGCCTCCTTAGTATTTATCTCTTCAATCAGCCAACAATCGTGCCGATATCTTCACCCAATACAACGCGAACGATATTCTCTGGTTCTTCCATAGAGAAAACCATAATCTTCGTCTGATTATCACGACAAAGTGCAGCAGCTGTAGCATCCATTACTTTCAGGTTTTTAGATAGCACTTCATCATGAGAAATCGTCTTATACTTTACCGCATCACTATACTTGTGCGGATCCTTGTCATAAACGCCATCCACCATTGTCGCCTTGCAGAAGATATCTGCCTCAATCTCAGTTGCTCGAAGCGCAGCGCCTGTATCTGTGGAGAAGAACGGGTTACCAGTACCGCAAGCAAAGATAACGATTCTCTTCTTCTCAAGATGACGAACTGCACGCTTACGGATATATGGTTCAGCCATTTGACGAACCTCCACAGCAGACATGACACGCGTCACTGCCCCTTCCTGTTCCAAAGCATCTGAAATGGCCAACGCATTCATCAGCGTGGCCAGCATACCCATATGGTCTGCCGTTACACGGTCCATCTTCTCAGAACTTCTTCCACGCCAGAAGTTTCCGCCACCGACTACAACACCAACTTCAACACCAAGATCTGCAACACGCTTAATCTGCTTACAGATCTCTTTCACTGTATCATCATTAATACCAACCTTCTTGGGGCCGGCAAGCGCCTCTCCACTAATCTTCAGCAGGATACGCTTGTATACAGGTTCACTCATTACTTCTTCCTCCAATGCATATACTCCAATTATTGTATCGTTTATTTGTTTGTATGAAAAGACACCAGATGATTTTTCTTCTCATTCTTTAGTCTTTACGTTCGTATTCATTTGTGTAGCATTCGCGGAAACGACCGGAGAAAGAAGGCTCAACGCCACCTGCATAAAGATGCGAGACATCTCCGAAAGAAGACATGCGAAACTGAGCAATACCAGGGCGTCTCTCTTCTGTTACAACTGTTGTAACAGATGTAGGTGCCGCCATCATGGCATGCCACATAACAAATGGAGACAGATTCAGAAGATACGACAGGAGCACAGCTTCTAAGCCATAATGGCAGAAAAGAACGATCGTATCATTACTCGGTGATACTGCTCGGAAGAACTTCCCTTCTTTCTGATATCCATGTTTCCGTAGAAGTTTATCAAATTCAGCATATACCCAATCACGCTCCTCTTTTACATGAGCTGCTTCCAAGGCGGGATACTCCGGCCATCGATCAAAATCGAAGGCATGTGGCATATTCATCCATTCAGAAGGCAACCAATCCCACGAGACATTAAGCTTACCGGTATGCTGAACCTTTGGCGCAAATTCACGTAGCCACTCTTTCTCCTCAGCCTGCATCCCCATATTCTCTAAACAATATGCAGCAGTCTCCTTGGCACGACCGAGAGGAGAAACATAGCAGTAATCTGCCTTTACGTTCTTCATTCTTTCAGCTAACAACTTGGCTTCAACTTTCCCTTGTTCCGTCAGGCAATCATGTTCATAGTCTGGGTCACCATGTCTGACAATTAGAATCTTCATACTCACACTTCCCATCACAATTTAAGTCAATTCTATCAGAAACCGTCTGAAAGAACAGTCTTGACTAAACTAAAAAAGGGACATCTCATCACGAGCAATGTCATTAAGTTAAGCTGACGTTGACTCAAGGAGACCACAAAAACAAATCAAAAAGAGACTGGAGAAGCAAAATCTTCAGTCTCTTTTCAATTTTCAGGCAGCGTAAACAGACAGATTGAATCTGCCTTTTGGTT
>JAZLMM010000052.1:0-27356 GCA_045598705.1 Oscillospiraceae bacterium
AAATGGCACTTTGGAGTTGTCGTTAGAAGAATTAGCGATTATTAATGTATTAAAAGATAATCCGTCGTTAACTCAAAAACAAATATCTGAATTAACAGGCAAATCTGAAAGGACCATTAAGCGAAGAACAATCGAGATGCAAGAAAAAGGTCTAATTGCTCGCGAAAATGGAAAGAGAAATGGTAAGTGGAAGGTTCTTATAGAATGATAAAATTGAATAGGAACTTTAAATGGGTTGAGGATTACGATTTATGAGGAAGAATCCACGTTGTTTGTTCGATTGTGATATATCAACTTTTGTACACAAAGATAAAGAAGCTATCTTTGGTTTATTGTGCGAAGAATATCACGGTGATGCACTTACAACTACTCGAGATGCATGGTTAAAAGAAATAGAAATAATGCAGACTATTCTTCTCCCATATGAAGTCTCAGAGGGTCATGTCATTTTTGAATACGATATCCCAAGATTAGGAAAGCGAATTGATGTAGTTTTACTACTTAATGGAATCGTATTTTGTCTTGAATTTAAAGTTGGTGAAACAAGAATTATAGAAAACGATATAGATCAGGTTCTAGATTACGCATTGGATCTTAAAAATTTCCATAAACTGAGCCGCGATTGTATTATTGCTCCAATCCTAATTGCTACTCGTTACAAAGGTTCTTCAACAAAAATACAAGAATCACTTTATGACGATAGAATCGTAAATCCATTAGTATCTGGGGAGACTGAATTAGCAGCGTTGATATCTTTGGTTATTGATACATTTCCAAATGAACCTGCTATCGATAAAAATTGGATTATTAGTCCATACGCACCAACTCCAACGATTATCGAAGCAGCGAGAACTTTATACGAGAGCCATTCTGTAGAGGACATCACAAGACATGAAGCTGATGAAGCTACAACCGATAAAACAATTTCTTATATTTTAGAAGTCATTAAGAAGAGCAAGGCTAATGGAGAGAAGAGTATTTGTTTTGTAACTGGTGTTCCTGGAGCTGGAAAAACATTAGTTGGATTAGATGTTGCAGTAAAACAAACATACCAGGACAGTGATGAACCATCTCTTGATGAAGGTGCTGTATACCTTTCAGGAAATGGTCCTCTTGTTGCTGTATTAAATGAAGCTCTGGCAAAAGACAACTTTGAGAAATGCAAAGCGCGTGGTGAGTCAAAGAAGATTACTGATTCAAGACGTGAAGTAAGTAAGTTCATTCAGATTATCCATCGTTATAGAGATAACATGCTGGCCAAGATTAAGAATCCAGTTGAGAATGGTGTTCTTGAAATTGATCCTGAAAAGGCTATTAAACTCCAGGCAGCTGGCTATGGAGAAGTTGAACATGTTGCTATCTTCGATGAAGCACAGCGTTCATGGACACATAAAAGATTAGCTGATTACTTAAAGCGTGGAGGAACATACGGAAACAAATTAAAGGTTCCTAACTTCCCAATGTCAGAAGCATCGTTCTTAATCTGGTCACTTGATCAAAGAGAAGACTGGGCAACTATTGTATGCCTTGTTGGTGGTGGACAGGAGATAAATACCGGTGAAGCTGGAATATCAGAATGGATAAAATCACTTAATGAGACCTTCACACATTGGAAAGTTTATATTTCACCAAAACTAACGGAAGCTGAGTATGCCGAAGGCAAAGTCAACGAGCTTTTAAAGGAAAATAACAATGTTACATACTCAGAAGATCTCCATTTAGGTGTTTCCCTGAGATCCTATAGAGCAGAAAAGTTATCTGCATTTGTTCATTCTTTTCTTGATGTAAACGATAATGCAGCATCTATTTATGCTGATATCAAAGATAAATATCCTATCGTATTAACAAGGGATATGGAAAAAGCTAAGAGATGGCTACATTCCAAAGTAAGGGGTACAGAAAGAACAGGTGTATTGATTACAAAGGAATCCGCTAGATATAAGCCACTTGGAATTCATGTATTGCCATCTGACGATGCCGATGCAGTTCATTGGTTCCTCGAAGATAAATCTGACACTCGTTCTTCAAACTATCTGGAAGATGCTGCAACTGAGATTCAGGTACAGGGTCTTGAGCTAGATTATGCTTGTTTGCTATGGGATGCTGATATGCGCTATGAAAATGGTGCTTGGCATTTCTATAGATTTAATGGTCAGACAAAGTGGCGAGAAATAGAAGCTACAACTGAGAATAATCAGGAGAGAATGAAATACATGCTCAATGCATACCGTGTTCTTCTTACACGTGCCAGAGCAGGTATGGTCATTTGTATTCCTGAAGGTAATCCACACAAAACTGCAAGTGGATTCTGGGAAGACAGTACAAGACTTCCAGAATTCTATGAGGGTACATATCAGTATCTTAAGAGCCTTGGGCTTGAGGAGATTTGAAAATGAATACGGCGCCTCTTTAGCGCCAGGTCGTCGCTAATTCTTGCGCCACAAAAATCGGTAATTACTGCGCCACTTCCGTCGCTAACACAGTGCCAGAGCGCCGTATTCAGATATTCAGAATTAGTCCTTTTCTTTATATTATAGCAATGATAGAAGTATAATAATTACAACAAATCTTTTGAGGGATTAATAATGGCTGCAGGTTTTGATTTAAAGTATGGCGAATATAAGAAAGGCAACTTATCTGACGATGAGATGTGGTCTGCTTTTGCTTATTTATTCTCTTCAAAATCTGTGAATGATACCAGTTATAAATTCGGTTTTCTTAAAGCCATTCTTGATAATCTTTATAACGTTGATACCAATCTCACATTAAGTTTTAATCAGTTGTTTTCTAAGTTTACTGAGGTGTATTGGAACCTTGTTCTTAAGCATGGTATAAGACAAAAACGACTTGTTAAAGATGGTAGGATCTCTTCACTCGAAGGAATCCTGTATGATGCACAAGAGAGATATGGCTTAGAACGCGGTATTCCTTATGAGAGCCTCTCTCTTGATATGATTAGTGATATTACTCATAAAGTTAAGCAGAAGTGCAAACAGAACGTTGTAGGGGCATTGTACGCCGATTTACAGGAATGCTTGTATTCGTTTGATAAGAAAGCAGAAACGCTTACATTTAATCCCGTAATGTATGAGTTTGTTTGTAAGCATAAAGTCGCGATTGAGAAACTTAATTACTATGAGTGGGCTCGTTTTCTTGAGAAGGTAAATAAAGATGATGTTATGGACCACCTACTCAGCAAGATTGATGAGAGTTCCAAGCGTAATGATCTCAAGGATTATCGTAATATCCTCTCTGTAGAATTCGAGAGCAAATGTTTCTTTTGCCATACGGATGTATCTGCCGATGCTGTTGCAGTAGATCACTTTATCCCTTGGTCATTTATTAAGGATGATAACTTATGGAACTTTGTATTAGCTTGTCCAAAGTGTAATAGCAGCAAGAGTGATAAGTTAGCTGATAACAGATTCTTAGACCTACTCGTAAAGCGTAATGACTTCATTCTCGTAGAGAAGCATACTGAAATGAAGACTTATTCAGCAGACCGTTTGCTTAAGATTTACGAATTCGCTATGGCGAATGGTTATGATAGTTGGAAAAAGTAAACGCAATATCCGCCGAGTGTTTTATCACTTTCATTTCACACAAATTCAGTAATATCAGTGGTTTCCAACCCTTCTCCGGTACGAATTATTGGTAGTTCTTGCCTGATTGTCTTGCTATTTTCTGCCAAAATGCAAGAAATTAGGCAAGACATTTACAGTTTTTGAGGGTAGTTTTGAAAAAAGTCCTAACAAGCAAAAACCCTTGAAACTCAATGGTTTCAAGGGTTTATTGCATTGGCGGAGCCGCAGGGATTCGAACCCTGGTGCCCGTGAAGGCAAATGGTTTTCAAGACCACCTCGTTATGACCGCTTCGATACAGCTCCGTGTTATCAAATTGTTCGTCCCATTAACCACTCTCTTGGAAAAAGAGGGGACATCTGGAGGGGACATCTCCAGATTGGCGAATATCGAAAAGCCACAAACCCTTGGTATTAGGGCATTTAAGCGAAATGAAACGTACAGTTTAGCGTACTATTTCAAGACCGCCTCGTTATGACCACTTCGATACATCTCCATATCTTCATGCTTGCTAATTCTACTAACTTTAATAAATTATGTCAACCATTTAGAAGGACCACCCAATCACGGGTGGTCCATACGCATAGGAGGAAATTATGCGCTCTATTAGTTCATCATTTCTAAGAGGCGATCGAGATCGTCATAAGAATAGTACTCAATGACAATCGTTCCTTTACCCTTCACCTCATCTTTAAGCTTTAATTTGACCTTTGTGCCGTAGTATGAGGCCAGTTTATGTTCTACATCCTTTGTACTGATTTCGACGGCGGAAGAGGCCTTTACGGCCGTTTTACGGGGTGCCTTCTCCTCACTAAGGATCTTCTTTACATATTCTTCTGTTTCACGGACACTGAGTTCCTTGATCATGACCACATCTGCTGCCTTCTTCTGCTCGTCCTTATCAGTAATTGCGAGCAACGCTCTAGCGTGTCCGGCAGAAAGATCACCGTTACGTATGAAGTCTTGCAACGATTCATCGATGTTTATCAATCTAAGTGTATTCGCAATTGCAGGACGGCTCTTTCCTAGTTTTTTTGCCAACGCCTCCTGTGTGAGACCATGCTCCTTCATGAGATTGTCCATAGCAAACGCTTCTTCAAGTGGATTGAGGTCTTGCCGCTGAATATTCTCTATCAATGCCTGTTCCATTGTCTGCTGATCAGTAAGGTCTCTGACGATAGCAGGAATAACCTTCAATCCCGCAAGACGAGAGGCACGCCATCTACGCTCGCCTGCCACAATACGATAACCTGAGCCGCGTTTTGATACAATGATTGGCTGAATCACACCATTCTCATTAATCGAATCAGCCAGTTCCTGAAGAGCCTCTTCTCTAAACTGTTTTCTTGGTTGATCACTGTTGGGAGAAATATCATTAATCTTCAGTTCAACAACAGAATCCTTCTGTGTTTCTGGGATACCATCTACTGAAAGCAGTGCACCCAACCCTTTTCCTAGTCCCTTATTAGCTGCCATATTTTCACCTCATTCATCGATAGCTATCAATGTTTATGTACGTTTTATAACTTCATTTGCAAGTAAGTGATATGCCTCAGAACCCTTTGACTTCGGGTCATAGTCGGCGATTGTCATGCCATGACTTGGTGCCTCAGCAAGTCGAACATTTCTTGGTATAAACGTCTTAAATACTTTGTCCCCAAAGTACTTCTGAACTTCTTCGACGACTTGCTTTGTCAGTTGAGTGCGACTGTCATGCATGGTAATCACTACACCAAGAATACCAATCTTTGGATTCAACTTCTTTCGTATCATGTTGATTGTGTCAATCAACTGCGTCAGACCCTCCAAAGCATAATATTCTCCTTGAATTGGAACGATTACACCATCACATGCAGCCAGCGCATTGATTGTAAGCAAACCAAGAGATGGCGCACAATCGATAATTATGTAATCATACTGGTCGCGAATAGTCTGCACTGCACGCTCCAGAATCGTTTCTCTACTAATAGCTGAGACTAATTCTACTTCTGCACCGGCAAGATTGATATTTGTTGGACACATATCCACATTTTTGACGCCAGTTGGTGTGATGATGTTTGAAATCTCCTCCTCATTTACGAGAAGATCATATACCGTGTTATTTAGTTCCATCTTGTTGAAACCAAATCCACTTGTTGCATTTCCCTGCGGATCCAGGTCAATCAGCAGCACTTTCTTACGTTTTTTTGCAAGAAATGCACTGAGATTTACAGCTGTCGTCGTTTTACCGACGCCGCCTTTCTGATTTACGATTGAAATTACGTATGCCATAGTGCGCTCCTTATCCTTTTTCTATCACTATATTAACAGAAAAAGCAGTATCACTATATGACAGTTGTTTTACACTTTTCGCGACATATTTGATATTTGCAACCACATTTGTCGATTTTTGTCGAATAATCTATTTGTTTCACGTGAAACATATCATCATTTGCACTATTTTCATTCATTTACCAAATTTGCTCTATTTTGTGTCTCTGTTTCACGTGAAACATTCCGATTATATATATTAACTGTCACAATTTCTCCTGCCTGAATCAAATTAAATAAATTACATCAGAATTTGAGCCAGATTTACGAAATTTAGAATGATCATCAACAGTTTTGAATAAACGACAGAAACACACCTTGCAAATACATTAACTTCAGATTCACCGAATATCCATTTGAGATGTTCTGAGTAGAAAACTGTATATATAATAAATAGTGCCAATGTTTCACGTGAAACATTGGCACCAAATCTAAACAATAGTAACTGTTGATTTACATATCAACCTGAGCAAATTTTGCGTTAGTCTGGATAAACTCTTTACGAGGTTCAACCTGATCGCCCATGAGCAAAGTCATCGCTTCGTCTGCCGCCTGTGCGTCTTCGATAGTAACTTTCAGAAGTTTTCTGGTTGCAGGATTCATAGTTGTCTCCCAAAGCTGTTCAGAACTCATCTCACCGAGACCCTTATAACGCTGAATCTTCGGTTCTTTCCAACCAGTCTTCTTCTTGATTTCATCAACTTCTGCATCATCGTATGCATAATAGCCCTCGTTACCCTGATATACACGATATAGAGGAGGACATGCGATATAAGCATATCCGAGATCTACCAGTGGGCGGAGATAACGGAAGAAGAACGTGAGCAGCAATGTACGAATGTGAGAACCGTCAACATCGGCATCGGCCATAATGATGACCTTATGGTAACGGAGCTTCTCAGGATCGAAATCATCACCTATTCCGGCACCCAAAGCCATAACGACCGGCTGAAGCTTCTCATTGCCGTAAACCTTATCAATACGGGCTTTCTCGACGTTCAGCATCTTACCCCAAAGCGGGAGAATTGCCTGATATTTACGTTCACGTCCCTGCTTTGCAGAGCCACCAGCAGAGTCTCCCTCTACGATGAAGAGCTCGCAGAAAGTAGGATCCTTCTCTTGGCAATCTGCCAATTTACCCGGCAGAGCATTGGACTCGAATACACTCTTTCTTCTTGTCATATCGCGGGCTTTACGAGCCGCTTCACGAGCACGAGAAGCGCTCAAGCACTTATCCATTACGATCTTCGCAACAGAAGGATTCTCTTCAAGATACTGAGCTAATTTCTCACTCATGACGTTCTCAACAAGCGTACGAATTTCAGCATTCCCCAACTTTGACTTTGTTTGACCTTCAAATTGTGGTTCAGGAAGCTTTACGCTAATAATCGCACCCATACCTTCACGAGCATCCTCACCCTGAAGGTTCTTGTCGCCTTCTTTGATGTACTTATACTTACGAGCATAGTCGTTAATTACTTTCGTCAAAGCACTCTTGAAACCTGTTAAATGTGATCCACCTTCCACTGTTGCAATGTTATTTGCATATGAATAAACGTTCTCAGCAAAGGAATCATTATACTGAATGGCAACTTCTACGAAGCATTCACCGCTACGCTGGGCAATGTAAATCGGTGGTTTATGAAGCGCTTCCCTATGGCGATTCAGGTACTCTACGAATGAGATGATACCGCCATCGTAGTGAAGGACCTTATCAGAAGGATTCTCGTCACGATCATCACGAAGAATAATCGTAATCTCACGATTAAGGAAAGCCATCTCACGATAACGCGTGATCATGGCTTCGAAATCGAAGCTACAATCTGGGAAAATCTCATGGTCAGGCGTGAAAATCGTTGTCGTACCAGTATCTTCTACATCACAATGACCGACAATCTCAAGTGGAGAAGTGGTCTTACCACGTTCAAATTCAATGTGATAAATATTACCTTCACGACGAACTTCAACGATCATCTTGGATGCCAAAGCGTTTACAACGGAAGCACCTACACCGTGAAGACCACCGGAAACGCTATATGCGCCGCCGCCGAACTTACCACCGGCATGAAGTACAGTATGAACGACTTCAACAGTAGGTATGCCCATCTTAGGGTGAATACCAACCGGAATACCGGAACCGTTATCTTTAACAGTAACAGAACCATCCTTATTTACCGTGACGTGAATCGTATCGCAACGACCAGCCAATGCCTCGTCAACAGAATTCGCTACAATCTCGTATACGAGGTGATGAAGACCGCGAAGGGTTGTATCACCAATATACATACCAGGACGCTTTCTGACGGCTTCTAGGCCTTCCAGAACCTGAATATCAGACTCGTTATAATCCTTCTTATTGGTGGTATCGAAATCATCCTGTCCCTGGGTAGCCTGCTCCAGATCTTCTAAAGAATCTTCGGAATAATCCTCCGTCAGTGCACGAGGGTCAGCAGCTAAGTTCACAAGGCCATCTGTCTCTTCCTGTACCTCGTAATAGAACTCACGCTTCTCTTCAGATTGATTCTGGGTCGTTTCTGCATGCTGCAGATTCTTCTCGTCGTCCATTTCCATTCGTTCCTTCCTGATTTTCCACCAATATGGCCGATAAGACCGAAAAAGCGGAAAAGTATTGATTTGTTCGGCTTCGTAACAATGTTAATCGTGATATTTATACGGCAAAATCACCGTTTCTTATCCTTCTTAACAGAGTTCCGACCGAAAGAGGGGAGACATATGTACGGTCATCGGTCAAGATCAGAGATCTTGGAATCTCTTCCGAAACATACTCTAAGATATTCGCATCTTCTTGCTCCTTGAGGAAGCGATTCATATCTACGGAAGATGCTTGAACCGTCTCAAGGTTAATCAGGCTGATCACAGAATCAACCGGAATCGTGTATTCTCCACCGATATGAACGAACATCTGAATGCCCCTTAAATCGTCTATTTCTAACCTAAATATTATACCATAAAAGCACTGAAAATGGTCAATATTCTATCGGTTTTCAACCCGTGAAACATCACCGTTTCTAACTTCAAAGAACGCAATCTTGGAGGCTTTCTCAAGCGAATCTGCCATTTCCTGTTCAATGAAGGATTTATCCGTGCAGGTAATGAAGATCTGCGCATCACCAATCTCGGATAATAGACATTTACGACGCTGTGCATCCAATTCCCCAAACACATCGTCCAGAAGAAGTACCGGCGCATCGTTCGTCTCTTCACGCATGATATCCAGCTCTGCAAGCTTCATGGAGAGCGCAGCAGAACGCTGTTGACCTTGAGATGCAAACATCCGTAATCCGTCTCCATCTAGAGACATCTGAAGATCATCTCGCTGTGGACCGAAATCTGTACCACTACGGAAGAAATCATCTTCTGCAGCATGGTCCCATTTTGCCATCAGATAAGACACCACTTCGTCTTCATTATAGTTCTCCAACATATTGATGGGAATGCATGTTTTATATTTTACATACAGTGATTCGCTGCCATGAGAGATGCTCTCATGGTGAACTTTGGCGAAAGAATCGATACGTAAAGAGAAGAGATATCGATCTCTCATGATCCTTGCAGCCGATCTGGCCATCGGTTCATGCCAGATACTCATTTCTTCACGGATTCGGTCGGAGAAGACCTTATTTCCGCCACTTCGGGCATTCTTAATAATGCGATTCCTGCTCATGAGATATCGCACGTAATTGGACAGCTCAAAGTAGTAGGATGGCTTCACCTGGGAGATCAACACATTCAGGTATTTCCGTCGGATCGAAGGGCCATCTTTGATCAACATTAAGTCTTCTGGAGCGAATATAACAGCGTTAAAAATCCCGAAATATTCGGATATTTTCTCGAAAGGCACATCATCGTGAAGACATACCTTCTTTGCACGTTTCGAAGTGGAGATTTCGCCATTTCCATCCTCAAAAACGACCGATACAGACTCATCATAGGCGTGGAAAGAAGAAGTGAGGTTCAACTTCACCTTATATCCATGTTCACCGTGGTAGATCAACTCTGAATCTTTCGATGTTCGATGAGAATGAGTCGACGTACATACATAGATGGACTCCAATATATTCGTCTTACCCTGTGCATTTTCTCCATAGAAAACATTAACAGAAGGCTCAACCCTAAGATCAAGCCTTCTGTAATTTCTAAAGTTCTCTAATTGTATAGAACGAATATACATATCGCCGTATCACATTAACGAATGAAGCCATTACTTACGAAGTGGCAGAATCAGATAAGTATATCCATCTCCCTCAACCGGTACTACAACAGACGGACCATTCGAACCAGAGAAGAGGAACTTCACGGTATCTTCTTCAATGGAGCGCAATGCATCAATGATGTACTTATGGTTAAAGTCAACACCAATCAGATCACCTGTAATCTGACAATGTACTTCTTCACGAAGATTACCAAGCTCTGTGCTAGAAGCAATGACCAGTGTCTCTTCATCCGTCATGGAAAGGCTAACTGGGCAACGGCGATCTTCCTTCTGAATGATCAGAGAAGCACGCTCTACAGCGTCCAAAACAGCATTCTTATCTACGATCATGGTCGTAGAAGAATTCTTCGGAACGATTGCGTGATAATCTAAGAATTCACCATTGATTAATCGAGAAACGATACGGAAACGTCCGGTATCGAAGAGAATATGGTTCGTAGAAGCGTAGATGACTACTTCTGCGTCCTTACCTGTCAGGATGCGGCCTGCTTCATGCAATGCTTTACCTGGAATCAAGAACTTCATTACCGGAATCTCTTCACCGATCTCCTGCTTTCTGTGTGCCATACGGAAACCATCAATGGAAACCATGTTGATGCTCTTACCATCTGACTCGAAGAGGGAACCATTCAGAATCGGACGACCTTCATCGGTAGAAATTGCAAAAATCGTCTGATTGATCATATTTCTCAATACTTCCTGGTTGAGTACGATCTTGTTATCGTCACCAACTACCGGAATAGTCGGGAAACCTTCTGCTGAAATACCATTGATGGCAAACTTCGAAGAACCACTGACAATATCAATAATCATTCTCTCGTTCGCATTTATGGAAACTTCTGCTTCCGGGAGCTTCCTAATAATCTCACCGAAAATGCGGGAAGGAATAACAATAGATCCTTCCTCCATCACGTCCGCATCAACCAACGCTTCAATACCTGTCTCTAAATCATAGCCGGTCAGCTTCACGCTGCTTCCCTTAGCTTCAATCAAAATACCATCTAATATAGGCAAGGTAGAACGAGTTGAAACTGCCTTCTGAACAATCGAAATAGCTTCGACCAGACTGTCTCTTGAGCTTACAAGTTTCATCGTTATCTTTCCTCCGTCAATCTCGAAATGAATATACAATCTATTATACAGAAAAATTACAAAATTGCTACAACAAATCATTGATATTTGAGGTAAAAAGCTTTATTTTTCGGCTTTTTGAAAGAAAAAAAGTTTTCCACATTGGTTTTCGTTTCGGTGTACGATTTCTGTTGGTCAGGAAGTTGTCCGACGCAGAATAAACAAAAGAAATAACAGTTATATAAGTATCTCTTATTCATCGTATTATGTGTTGTGAATTATATGGAAAACTCCTGAAAACGCTTGATATCAGTTGTTTTGCATGTGTATAAGATGTGGAAAAACGTGTGGATATGAAAGATAGTTTTCAACCTGATTCACACAGGCATTTTTTACACATTTTATGCACTCGATTTCCATGGAAAGTTTTACACAATTCAACGAAAATCTGTGGAAAACTTCAGTTAAAGAGACGCTTCTTGATGGAGTCGATATGTACTGAAATCTCGGTGTCTGATTCTTTCAGGCTTGTTTCAATTTTGTTACAAGCGTGCAGGATTGTGGAGTGATCTTTGCCACCGAAGAACTCACCAATCTTCGGATAAGTCATGTTCAATTCTGAACGACAGAGGAACATGCAAATCTGACGTGGAACCAAGATCTCTTTGCTGCGCTTATTTGACATAATGTCGCTGACCGATATGTTAAAAGCACGCGCAACCACTTCTACAATGATCTCTGGCGTGATCTGACGACCCTGCTTCGGCGAAATCATATCCTTCAGAGCAATTTTCGCATCATCTAAGGTAAAAGAATTCGCGAGGAAGCAGTAAGCTACAACCGTCTTGAAGGCGCCATCCAGCTCACGAATATTCGTTGCAAAGTTCGATGCAATGTAGTCGATTACGGAATCGGACAGGTTAATATGCTCATCTTGCATCCTTAAGTTCAGGATTGCAACTCGTGTCTCATAATCGGCCGGCTGAATATCTACGATCAGACCTGAAGAGAAGCGGGAACGAAGACGCTCTTCCAAAGAAGAGAGACTTTGTGGTGGCTTGTCACAAGTCATGAGGATCATTTTGCCGGACTCATATAATTCATTAAATGTATGGAAGAACTCGATCTGAGTCTGCTCTTTACGCTCCAGAAATTGGATATCATCAATGAGCAGGAAATCTGCATTTCTATATTTCTCACGGAATTCAGTATATTTGCCGGACTGGATTGTCGCGATGAACTCATTGACGAAGCGCTCACAGTTGACATAAACGACCTTCTTGTTCGGGAACTTCTCCATGACGTAGTTGCCGACTGCGTGCATCAAGTGCGTCTTGCCAAGACCGGAACCACCATAAAGGAAGATCGGATTATACTGCTTACCACCATCGGCAACGGAAACACACGCTGCATGTGCGAAGCGGTTACCGGCACCAACGATGAAAGAATCGAAGGTATAATCACGATTCAACTGTTGGGAAACATTCTCGTTATTGGCAGATGTAGGTTCAGCGGAATGCTGATGGATGGTCTGAAGTGTGAAAGCTGAATTCTCCAGCTCAATTCTAACGTCCATCTCACGATGTGTTACTTCTGAGATACAATTCTTAATTAACGGAATGGTAGGGAGCAAGGTCTCCTGCACGAATTCATCCGGTGCAGTAAGAATGATGAGATCATCGTTCGAGAAAGCAGCAATCAACGGCAGGAAGAAGGTCTTGAACTTAATTTCCGAGACCTCTTCTCTAATCAAAACCAATGTCTGATTCCAAATCGTTCCTGCATCCATCCTGAACTACCCTCTACATGACCCCCACTGTCTTCTCACTTCGTCCATTCCGGACGAGTGCGAAAAAGTAGAATCATAATATCAGAAATTTCCACTTCATGAAAGTATCTGTTATAATTATCAAAAGAATCGTGAATAAGAAACGGGGAAAATATGTTCAACAATCGTCAAGGTAAAATCAAAGTCAGAAATGTGATTCTTATCGGAATTGCAGCAATTTGTCTGATTGTAGGTGTAATTCTTCTGTTGATCGATCCGATAAAGAATATGAGGCGTCAGAAGGTCACGGATGACATGATGGAGAGCATCGTAGAGGAAAGTCAGGCGACTTTCGTCGTGAAGTCTTCCGGTAACGAAGTCAATGGCGAGGATATCGAATACTACTACGGTGAAGAAGAATACGGCAGTTCACCTGCTGACTACGATACAGTCATCGCACAGCTTCCGGAGGAAGTTGTCCTGACAGCACTTGGAACCATCAGCATTCCTTCTGTAGACATTGAGATTCCGCTTTGGGACAGTGCCACATTGGTATCACTTCGTTATGGTGCCGGTCGGCTGGATGGTTCAGCTGATCCAGGTCAGGTAGGTAATATGACTGTTCTCGGACACAGAATGCGTGCGGAAGGCAAACTGTTCCATAGTCTGGGTGAAGTGAAGATTGGGGATAAGATCGAGATCTCCTGCATAGACGGTAATCATTACACGTACATCGTGGATAAGATATACGATTCCGTGAATCCAGGTGATCTTGAACAATATATCGACATCGATGACGGTACTGGTAAGCAGATTACATTAGTTACCTGCACACCGCTGGGTGTTGCTACGCACAGACTACTGGTCGTCGGCCATATTCAGGAGTAACGGGATGGCTTCATTACGATATCATTTTGCAATTTTCTGTGCGAAGGGAACGAAGTTTGCGCTGAACTTGATGGGCCGTGGTGCGACCACGCTTCCCGGCAAGGTAGCTGCCAAGATCGATCCGAAGATTCTCGCGAAGCTCTGTAAGGATAGAGATTGTCTGACAATCACTGGCACGAACGGTAAGACCACGACCACCCACATGATCACGGATATTTTCCGCAACTGTGGATACGAAGTCGTGACCAATGTATCTGGTGCGAATCTTCTTTCCGGTGTGACTACTTCCATGATCTTCGGCCTGAAGGGTATGAAGAAGGCGGAGAAAGAGGGCAGAAAGGTCATCTGTGTACTCGAGACAGATGAAGCAGCCTTCGGTAAAATCGCTTGCCAGATCATGCCGAAAGTATCTGTAGTGACGAACCTTTTCCGAGATCAATTAGATCGCTTCGGTGAGTTGTCTCATACTCGCGAACTGATTGCCAAGGGACTTGATTCCTGCGAAGCAGAGATTCTTCTTAATAGCGATGATTCCCTGGTTTCCGAACTCTACAAGGGAAGAGAATCCCGTACCAGTTTCTACGGTTTCTCCGAGCGCGCCATGCGCGAGAATAACGAGAAATACCCCGGAAAATCGGGACTTCTGCCGGCTTCTTCCGATGCGGAATATTGCACCGGCTGCAAAGAGAAATATACTTACACCGCCCGAAGCTTCGGACATCTGGGTGCTTTTGCCTGCGGAAAATGCGGGAAGAAGCGTGTCGCACCACGGTTCTTCGTCGAGTACAATCTGGCTAGGAACCCGGCGAACGAGGGCTACGAGATGACGCTCTGTGATTCGGGTGAGGGCCGAAGTGAATTGGATGCGACGACAGAAGATACTACGGCGAAGCGGAAAGTCGTGAAGCTACCGATCCCTGGTACTCACAATATGTATAATGCAGTTGCTGCGGTCTCTGCTTGTGTGCGAATGGGGGAGAAGATGGGCGACACCAAGAACCTCTCCTTCGACCAAGCGGCGGCGGCGCTGGAACATGTGGAAGCAGCCTTCGGCCGAATGGAGAAGATTGCCATCGGTACGAAGAAGATCTGCGTCATGCTGGTGAAGAATCCGGTGGGCCTCGATCGTGCACTGTCACTGGTGGCCGGCGCGGAGGATGCGGACGGCATCTATATGCTCTTAAATAGCAATATCGCGGACGGGAAGGACGTGTCCTGGATCTGGGACGTGGACTTCGAATCCAAGACTTTCCCGGAGAAAGTATATGTATCTGGCGATCGCTACGGCGACATGATGCTCCGTATCCTCTATAGTGGTGTGGAGCGGGAGAGAATTGATGCACAGCCGATGGAAGTCTGCGCAGAGCTTCTGGACCGAGCCATCTCGACGACAGCGGACGGCAAGTGTCTCTACATCCTGCCGAACTATACATCCATGTTGGCGCTGCGCTCCATCCTGGTGAAGCGTTATCACCTCAAGGATTTCTGGAAATGAGGTGCGGTGATGACTGAGATGAAGCAAGAAGAAAAGATGAATGTAACGAAGGTCGAGGCCGGTAGATGTCATGAGATCCGAATCTGCCATATGTATCCGGATCTTCTGAATCTCTACGGCGACCGTGGAAATGTGTTAAGTCTCATTCGCCGCGCGGAGCTCCGTGGAATATCTGTGAAGCTGGCGCCAATCTCGATTGGCGATGAATTCGACCCGAAGGACTACGACATCGTATTCTTGGGCGGTGGTCAGGATGCAGAACAGAACATGATTCGTAAGGATTTTGTCGAGGTCAAAGGACCGAAGGTCAAGGAAGCCATCGAAGATGGAGTGGTTTTCCTGTGTATATGTGGCGGGTATCAGATGCTCGGCAAGTATTACCAGGAGCACGACGGCACGAAGATCGAGTGCCTCGGTGCCATCGATGTATATACTGTCGGCGAGGATGTGCGATATATTCAGGACACCGTGTATGAAGCAGATTTTCTAAAATCAGATACTTCAACGAGCGATGGGGCTGAGGGAAGATCGGCATCGGATGCTTGTAGACTCTATGGCTTCGAGAACCACAGCGGACGCACCTATCTGGGCGATTCGGTGAAGCCGATGGCGAAGGTCATTGAAGGCGCCGGAAATAACGGCAAAGATGGCTACGAGGGCGCAATCTATAACAATGTTTATTGCACCTATTCGCACGGCAGTTTCCTGCCGAAGAACCCACGCATGACGGATCATCTTCTGCGTCTGGCGCTGAAGCGTAGATACGGTGAGGATTATGAACTGCCACCACTAGATATGGCCGGTGAAGAATTCGCGCGTGCGGCCCTCCTTAAATATAAGGAGAAAGGGAACACTGCACCATAATTTCTTAGGTAGTACGGTTACGACCGAGATTCTTGGATGCGTAGAGGTGCTCGTCCGCAGTATGGATCAGCTTACTAATATCCTTACATTCTGCATAACAGGAGACACCTATGCTGGCGGTCAGTCTTACCGGATCATCTTTCTCACTTAACATGATCGGCGCAGAAGATAGCGCGGTACGGATGCGCTCAGCTTGTACACGTGCACCCTCAAGTGGGGTGTCCGGAAGAAGCATCATGAACTCATCACCGCCAATACGGAAGACCATATCAGATTTCCTGCTCTGCGCGGTGAGAATGCCGGCGACCAGACGAAGAACATCATCACCCTTGTTATGACCATATACATCGTTGATTTGCTTAAAGAAGTCAATATCGAGTGAGATCAGTGAGAAAGTGTTCTTCGGATTGGCTTCTTTCTGTTCTCTGACACGGCGGTCATATTGAGAAGCCTGATTCTCAATCATCTCGTAGAAATATCTACGGTTATAAAGGCCCGTCAGATCGTCGATCTGAGATAACTTCTTCAATTTCTCATTCGTCCGACTGAGCTCTTCCTCTACCATCTTAATCTGGGTAATGTTTCGGCTGATGCCCCATGTACCCACTACATTGTTGTCTTTGTCAAACAGCGGATATTTCGAAGAAGAATACCAGACGACAGAACCATCCGGCTTCTCGAGTCGCTCGGTGTTCAGGATCATTGGTTCACGAGTCTCCATGATCTCTAATTCTTCACGTCTGGATCTTGCGGCAAAATCCTTCGGGAAAAGGTCAAAATCAGATTTACCTACCATCTTCTCCGGATCATCTATACCGAACTGTGCTGCATGCGCACGACTATTCCAGATAAAGTGTGAATCCTTGTCTTTGAAGTAGATGGTATCATTCGAATAATTACGGATGACATCGAGAATGCTCTCTTTGGAAAACGAGGTCTCCTTATTCTCTTTCTTTGCGCGGGCCATGTCTTTCGCTCCTTTGTTTCTCCTCAATCAAACCAGCGGCTCCCAACAACATATGACCCATTATCTCAAAAATGAATGGAAAATGAAATAGAGAAAAGTATTTTCACGGTGATTTCTGCTATACTTGACTGTGTGATGGTGTTTCACAGGAACAAGGCGGATGAGAAGAAGGTGAGCATATGAAACTGGAAATCATGGATACAACCCTTCGAGATGGCGAACAGACTCCAGGTGTATCTTTCTCTCCAAGTGAGAAACTCAGTATTGCTAAGATTCTCCTTGATGAGGTCAAGGTCGACCGCATCGAGGTCACGTCCGCACGTATTTCAGATGGGGACTTCGAAGCTTTGAAGAAGATCACCGAATGGGCCGAAGGCAAAGGATATCTTGAGAAGGTCGAAGTGCTCGCTTTCGTTGATCGCGGACACTCCCTCTCATGGATCGAGAATGCCGGCGGTCGCGTCGTCAATCTTCTTTGCAAGAGTTCACTTCACCACCTGACGGCTCAACTCGGAAAGACTCCGGAACAACATGTGGGCGAGATTCGTCGTGTCATTGAAGATGCGGTGTTCCGCGACATGAAGGTGAATGTCTACTTAGAGGATTGGTCGAATGGTGTCAAGAAAGATTTCGACTACATCAAGATGCTGGTATCTGAGATCGCTCTGTTGCCGGTTGAGCGCGTCATGCTCTGTGACACACTGGGCGTACTTACACCGGATATGACTTATGAGTACTGCAACAAGATGACAGTGCTTTTCCCAGATATTCACTTCGATTTCCATGCACATAACGACTACGACATGTCGGTCGGCAACACCATCATGGCGGTTAAGGCCGGTGTGAAGGGTGTGCACGTGACGGTCAATGGTCTTGGCGAGCGGGCAGGCAATGCCCCATTAGCTTCCATTGTTGGTGCGGTGACAGACTTCTGCGAAGGTACAACTACCGGTATCGAAGAAGCTTCGCTGGAGCATATCAGTAAACTTGTCGAGTCTTTCTCCGGTATTCGTATTCCGAGCAATCAGCCAATTACCGGCGCGCGCGTCTTCACCCAGACCTGTGGGGTCCACGCAGATGGCGATACGAAGGATTCTCTCTACTGCAATAACCTGGCACCGGAGCGATTCGGACGGATGCGTCAGTATGCACTGGGGAAGACCAGCGGACGCGCCAGCATCGCGAAGAATCTGGAAGAATTTGGTCTGGATCTAGATCAGGATTCTCTGGAGAAAGTAACCGCTCGTATCGTGGAGATGGGTGACAACAAGGAGAGCGTCATGACCGACGAGTTGCCGTATATCGTGGCAGATGTGCTGGGTAAGGGCAACGGCGAGTCCCATGTGCAGATCCTGAACTACTATGTATGCCATGCTCGTGACCTGAAGCCGGTTGCGACCATGCGTATCCAGATCGACGATAAAGTACACGAAGCCAGTGCATCCGGTGAAGGTCAGTTCGATGCTTTCATGCGGGCGCTGCAGAAAGTGTATCAGCAATTCGGAAGGACCCTGCCGTTCTTCGCGGATTATACCGTTACCATTCCACCGGGAGGTCGTACCAATGCCTTCGTTGAGAGCGTCATCACCTGGCGCGACGGCGAACATGAGTTCAAGACACGCGGTCTGGATCGAGATCAGGTTGCCGCAGCAATCAAGGCGACCGCAAAGATGTTGAATATCATTTACGAACAGGAGCAATAATATGCATACGTCATTTGATCCTAGTACACCGGAATCTGCATCACAGTCGACCATTCAGGGTCTGCCACCTCAACCACCGCTTCTTCCTTACACCATCAGCGAAGAGCGGAAGCAGGAATTCCTGAAACATGAGCGAAAAGATGCCATCATGATGTGCCTTGGCTGTTTCGGAATCTGTGCCGTAGTGATTTTTCTCATCTGGCTGGTTACATTCAAGTTGGGATATATCGTCTATGGTGGCATAACGATTCTGGTGATTGCCGGTTTGCTCTCGCCGATCTTTGGAATCGTTAACCTCGTTACTACGAATGTTGCGATTTCGAAAGGTGATTACGAATTCTACGAAGGTGTCGTTGCTTTTCAGAACGAGAAAGGTTATCGGGTATATAGTCTTTCTGCAGACAATCTTCATTTCATCGATGATGTGAAGACCCTCGGCGAAGTAGCGCCCGGAGGCAAAGTTGTTGTGGCAAAACTTCACAATGATTATTCGCTCATGCACCATGAGAACCAGTGATTGTTCAACCAATGACGCGGATCCCTCCGAATCTACGAATGCCTAGGACCTGACACGAGTGTTCTCCGAAGAGTGCGTTCATCCGATTCATATACTTATCTAGAAGTGAGGTAGGTACGAAAGCTTGTATGGTTCCGGCAAAACCACCTCCATGCACGCGACATACGCCGCCAAGTCCTTCTTGATTCAAGAAATCTTCACTGACGCGCAGGGCCAAAGATAATCCTTGATGCGCGACATCTGAAGATGGATAGACGTTCTGAAGGTATTTATAGGATGAATTACCGGAGGCATCTACCAGAGTAAGGAAGGCCTCCATATCCTGATTTCGAATGGCTTCTGCTTCCCGTCCGACACGTTCATTCTCCGATATGAAATGAAGCGCCCGAAGAACCGCACGGTCTCCGGCCAATGTACGAAGCGGAGTTAGATGCTCGTAGATCTCTTCGATCTGTACATCCAGCAGGTCCGCCTTACCGAAGTAGGAGGCGACTTGACGCATCTCATTGGGGATAGCGGCATATTCAGCAGTCAGATCGGCATGTGAGCCGTGTGTATCGGTGATACATAGCGCATATCCATGTACTTCCATCTGGAGATCCAGTTCTTCGACTGTCGGATGAGATGGATCTCGGAAAGAGACATATACCAGATTTCCGTAAGCACATGCAATCTGGTCCATAAGACCGCAGGGCTTACCGAAATAGTTGTTCTCGGCATACTGAGCAATCCTGGCAATGGTGATCGGATCGATGCGCATATCGTGATATAGACCGGATAGTATTGTTCCGATCAATACTTCGAAGGTGGCAGAAGAAGAAAGTCCCGATCCGCCGAGTACATCGCTGGTGATGAAAGCTTGGAAACCGCCGATCAGATACCCTTCCTGCTGGAATTGATGCAGGATCCCACGAATCAATGAAGCAGTGGTTCCGATTTCTGATGTATGGATAGATAGATCATCCAGCGCGACGGTGATTTCACCATATCCTTCTGAAAGAATAGTCACCACAGGTTCGTCTGTTGCGGATACGACAGCGATGGCGTCCAGGGTGATTGCTGCTGCGATGATCTCTCCTCTTTGGTGATCAGTGTGATTCCCGCCGATCTCTGTCCGACCCGGCGCTGAGAAAATCGAGATGTCCTGTTCACCGAATCGATCCTGAAAACGTTGAATTGCATGGATATATCGGGATCTCTGTAGATTTAGTCGAGAAGGATCTATATATATTTCGAGTAGCCTTTCATCGAAAGAGCCATCTGTCAGATACTGAATTACATCTTTACTTAACAATCGCTCTCCTCCCCATTGAGACATCACATCTATGTAGCGTGCAGGTTATCTTCCATTCTTCTCATTCATTATACACGAGTCAAAGATTACATTTCTGTTCAATGCCCATATTTTGTACATGTTAAAAAATAACGTAAATTAAGATATGGAACGCTGTCATTTTGCGGAAATTTAACATTATTTGTCTAAAATGCTAGCATTATCAACAATTTCGAGCCGTGTTTTTGTGTAAATACTTGAAATTGCTGATTATCCTTGTATAATGAAATGGTAACAGTGTCTTAATAATTGGGTTGCTAGACAGAAATTTAAGATGAGAGGTGATTGATTTGGCAGGGTTTGTGGACTTTATCGCGAATAAGATTGATGGTAAATTCGGTGGCCCGACAGTAGAGTTGGCCACGTCTGGTGCACCCCTTAGCGGTATGATGGGACGTCAGACGGATGACAGTTGTAAGAGAACGATTGAGAATGCCGATATGAAGGGTAACTCGATTGCACAGCAGCAAAGAGAGAGAGCAGCTGCTGCGAAAGCTCAAATTGAAGCCCGTAAAGCCATGGAAGAATCACGCAAGGCACGTGAAGCTGCCCGACAGAATGTTGGCGATAAGAATGCCGTTCAGGGATTGACGTCTCGACAAGAAGTTTCGAAGACAAGCCCGAAGCCGAATGGAACTGTAAGAGGTTTCAACATTCCGGAGAGTTTGACACCGGCTTCGAATACACAGTCTGCAGGTCGTCCGGGTTCCGTAGTACGTAATACAGAGAATTCCGATAGCACGGAGATGAATGCAAGAAGAAACATGAGTCGTAACAAGACGCCTGCTACGATTGCAGCAGAGCGTGCTGAACTTGAATTCAATGCGGCGAAGAATCGTGAGAGCCGCGCCGTACAGGAAGCTGTCGATGCAGCTGCAAAGGCAGAAGAAGCAAGACAGGCTGTTTCCAAGTCTGAAGAGATGCGAATTGCTGCGGAGAAGGCAGATGAAGAAGCAGGTGAGGCAGCAAAGGCTGCTGAGAACGAATACAATGCCGCAGTAGAAGCTGCGAAAGAGGCACAGGCTGCTGCGAATGAAGCAGAACAGGTTGCTCGTGCAGCAATGAAGAAGGCGAACGAGGCCATTCGTTATGCTTCTCAGAAGAAGACGGAGCAGGATGCGAAGTATTCAACCAAGCGTGCAAGAGAAGAAGCTAGAAATGCGGCACTCGAGTCTGAGCAAGAAGCGAAGAATGCAGCAGTTCAGGCGGAGCAGCTGGTGAAGACAACTGAGAAGAAGGCTGAAGAGGCGAAGGTTGCTACAAGAAGAGCAGAAGAGATCTACACCGCGGCAAGCAAGAAGAAGATTGAAGAAGATAATCGAATTGCTGCAGAGAAGGCAGAGGAAGCTGCGAAGATTTCTGCTGCAAAGGCGAAAGAGAAGGCAGAAGCGGCTGCAAGAAGAGCAGAAGAAGCAATGGCTGCTGCTCGCGCTGCAGAAGAAGAAGCGAAAGCTGCAATGGCTGCTGCAGAAGAAGAAGCACGTAAGGCTGCAGAGTACGCAGACGCAAAGAATAAGACCATCGCGAGTGACGAAGTTATCTCCGCTGAGGATGAGGTAGATTCTCTGTTCGAGAAGACTCCGTTGGAAGAAGTTGCAGATGCTGCGAAGAAGGCAGAAGATACCGTCGTTGAAGTCGTAGATGACGAAGATGATGACGATGTCGCAGTCGTAGCAAGTGCAAACGATTGAGTTCTTCTTACTACAGTTACAAACGAGTAAATGAAGAGAAGCTGTCAGAAATGGCAGCTTCTTTTTTCTGGCTTAACGAATGAATCGGAGAGGTAATCATTTATCCGATGACTTAACGTCGATTACATTTCTTCTCTTTCTTGTCGATATACATGATCTTGTCGGCTTTGTTCATGCACTCCATCAAGGTATCCCACTCTGTGACCTCGCAAGTACCTACGCTTGCGCTAAGCTTGTATTCGGCAGTACTTGCATTGTTTGCATTCTCAATTGCTTTACGGAAACTACGGATGAAGTGACCGATTCGAGCCGGTGTGTCGAGGATCAGCACGGCTTCGAATTCATCACCGCCCATTCTTGCTGCAATTTCACCTGGCTTGAGGACCGATTGCAGACAGTTTGCAATGCCCTTTAACGCCTCGTCGCCGGCAGCATGACCGAGATTATCGTTGATCCATTTCAGACCATCCATATCGATGCTGGCCACAGCGATACTGTGTTCTTTCGTGACACCCTTGTGGAAGTATCCGGTAATATTCTTCTCGAATCCACGACGGTTGAAGAGACCGGTCAGCGCATCTTTGACGTATAGGTCCATGATGCTGGTTGCCTGGTTGAACTTCTCGAAGAGAATCAGACGGTTATGTGTCTGACCTAATAAATACATCAGAAATTCCAGTTTCTCATTGATGAAATCTTTTGCATCTGGATCCAGTACGAAAGCGCCATAACCGAAAACTTCACTCTTATAGTGGATTGGGAGGAAGATCCGAACGTGTGGTTCATTACTCTCCAGAGTAGCTGGAATCAGGTCAGAATATGGGAATTCAATAAGAGGAATCCTGCACTCGGAAGGTGTACAGTATCCGCAGAGCATGCGCGTCTCTTCTCCATTTCGAATCAGGAAACTCTCTTTGAAGATATTTAGTTCTTGAAGTGTACTCATGGCAACACGAGTCGAATCGTCCGCCTTGAAAACATCTTCGAAATCGGAACTCATCAGGATGAATGAACGGGTACGGTCGTAGAAGGCCTCATGTAAATTGCCATTGTCCTGAAGGGCTTGCTTACTATCTATTTCTGGTGAAATATCTTCCGTACTTGCACGAGGTAGAAGTTGACCCGGTACGGTAACGAAGGAATCTTCACCTACGGCTGTCTTGTTATGGAAGAGTTTCTCAAGAGAATCCATGGCAGCGATAGCCAGCGCATCAGCACGAATCTCAGTAGTGGTTAATGAAGGCTCATGCACAGCTGCAGAAGTAATGTTATCGAAGCCGGTGATCCATGTATCTTTCGGAATCTGGTAGCCGCGCGCAATCAGTTCATCCATCAGTGCGATGGCCATGTAGTCATTGGAACAGATGATTGCCCGCGGAAGCGTTCCATCGTCCTTGATGAAGAAATCTGCGGTTTCCGGACCTTGATTGATCCAATAATTACCGTGGAAGATCATGCCATCGTGTACGGTATGACCCGCTTCAATCATTGCATCTTGAAAACCCTGAAGACGGTCGAAAGAGTCTTTCAGATCAGGAATGCCGGTTACAAATCCAATATCACCGGAGTCACATTTTGAAAGTACGAATTTGGTAATGTCATACATGCAACGACGGTTGTCTGGTACAATACAGAAAAGTCCTTCCTCTTCCGAGCGAATATTCACAACTGGAATACTTAATGAACTCAACGTATCAAGAAGATCCTTATTCATACCGGCGTGATGTAATGTATCCGCACAGACAACGACGCCATCGTACAGATCGAAGTTCGGGAGATATAGTACGCTCTTCAGACCAGATAAGAAGAGTGGGTTCATGTTCGGAACAGAACAGTTACCGAAGATATCGACCTGGTGACCGCGTTCAATCGCACATTTCTGCAAAGTCTGGATGATTCCAGTAGAATAGTCGCGGTACATATCACCGATAAATGCACATATCTTCATCGATCAAACTCCTTATCTGAATGCTTCGGCGTCTAGTATATGAAAATAGTAACACAGCGCGGTTTGAGGCTCAATATAGTAAGAAGTGAAGAATTCAAGAAAAAATCGTAAACAAAAACAGGCAATCTTATTTAGTAAGAATACTTTGATGAGTGAAACGTATGCTCAAAGAAGGGGTATAATAGAATGCAAGCGCAACTTCATCGGCGCTTAGATTAATTTCACAAGATAAATGGTGCAAGCAGATGAGTTTTAAGGAGAGCTTCGAGAAATTCAAGTATGAGAACCTTCGTAGAATGACGAAGGAAGAGATTGCTGTGAAGAATGAACCGCCGAAGCTCACTACGCTGGAGGAAGTGGGCAATGCCATCGCTCACGGTGTAGGTGCTGGACTTTCTATAGTAGGTTTTATCCTTCTGCTTCTGAAGTCCGACACCGGCATGAAGGTTCTTGCCTCCTGCTTCTACGGTATCTGCCTGATCCTTCTATTTACCATGAGTTGTCTTTACCACTCTTGGAAGAGCGGCCTCTTTGTGAAACGACTCTGGAGAAGGTTCGACTACTCGTCCATCTATCTCCTGATTGGCGGCACGTTCGCACCACTATGCCTTGTATACTGGGGCGACACCAAGGGTATCGTGATGTTCTGTATTCAGTGGGGCATTATCGTCCTAGGCATCACAATCATTGCAATCTTTGGCCCGGCCCGTGTCATGCCACTTCACATCACACTGTACTTCCTCATCGGATGGAGCGGACTTCTATTTATTCCAAGCATGTTCCATCAGGCAAGGTGGCTGTTCATCGCCATTCTGAGCGGTGGCGTATTCTACACGGCCGGCATGATTCCTTTCGCCAAAGATAACAACGGCATGCATTTCATCTGGCACATCTGCGTGCTTCTGGGCGCCGCTGCACACTGGTTCGGCATTTACCTATTCGTATATTGATCTGGTAAAACCACTCGAAAACTTGTCGCGAAGTGCTCAGAAAGTATTCAAAAAGGTCTTGAAAAGCTGCTCGGAAGTTGCTCAGAAGTAACTGAACGGGACATTAATGGGACAATCTCCTTGCTATACTTCATACTGTCTACAGGCATTTCTGCCTGGGAAAGACGCTGAATCTGCTTAAGAATCGGTATGGAAGACATACCGGAGGCGAACGAGGAGGACAGTATGGAACTCTATATTCTGATTATTTCGGTAGTGGTGTTGGTGTTTGCAATCATTGGTGCAATACTGGCGTTACGTACATATGCGGCAGTTCATATCGTGGCGGGGCGTCCGACAGAAGATTCTTCGCGGATGCAGGAGAATATCGGCCGGATCATCGACCAGCGTATCTCTTCTATGGAGGAGAATCTGACACGGGTGGAGAATGAGCAGCAGGAGACCACCCGTAAGCATAACGAACAGCTCAATGAATATAGCAATCGTCTGAATGTGCAGAAGATTGACGCTATGAATGCGGGCATTACCTCTATCCTGAAGACGGAGAATACGAATGTGGTCAACGTACTGAAGACAGAGAATGCCGCGGTCGCTGCCATTCTGAAGGCGGATAAGGAGAGGAACTCAGCGCTTCTTGAAGGGAACACGAAGATTCTGTCCGAGGGGATGACGAATCTGAATCAGACCATGGAGACTCGCTTGACGAAGCTTACCGAGACACTGACGGATAATTTTACCAAGATGCGCGTAGAGAATAACCAGCAGATCGAGAAGATCCGTGAGACGGTGAATGAGAAGTTGGATAAGACACTGAACGAACAGTTCGATAAGAGCTTCAAGGGAGTACTGACTCAAATGAGCGAACTTCAGAAGACGATGGGCGAACTCAAGGGAATCTCTCATCAGGTCGGTAGTCTAGAGAAGACGTTAAATGGTGTGAAGACGCGAGGTATCATGGGAGAAGTCCAGTTGAAGCAAATTATTGCGGATGTACTGACGCCTCAGCAGTACGATGTGGAAGTCCCCACCAAGCCGGACTCCAGTGAGCATGTGGAAATTGCCATCCGTATGCCCTTACGAGACGGGCAGGGATTCGTGTACCTTCCAATTGACTCTAAGTGCCATCTAGACCGCTATGAAACACTGTTACAGGCGTACAATCTGGGGGACAAAGACGCGATTTCTCATGCGAAGAATGAGTTTGGCAAAGCTATTCGTGAGGATGCCAGAACGATAGCTGAGAAATATATCAGTGTCCCAGATACGACACCTTATGCCATTCTATTTGTGCCTTTCGAGGGGATGTATTCCGAGATCGTGAACTTGAATCTGCTTGAAGAATTAAATCAGCTTCACATCACTGTTGCCGGCCCATATACACTCATGGCCATTCTAAGTACGGTAACGAATTACTTCCAGGCATTAGCGATTGAGAAGAAATCTCATGAGATCGAGCGCACACTCGGCGCAGTCAAGAAGGAATTCGGGAAGTACGAAGAAGCCCTGGTTAATGTCAGAAAGAGCCTTGAAACAGCCACCTCTAAGCTTGACAACCTTCAGACGACACGCACCAATGCTGTCAACCGTGCACTCCGAAGCATTACGGAACTGGATGAAGGACTGTATCTCCCAGATGGAGAACAGTAATATATCACATAACATGAAGAACTGTGGAAGAGAAGCTCCTGTCCGTGAAGTGACAGAGATTGTTGACTCAAAAGAAATGTGAACCACAAGCTACGAAAAAAGTAGTAGAAATGTATCTTTATCTATGGTAGAATAACTCATGTCGCTTCGATAGAAGCAATGACTTCGGCATGGAGAAGTACCCAAGAGGCCGAAGGGGAGGCTTTGCTAAAGCTTTAGGTGGGTTAACGCCCGCGCGAGGGTTCGACTCCCTCCTTCTCCGCCAAATTTCATGAAGTTACCCCCATTTTTTGTACAGCGATGTACAATGAAAAGGGGGTACTTTTATGCTAATAACAAGAGAAACCAAGTTAAAGATCGTAAAAATGCATCTGGTAGAAGGTGTAAC
>JAZLMM010000053.1:0-3237 GCA_045598705.1 Oscillospiraceae bacterium
GTCAGGCCAGCCATGCCTCAAATCAGAGAATTTCCAACAGATTACTTGAATTGTACATCAAAATTTCGGTCAGAAACAGTCTTTTTACGTTGTATCTTTCTTCGTAAGTATCTGTTCTCTAATTTAGTATTACATTTAACCCGACCCCGTCAGCAACGATCAACATCTTGTTTCTCTTCTTCTTCCCCCCCATTCCTCAGCGCTTTTATTGGATGAGAACACGGGTGGAATCTTTGGCACAATCGGGCGACTTTTCCCACGCAAAAGCGATTAACCTACGTGTATTTCCTATTTTTCGACTAGTGACACAGTCGGCAATTGCCGTATAATGTTAATTGGGATTAGTGAAAGAGGAGAATTTCTGATATGGCATCTTTATGCAAGAACTGTGCAACACCGCTTCTGTTCGACCCAGCGACCCACAGAGTCGTCTGCCCCACTTGTGGTGGTTCTTGGACGGCGGAAGAATTAGAATCAACCGACAAGACTTTACGAGAATCCGTAGAGGCCGTCGCGGTCGACAATGGCGTCGCCGGCGAGTTCCTCGATTGTTATGTATACACCTGCAGTTCCTGCGGTGGTGAGATCAATATTAATGGCACCGAAGCGTCTACGAAGTGCGTGTACTGCGGTAACTCTTCCGTAGTCTTCAGTCGTATTTCTAAGGAAAAAGCACCTGAGTATATCATTCCGTTCTCCATTACGCAGGAACAAGCTATGGAAGCCATCAAGAAGACTTTCAGCAACGGCATGTTCATTCCGAAAGCTGTGAAGCACTTCAAGACCGACGCCATCCGCGGCATCTACATTCCGTACTGGCTCGTCAATGGTATGCATATCGAATCTACGATTGCTAGTTATGAAGTAGGTTCCGGCGACAACTCAAGATTCGTAAACTGTGGCAGATCCGGCAAGATGCGTATGGAGAGAATGCCCATTGAGGCTTCGCTCATGCTCTCCGATGAGAGTTCCATGCGTCTGGAACCGTTCCACCTGGATGCACTGATTTCCTTCGATGAAGAGTATCTTCTCGGTTTCTATTCGAATATCTCGGATGTTCGAAACAGTGATCTTGTGAAGGCCACCAACAAGCGTGCGTCGGAAGCTTTCAAGCGACGTGTCATCGATGACATCAACAAGAAGAAGAGTATTCGGTTCAAGTCTTCCTTGTCCGATACATTTGTAGACCAGAATGTACACTATGCATTGTTTCCGGTGTGGTTCGTATCCTATGAATATCAAGGCAAGCACAACACCATCATGGTGAACGGACAGACCGGCAAGGTCGTCTGCGGTGTACCGTGGTCGGAGAAGAAATTCAAGTTGTGCGTCGCAGGCACATCGATTGCATTGACCGCACTGTTGACGGTGCTTTTCCAGTGTATGCATAATACAGGTGCAGAGTCTTTACGTTCTTTCCTGCTCGTTGGATTCTTCGGGCTGTGTGCATTGATTGTGGGGGCCTCGCATTTCCTGACGGCCAAGCGGCATCTCAAGCTTTCGCAATCTAATAGCATCTTCGATTTCATGAAGAAGAGACAGGGGTGATCTACATGGTTTATTCTATTTTTCTCGCAGCAGTGCTCGGCATTCCGCTCGCCTTCATGATCTTTGCAATCATCCTCAACAAATCGAACAACCTTGGCGATTCTCGTTGCGATGAGCGTGCCTATTCTTCCGAGCTTACATTGACATCCAAAGATGACGACATGAAGGTGGATCCGCAAGGGCTCATGAACTACGTTAGCACGAACCTTCAGGTTCTTGAGCAGCAACCTGATGTCATTGCTTGCCGCAACGCTTCAATTAGCGCCAATTCTGCAGAACCAGTTTCACGCAAGCCCCATTAAGGAGGATCTCACATATGAGTATAGATTCCGAAGTAACGATGGATAATTTCAAAGAGATGGACGAATATGAAGCCGTGGACGAAGAACTTGTGGCCGAGTTTCTCACCTGTCGCTTCTTCACCTGCAGCTCCTGCGGTGGGGACATCATTTTGAATGGTGGACAGAATCCAACGAAATGCGTCTACTGTGGAAAGTCTACGTTGGTATTTGATAAAGAAGCGCAGACAGAACGTCCTGAGTATCTCCTTCCTTTCGGAATCACGGAGAAAGAAGCCGTTCAAGCGATAAAGAAGAAATTCAAGCATGGATTCTTCATCTCTCACAAACTGAAGCATATCACATCTTCCGACATACAGAAGATGTACATTCCGTACTGGCTTGTCGACGGTAACCATTTGGAATCCGACACATTCAATTGCCAAAAACGCGAACGCGAATATAGTGGTTTCAATCTCTTCAACAGTGTCCGATTTCTCGAGCACAGAAGCATACTGAATCGACGTGAGGAGTTCAGTACGTTTGTAGCCGATCATCGATATGGACGTGCCGGTAAGGTTAGATTTCGAAATCTCACGGTAGATGGTTCCATTCTTCTTTCTGATTACAGTTCTGCTCGCGTAGAACCGTTCGACCTATCCAAGATAAAAGAATTCGATGCGAAAGACTTAGAGGGCATCTACACCTGTGCTTCTGATGTCCACTATAAGGATCTCTACGATTCCGTTCATTTCCGTGCATCGAGTGCATTTCAAAAACGTTCTATGGACACGATTTCCAGTTCCGAGCCAACAATCGTAAAGAGTAATTCCGTCACCTTCGTAGACCAAAATGTACATTCGGCAATGCTTCCGATGTATTTTGCAAGTTTTATGGAGAAAGGGTTGCGCAAAACCGTCCTCGTCAATGGTCAGACAGGCAAGGTCGTATACGGCGCACGTTTCAAGTACAAGACTTTCCTCGCCACGCTTCTTCTTCTCACTGCTGTATTGGCTTATCCCGCTACGCTGGGTTTCCGGTACCTGCGTCGAAACGTCTTCGGAGAATCAGAAGATGTATATAGCGACGTCTTAGACCTCTTCGATCGCTATTCTTGGCACTCAGACTTTCCTATCGTGCCCACCATCGGTTTTCTCGCATTGCTCATTGCACTAATCATTCTGTTCTCCGCCAGCATTCGATACTATAAGAAAACGGTAAAGAAGTTCAAGATAGAAGAATCGTCCACTATGGGTGTGTTCTCCAGAAAGAAAGACTAACTATTAAAAGTCAATAAGAAAAATGTAGCGTAAACGCTAGTTGCATCGAACCTTGATAATTGCATAACGAAACAAGCACCACGAGGTGCTTTGGAAAACAAGTGATATGGATTAGCTGTGGTTTATACTTG
>JAZLMM010000054.1:0-61123 GCA_045598705.1 Oscillospiraceae bacterium
GCAGCGTGAAAAGTGGTCCTAGATGTTCCGACTACAGCGACATTTGTTCATTCCAGTCGGAAACGGTCTTGTCTGGAAGAAACAAGGAACATTTCTTGCCTGACAAAAAGATCTCCATTTCCCAAGAAAACGTGAAGAACCCATATTTTCTGGGAATTTGGTTATAACAAGACAGAAATGACGGTTTAGTATAAAATTTAACCACAGACTGACAAAGGTGACGTGAAGATAATATCTTTGTTGAATCGGGAGAACAACATAGAATATATTTCCGCCATTCTGCTTAGATGACATTAAGAAACCTGTACTGATATCAAGGCTGTACTTGATCAGAATAAAGTTGAGATTTGATACGTAATGGAGGAGAATAAGAAGTATGCCACTTGTGAGAATAGAAATCATTGCGGGAAAATCCGCGGAATATAAGGAACAGCTTCTGGAGGGCGTGCACGTGGCGCTCTGTAAGTCGTTGGGCGTGGAGGACTGGGACCGCTTCCAGCGCCTCTATGAACTGCCGTCTGAATGCTTCCAGCGAAGCGAAAGCAAGACGGATCAATTTACCATGATCGAGGTCACGATGTTCCCGGGACGAAGCAGGGAACAGAAGGCCGGCATGTATCAGGCCATTGTCGACGAACTGAAGTCTCGACTGAATATTGAGGCAACGGATGTGTTCATCGTGATCCAAGAACCCAAGGACGAGAACTGGGGATTAGCGGGCAAGCAAAGGCAATGAATTGCGGAGGAACGGAAAATGTTTGAGAACGTGGAATTGAAGTATGAGACGACTGCATTGCGCCCAGGACTATTCTGTATCAACGATAGTGGAATGTCCATGGCTTTCCTTCTGGTCGGGGAGGAGAAGGCATGCCTGATCGATACAGCCAATGGCATGAAAGATCTTCATGAAGAGGTCCGGAAATATACCGACAAACCGCTGGTGGTCGTGAATACTCACGGACACCCGGATCACTTCTTCGGCAATCCATATTTCGACCATGCCTATATGAATGCTAAGGACTGGGACTTGGCACGGGCATTCATGCAGATGCCCGAAGTCCAAGAAGTACTGGCACAACTTGGAGGTGCTTGGCCCCAATTCCGTGATATCCAAGAAGGCGACGTGATTGATCTTGGTGGGAAGACACTGGAAGTATTTGCGCTTCCAGGGCATACGCCGGGTAGCATCGTGCTACTCTGTCCGGAGGAGAGAGTCCTCTTCACCGGCGATAGCATCAACCACCACTTGTGGCTACAAATTGACGGCTGTCTGACGGTCGAGGAGACCTTGGTGGAACTGGAGAAGAAGATGTTCCTCAAGGAGCGCGCGGACTTCATCCTGCACGGGCATGGCACAGATTTCGATGACATCCACCTTATGGATCATCTCTTGCGCGTGTTGAGAGAGATCGTCGACGGCGAGACTTCCGAGGATCAGCTACAAGAATTCGACAAGGACGCTTGGAGCATGCGACATGAATTCAAGGTGGATACGGACAGACACTACAACTGTATCGACAGCATGATTCTTTATCAGAAAGACAAGGTACGGAGATAAGGTATATGGCGAATCATAGACACATTTTTACAAAGAAAAAGATGATCGTTACAGCATGTGTATTGGTGGCACTGGTAACTGCGGTGACGGTGGGGATCGTTCTGTTGGTCAGAAATCCCAAGAAAGACCCACTGAAACAAGTTGAGGATTCGAGTGCTTTTGCCACAGAAAACTTGGTACAGATGCTGAAAGCGGAAGGATTTAGCGAGATAGAGACCACCGATTCTTTCTCAATGGATAGTGATGTGATTGCAAACGGCACGTTCTCCGAATCGGATGGGCAAGTGGACTTCGTGATGGGAAATGCGAATTTCATGCTCAATGGTAGTTTATACTCGTGGACTGCAGTTGGCGAATACCTCGATCTTGCAAGGAGAGCGGGAAAAGAGGAAGGGAAGAAGAATGGTGTAGAGCCTTCCATTCTTGATAGGGAGGCTTTGGAGAAGAGCTTCGAGGCTTTTGCGGAAAGATACGAAGATGCAGAGACTCAAGTCTATGGCGAAGATGATGTGGTGTGTGGATTTGCGATGTCTAAACAGTCGCAGGTTGCTGTCTTCAGAAATGGAGACAGTGTAATCATGATTCAAGTGGCTTCTTTGGCTGAGAATGATGAACTTGAGAATCTACTCAAGGCGATCGACTTGCCGTGCCCTTGATGACAATCTCTTTATTTGTCTGGCTTGTCGAGATTTAGGATGTGCTGATTGCGCTCCATGAAGGAATAGAGCGGGATCCCCAACAGATAGCAAGAGACTGATTCACCGGCCAATACGGTGAGAAAACCGAGCCAGAGGGGCTTGAAGCCGTATGCGTAGTAAAGCAGGAACGGGATGATCAGCGTATTGGCGAGGATAGTCGGTAGCGGGGCGAGGTACTTAGATCTGCGTCCTAGGAATCTGGTGCCGGTCGCGCCGATCAGTGTGGCGAGGGTGCCAAAGACGATGTCCAATGGCAGGCATCCGGAAAGTGTGTTTGCCAGTAGGCAGCCGATGGTGACGCCATATATTCCAGCAGTGGTAAAAACACTTGTCACGACCAATCCTTCGGAGAAGCGGATCTGAATGAGGCCGGATGCTAGACCGGCCGCGTTAGTAAGGTAAGTCAGAGAAACATAAAGAGCTGCGATTATGGCAGCTCTTGCAATCAAAAACGAATTGTTCTTCATTCAATTTGCTCCATAGTTTTGTTTAGTGTGAGGATGGTTTCGAACTCACAATGATATGATAGAAATATACATAAATAATATTCGGTTGTAAAGGGGAGGCTTATGAAGAATCAGGTCTTATACATCAACGCTTGTGTGAGAGAAGAATCCAGGACCGACCGGCTTGCGAGGAGATTACTTGAGAAGAATGTACTCGCGAAGACGGGTGGTTGTACAGAATTAGTACTTGCGAAGGAGAACCTTCTGCCACTGGATGGGGCGACCTTGACGCTGCGCGAGGAGTTGATCGGTAAGGGACAGTTCGATCACGAGATGTTCCGACTTGCGCGGCAGTTCGCCGAGGCGGAGGTCATCGTGATCGGTGCGCCGTACTGGGATCTGTCTTTCCCAGCGATTCTGAAGACATACCTTGAGCAGATCTATATCGTGGGACTGGTCACGAAATTCGATGAGGCCGGCAGACAAGTCGGGCTTTGTAAAGCCAAGAAACTCTACTACGTGACGACGGCGGGCGGCCCATACACGCCGACTTACAGCTACGATTACATCCGGGAACTGGTGGGGGCCTTCGGCATCGGGGAGACTAAACTGATCTATGCCGAGAACCTCGATATCGTAGGGAATGATCCGGAAGCGATACTGGACGCGGTGGTTTTGCCGGATTGAGGTTGGCGCGCGGCGACGGGGTGTGGTGCGGCGGTGAGGCGCGGCGGTGAGTGGTGCAGCGTGTGGCGCGGCGAGGGTTGCTGCGCTGTGGTGCATCCTACTCTTCCCGTGGCTGGACGAAGACGGATAGGATGCAGGTCGGCGTTTTGCCGCGGTGCATCCTACTTTTCCCGTGGCTGGACGAAGACGGATAGGATGCAGGTTGGTGTTTTCCTGCGGTGCATCCTACTCTTCCCGTGGCTGGATGAAGATGGATAGGATGCAGGTTGGTGTTTTGCCGCGGTGCATCCTACTCGGTCCGTGAAGGACGAAGACGGATAGGATGCAGGTCGGCGTTTTGCTGCGGTGCATCCTATTCTGCATATAAGGGCGCATCCTTCGCTGAACGCGGACGGTCATAGTCGCCTGGTGGGGGACAGATAAAACCTTCCTCACCCACGAGAGGTGCGCCCAAGAAGTTACTTGCCGGATTCGTGGTATAATACACAATGCACGGATGACATCGACATCTAGGTGCATCGTAGAACGAGATGGAACTGGGAAAAGACGTGGAAAACGATTACGACGATGACGACGATGACGGGACAAGAGATTACAATTGAAAAACTTCGTAGACCTGTGTATGCACGTAGGATAAAGATTTGTCTTATTGTTGCTGCGGTAACGGGCCTCGTCAGCTTGACCCTGATTGCGCTACTTGTTGGTGACGTGGTGGATTTGTGGAAATCTCCGTTTGTTTTTCCCCTGGTGATTCTTTGCCCGACGATTGCACTTTCCTGTGTACTAAGTGCGATTTCGCTTAAGCGCTTTGAATCGAAGGAGCAAAAGGTTTATGAGTCGGAAATTGCGGCGCTTGGCGGTCCCGATGCACTGATGAACGAGGTGCGTCACGAAACTTTGTACGTGCTTAGTCGTGGAAACAATCCTTATACGATCATTACCCGCCGCCACATCGTTGAAATCGGTTATCATGTTTACCCGATCGCCGGTATTACAGAAGTGCACAACGTGCCTTTCCGCTCGGCTTTCCGAATGAGATTCTGCTATGGCGGAAGTAATCCTTATGTTTGGGATTTCGCACGAGTGGGGATCCTTCACGATAAGGAGTATACGAGTATTATTCAAGCGATCCAATATGCCGGTCAAAATACGGTGATGTAGAAGAGTTAAGTCGCAATAAATCAATATTTGTAACATCGTTACGTGGTATAATGTCGCTTGGGATTTCTGCATGATGAAGATGTGGGAGAAGCACTCAAGGAGGATGGCGTGAGAAGTCTTACTGCGAAACTATTTGTTCAGTTCTTCAAGATCGGTGCGTTCACATTTGGTGGAGGCTACGCCATGATTCCGTTGATTCAAAGTGAAGTGGTGGACAGAAACAAGTGGATGGAGGAGCAGGAGCTTCTGGATGTGGTGGCGATTGCGGAGTCCACGCCAGGACCGATTGCCATTAACGCGGCCACTTATGTGGGTTACAAGGTCTCGGGTGTACGAGGTGCTGTCGCTGCGACGATGGGGGTGACGATCCCTTCGTTTACAATCATCACCCTGATTGCCATGGTTTTTACTAATTTCAGTGACAATCAATATGTGCAGAACGCGTTCTGGGGCGTCCGCATCGCAGTGCTGGCCCTGATTCTCAAAGCGATTCTCTCCATGTACAAGAAATGTCCGAGATCCATCATCAGCTATCTTATCATGGCGATGTGTTTTGTCGTGGTCACGATCTTCCATATCAACGTTCTGTGGGCGATCCTCGCCTCGGCCATCATCGGGCTGGTGTCGCAGGAAGGGGCGGAGCAGACATGATCTACCTTGAACTCTTCCTGACATTCCTCAAGATTGGTGCTTTCACCTTCGGGGGCGGCTATGCCATGCTGGCGTTGGTGCAGCAGGAAGTGGTGGCGCATGGGTGGATGGCGCAGGAAGACATTGTCAACTTTGTCGCCATCAGCGAAAGCACGCCGGGTCCTTTTGCCGTCAATGTATCGACCTATGTCGGCTACGAAACGGGCGGTGTCTTGGGCGCATTCCTTGCGACATTGGGCGTAATCCTCCCGTCGTTCATCATCATTCTGATCGTGGCGAAGACCTATGAGCGATTCAAGCGAAGTAAACTGGTCAGTGGCGCCATGACGGGACTGAAGCCTGCGGTCATCGGCCTGATTGCCTCGGCGCTGGTTACCACTGCAATCTCGACTTTCTCACTGACTTTGGACTGGAGCTTCTTGAATCTACGATTCTTCCTCGGCATCGCGCTTTTTGCCGCATTCTTCTTCATGCTCTATAAGAAGGTCCACCCGATCAAAGTCATCGCGACTTCTGCCGTGGCGGGCATACTGGTTGGAATGATCTGATACGTTCTTGACAATTGCACGATAAGATTGACGGAGGTGCAAAATTTGCACTATAATATCTCTGGAGGTGCAAATTACATGAAGAGCCTTAAAGAAGTTAGAATAGAGAAGAAGCTTACACAGCAACAGGTGGCACAACTTGTTGGTATTTCCATTCGTTCGTACAAGTCGTACGAGAATGATGAAAAGAAGAGGGGCACAATCAAGTATGACTATATGGTGGGTAAGTTATTGGAAGTAAATCCCGTTGACGAAGAACATGGTGTACTAGAACTGGAAGATATCATTATAAAATGTGGTGAAATCCTAGAAAAGTACGACGTTAAATTCTGTTACCTTTTTGGTTCTTATGCGAAGAATAGGGCAAAACCAACAAGTGATGTTGATTTGCTTATCGCAACGAGCATTTCCGGTCTGAAGTTCTATGGTATGGTCGAAGAAATCAGGATTGCCCTCAATAAAAAGGTTGATGTGTTAGATTTACAACAACTTCGTGACAATCTTGAATTGACTACTGAAATTCTTAAGGATGGCATCAAAATCTATGGATAATGAGAAGGACAACGAATACTATGTTCGCAGAATCAAACTCGATTCGGAGTTTATTGTTAAGCAAATGGAAACTGTTTCAATTGACGATCTTCGAGCCAATGAAGTTTTACTTGACTCCATGATGTTTAGAATGATTCAAATTTCCGAAAACGCCAAAAACCTCACTGATGATTACAAGGAACGATATTCGGAGATCCCTTGGTATTCACTGCATGGGATGCGAAATCGAATTGTTCATGATTATGGCAAAGTTGATCTATGCATCGTCTATGATACTTTGAAGGAGGATATTCCTGATTTGTTAAGGAAAATACAAGGTATATTGAATTAATGGTTATTGAGAAAGATATACTAGATTTTGTGAAAAAGAATATCTCCTCGTTTGAACGTGGGGGGTGTTCGTCCAATGAGATTCGTTTCTTTACCTACGAGGGGAAGAAGTATGTGCTTAAGACGCCGGTGATGAAGGGGGAGAACCTCTCGCCGTTCTGGCGTATGATGAGGAATATCTTCGGATTCTCCCCAGAGACGCAAAGTTGCCACTTGCGCGAGATCTTTTGCCAAGTTGAGGCGAACCCACACATCGATGTGGCGAAGCTTGTGGCGGTTGAGCCAGAGGCGATGATCTTCGAGTTCGTGGAGGGGAAAACATGGGACTGTGATGCGTTCCCTTGCGGGCGAGATAATGCATATATTCTCGGTCAGTTTGTCGGGTACAATCACCAGAAATCGTACAGCAATAGCGGCCTCATGGGTGAATTGAGTGAGACGGATTTCATTGTGCTTGTGAATCGCCATATGGAGGAATGTATTCGCGAGCATTGGAATGGGGACACATCGGTCGACCGGAAGATGCGGCGTTTCTATCAGCGCATTCAGGCTGGCTGCGATCGACCCAGTAAGTTCGCGCTGATGATGGTGGATATGTCTGCGGATCAGTTCCTCTTTGGCGGTGAGGACGTCCGCGCGTGTGTGGATCTGGATGCGTATGTCATTGGCCCGGTGGAGTGGGAATTGAGTTTCCTTGCATTACAGGTCGAGGATTGGGCAAGATTTGTGGAAGGATATGAGACATATCAACCCATGCCGGATCTCTCTTCTTTACGTGATTTCTTCTACTTCCTGATGGCGTTGAACGACTACGAGAATAAGTGCCAGATCGACGAGTATTGGTCGAAATTACTCGATTTTGTCTGAGTGGACTTTATATAAATCAGTACTGTTATCCTTAAAAATTTGTGATATTATGAACTTGTTATGGCAAAAAGTTATTATTTTGCCACGGCAATTCTAGTAGATGGTGCAGGACGTGCGCCGGATGGGAGATGTAACATGAAGAAATTAGTTGCTGCCATTCTTGCAATGACGATGGTCTTCGGTCTTGCTGCTTGCGGTAAGAAGGATGAAGAGACCGAGAAAACCAAGAAGACGAAGAAGACAGAGGATACGGAAGTTACGGAGACGGAACCGGAGGAAGAGACCACGACGACCGAGGCGACGACCACCACGACTGCTGCGCCTGAGACGACGGCTACCGAGACAGAAGATATCTCCTCGTTGGCACCAGAGGGCGCTGAGGTGGATGAGACGAAGCTTAGCGAGGCTATCTCGTACTGGGTTGAGGGTGATTACTTATATTTTAAGGTGAAGACTTCCGCCGAAATCGATGCACACAGATTTAGTGTAGATATCGTAAATCCTGGTATCTATCTCACTAGAGATTCATCGTCTATTACCCAGTGTATTTATGGTAATGTAAGGGCTTTTGCCGAAGAATTTGATAAGGAATATTTTGACGGATACTATGTATTCTGGGTCGATAGCAACATGGTTGCTGGCCTTGCTTCCGATGACTCGGAATGGGCGCCTGGAACATGGTCGGTGCTCTTGTTTGACGAGGAATCTAGATTTGTTCTCGGACAGTGGCTCATTGTTCTTGAGGGCGGCGGAAATTATCACTTTGAATTCAAGAATTCATGGCTTCTCGGTGCAGGTCAAGACAGAGAAGTCAAGGAGTTTGACAGTTTACAGGATGAGGTAGCATCTTGGTTTACATTCAAGGCTGATGAAAGCTATGACGATTATGCTATTTTTAATTTTAACGGATACTATCTTGAGCAGATCGATCCGCAGGGACATGACAACTACTATCTGATGGTTTGCCCTGAGGGAGACTACACCACATACGAGGAAGCCGATGCTGTTGATTTAGCATATTGCAGTTATGATGGTCTTGATTATGCTAGGTGCCCTTACCGTTTTGCATTTGAGCAGGGCGGTCTTGAACCCGGCAAATACACTTTTGTACTTGTAAGAGACGGAAGCAACGACTTGGGATTAGGCGGCAATGTCGAGGTTCAGTTTACTGCCGAGAAGAAGGGTCCGCAGGATTGGGTGATGGATTTCTCCAATGCGAAGTGTCCTGCACTTGAGAGCAAATATGCCGATGCTTCTTCGACAACATCAGAAGAACCATAAGCATCAGATAAGAAATAACAGTTGATGTAACGAATATTAACATAGAGGTAGCGGCCATTATTCGAAAGAGTAATGGTCGCTATTATGTGTTCTGACGGGAAAACAACCCGAGACCATGCTATAATGTAGATATATGTGTTATTTGCTGGAATACTTGCTTTGTAGTGTCATTTTGCGGGAGGCTGTGTATGAAGAAGTTTGCAAGTAAAGCGAAGTGGGTCGTTACGTTATTGTTATGTGTTTCGCTGTTTATGGTGCCGATTCCTACAAAGGCAGATACCGGTAACCCCGGTGATTCGCTTCTGAACCTTGGAGTACCTGCGGATTTTAATGAGGCTGGTGCGGATGATCCGTATGGCTTCGGTAAAGGCGTTCCCTTCATGCTGGACAAGCAGAACGAATTGTTCGTGTGGTCTTCTGCAGACGGGAAAGCTTCACCGAAGGTATACGATACGCTCAATAGTCAGGATGAGAATACGGGCAAAGTACTGTCCTCTTTCAAGTCGGACACGACCCCCAGCGCACTGCCTGACAATCTTTACAACTACCTACTCTATGTGCAGTCCGTAGCATTTGACCCGAACGGTACGGGAAGAGATGACCATATCGCATTTATCGGTGAGTATTACCAAAACAGTAATTACTATGTGAAGCTTCTGATCTACGATGCAATCAATAAAGTGTGGAGTACATCTACCGAATCTTTGGGTACATCGAACTGGATGTCGGATAACACGAAGTACTATGAAGCGATGAACTACTTCTCTATCACAGCCGGCGACTATGACGGTGATGGAAAAGATACGGTAGTCGTCTATGCGGCACTGGGTAACAAAGGAAACAACAATGATGCATACGGACTCTTCGAATTCTCGATCTCGTCCAATGGTAAGGCTGTCAGCTATAGTAAGAAGAATAGCACTGCAAGTAAGGTCATGCTCAATCCATACTATCTAGCGGAAGGCGGTTACTTGACTTCTGATGACAAATCCGATGGACGAAATAAGCTACAGTGCGTCATCGATACCGGTGACATCAATGGTGATGGCATCGATGACCTGGCTGTGGTCAGTCAGGTGGGTAATTCTTCCGATAACGGAAGTAAGGACTGGAGAAATCTAGTACCTTATGTAGATGTGAGCTACGGAAGTAAGGGTGCTTCCACCGTGTTGCGTGAAGGTAGTGTGGATACACTTGCCTGGTGGCAGTACGAAGAGAAGAAGTGCGATACCATGTTTGCTACCGGTCTTGCAGTCGGAGATGTGGACGGCGATAAACAAGACGAGGTGGTACTGGCCGGACGTGTCCATAACATCATTCGAAAAGATCAGAATGAGCATGCGGAGAATGCTTTCAACAAGATCGATAACCGCATGGAATTCTCCAAGTTCGACTTTAAGAACGGAAAACTGGTTCAGACCTATTTCGATACGCCGGGAAATATTACGAACCTCTCTGAGGATGGTACACATTACAATGCCAATAACATCTGTGCACGATTCGGTGTAGAGACGGTCGCCATCGACGGCCCGGAGGAGCGAGAAGTGTTGTTTGTCGGCGGTCAGTTCTTCGATCTGTCCGGAGATGAATGCCCCAAGACCCCGCTTTACAGTGCTTTTACCAGCGATATCGGAAATATTAACGGCCGAATCATGGACCGCACCTTCATTGGATCGATGGCAGTAGGTAACTTCGATGGCAACCCGTATGGATATGAGCAGATTATCTATATGGTCGGTGCCAGACAACAATCCTCTTCGAACGGCGGTGACTACGACCTGATGCTTTGCTTGGCCGGCGGTACTACCCGTACAGGGAAGAAGGCCACAGCTTGCTATAAGACAACGAGTGTGACGGGTTCGCTCTATGTGGAGAACAAGGGATGCTACAATTCCAAGGCATGTAACCTCTGCGTGGTGGCGACCGATTCAGACTACGATGGTACGCTCGTCCGCTACGATGCGAAGGACTACACCTACGCGGACCCGCAGGTCCTGGCGATTCTCCAGGCTAGCCCGTATTACGAAGAACTTTCTGAGAATGATTACTACTACGATGGCAATGGTACCGAATATACGATCAGCAATTCCTACTCCTACGGTTCCGGAACATCGAACTCTGTATCCTTCGGTGCAGGTGGTACCGTCGAGATGATGGGTACCGTCGGCGGTGTAGAGATCTCAGCCGGCTATGCGCTCGATTGGACGGAGAGCTTCGAGAAGTCTACGTCCTACTCGATTGATGAGAGCTTCACCGCACAGGGTAAGGACAGTGTGGTCATCTACCGTACACCAATCATGCTCTATGCATACGACGCCAGCATCAACGGCGAATGGGAGAAGGATGCTTTCGTCGTATCGGTTGCAGGTAAGCCTGTCTACCAGATGCTTTCCATCGATGAATACAATGCTTTTGCCGAGAAATACAATGATATTCTTGCGTCTTCCTCCACCAACGAGATGAATGGTGTACCTTCGACTTACAAGGACACGAAGCTTCAGACCATCGATCCGGCGACATTGAAGTTGGGCACAGAAGGCAATCCGGCTGGCTTTGCGACTTCAAGCACAGGTACGAGCCTCACAAACCTGAAGAAACTGGGTTCTGCCCATCAGGTAGGCTATAACGGCACATCGACCGGAACGACCTGGTCCATGAGCCAAGAGACTTCCCACACGGTTGATACCGCCCACGGCTTTACCTTCGACATGACCGTCAAATTCGGCTTCGACGGTGGTTTTGTAGAGGCCAGCGCCGGCGCATATGTCTCCTTGCAGTACATGAATGGTTCGTCCACCACGTCCACGGCCGGAACAGGTTATTCCATTGCCGGAAGCGTGCAGGATATCGATGAGCAGACCATGATCGACGACGGCTACACCTCAACGATTGCCAGAAGTTACGGCTTCACCTGGACACTGGCAACATGGGATTCGAACTTAACATCTATGAATGGTAGCGAGAAGGTTAAAGTACCAGTTTACGGTTATGTGCTGGATTCAGTGTCTGGTCCGGCTAAGGCTCCGGAGAATCTTACTGCTGAGTACGTGGAAGCCTCAGACGGAAGTGGTTCCGTGAAGCTTACTTGGGACGCAGTGACCGGGCAGGACGGTCGTTCGGCAGCAGCGAAGTACAATGTCTATCTGCTGACGCTGGAAGGTAAAGAGTATCAGTACAGTAAGATCGATACAGTCAGCGGTAGCACCGAGTACACCTTCGATGACATGGACGGCAGAATGGAATATGTCTTCGTCGTGCGTTCCGTCACCAGTGGTGGACTGGAGAGCTTGGATTCAGATGTAGAACGTTTCTATGTCAGCGGGGCGACGGGTGTCGGTATTGAGAATGCAGAGATCGATACAGACGGACACTTGATCATCACGTATACAGACGGCAATACCACCGATGCAGGTCTTGTGGTCGGCAAGGACGGCGCAGACGGTAAAGATGGTGCAGATGGTAAAGACGGCGTTGGCATTCAGGATATTAAGATCGACCGCTTCGGTCATCTGATCATCGTCTATACAGAAGGCGATCCGCTGGATCTCGGCCTCGTGGTCGGTGCCGACGGTGAAGATGGTATCGGCATCCAGAATATCGAGATCGACGAGAATGGTCACCTCATCATTACGTATTCTGAAGGTGACCCGGTAGACCTCGGACCGGTCATCGGCGCAGACGGTAAAGATGGTAAGAACGGCGCCGACGGTCAAGACGGCGCAGATGGTAAGGACGGCCAGGACGGCCAGGACGGCGTGGATGGTCAGAATGGTAAAGACGGCCAGAATGGCGAGGACGGAAAGGATGGCCAAGACGGTCAGAATGGCACGAATGGACGTGACGGTACCAACGGGCGTGATGGTCAGAACGGCAGCAACGGCTCCGGAAGCGGCAAAGGCAAGAACGGCCGTGATGGTCGTGATGGCGTAGACGGCAAAGATGGTAAGGATGGAAAAGACGGTATCGACGGTGAAGACGGTGTCGGCATTTCCGATGTGACCATCAACGAACTGGGCCACCTAATCGTCACCTATACAGACGGTCGAGTTACCGACGTAGGACTGGTAGTCGGCGAGAATGGTAAAGACGGCGTCGACGGCCAGGACGGCGCAGACGGTAAGGACGGGGATCACCGCAACTTCATCGAGAAAGCCGCACCGTACGTTGCTTTTGCCGGATTAGGCTTAGGCGCTGCTGCATGTGGCATTGCCATCACGAAGAAGAGAGTCTGATTATTCGAATCCCGTCTTTCATGAAATAAACCCACGATAGGATGCACGGCGACAGCAATCGCCGCTGCATCCTATTTTTTCTACGGTGTGGTGGGGTAGCATTAGGATGCTCAGCGTTGAAGATTGCCGCTGCATCCTATCTTTCTATGGTGGGGCAAAGTAGTGGTAGGATGCACGACGGTGAAGATCGTGGATGCATCCTATTTTTTCTCCAGCGTGGTGGGGTAGCAGTAGGATGCACGACGGTGAAAATCGCGGCTGCATCCTACTTGTCTGCTAAGGGACACCCAAACAACCCAATAACCCTACAACCTGATGCTCGGATACTCTGTCAACTGGATATATGAATGGAATCCGCTTGGAGTGGAAACGCCGCGTTGTGACTTAGTCGAAGTAAGTGCAGTTTGTGAATAAGTAATAAGATCTTTCTCCATTATACGTGATGTCGAAGCCATATTCATCTTGGCTGACTTTCATTTGGAAATACTCGTTTTCAGAATCGGCTTCGTTCAACGTGGTAAAATACGCCAGTGATGTACTTGTGTCGATGCCCAGGAGACGAACGGGCGTGCCTTCTGGAAGCTTGAGTGAACCGTCTGTTCCAGAACCATCTTCTGCCCAGATCTCGACTGTCATGTCATGCGCAGTGAGGCCTTGGAAGTTCATCTTCTTTGTGTAGTAACTTGAAGTGTTTTCGGGGAGTCCGTTGGAGTTCTCGATGGAAACCGAGCGCGCTAAAGTGCCGGTTCCGAGAAGGTCACATCGTTGAAGCATGTTGCAACTGAAAAGATCATAAGGAATCGATTCGAATTCGCCGATTGTCATTGAAAGCATCGTCAAATTGCCGTTCTCTACTTTGAATACGATTGTATAGTTCACTACCTCGCCCTCTGCCGGGGAGAACTCCAGATATAGGTAGTCGCCATCGGCGGCGTGTGTCATAAAGAAAGAGTCTAGATCGTCATCTTCGCTGGACATAAGCGTTGGAAGACCTTGGACATCACAGACGTTGCCGTTCCACTTAATGGCAAAAGTATCGAAGCCCATGGTGGGTGACTCAATGGTAAACGTGTCCAGCACACCGTCATCGTACAAGTCCCACTTGATCTCGTTATTCCTGTCTGCTGTCAAAGTGTAGTAGGCAGGTGTCTCGTTGAAGTACGACAGATCAATACATCCGCCTAGGTCCAGCACGGAAATATTGAAGACATAGGTGGTGGAATATTCGTCATCAATCGTATCCGGACAGTAGAGTGTGAGACAGTTGTTGGTCAGCGTGAATCCTACGTATCCACCTTCGGAGATGATGTCCGCAGCAGCCAGAATTGCGCTACGCTCACGTTCCTGGCCTTCTGGACCAGAGTATCGTGTGAACTGTAAATGCTCAGCTTGTTCTCTCATTTCGTTGGCAAAAACACCTGGGTCTGTGATCACGTCGTAAAGATCGATGTATTTTGCAGTGACTACATCCATGACGTAAGCGCTGCTCTCCGATGAATAGTACAAATCATCGGACTTGTTAATGAAAGAATTCGTAATTAAGAAAGAGAGAATACGGCTGTCTGCGCGACAAATCGTGGTCTCGTAAGAGAAGGACATGTCGTTGTAATTCCTCTTATTGATGAGACCCGTGTTCTTCTTCTCAAGCATGCTGTCGTAGGCCGTATCACATTCGTACTTCAACTTCCCGTAGGTCTCATCCAGAAACTCGTTCAATGCCTCATATTCAGTGGAACCTAGTGTGACGTAGTCACAGTATGTATGTACGCTGAATGTCTCATGTTCCGGGTCGTCTTCCGGTTTCTCGCAGAAGAAATGCTCTTCAGGTAAAAAACAAACCCCAAGTTTACCAAGATTGTGGGAAATTGCAGGAATTGACCCATGCGGATCCGACGGCGTGGTCGGTGCAGGTGTTGTTTCTGTCGACGACTCGGCTGTAGACTCAGTCGTCTCAATAGTAGTCTTGATGGTGGTTTCCGAAGCGGTCGTTGCTTCTAACGTAGGGAGGGAGAATTTTGCCTTCGATTTTCCAGCGTCTTCTTTCTTGCCACATCCGGTAAGGGATAGCACCATCGTTAGTGTAAGTAAAGTAGCAATACAACGTTTCATATTATAATCTCTTTCGTCGTTTCATCAGAATTTGCACATATATAGCCCGTTCTTCGAGCTTTCGCAACGACATCATTATAACAAATCTTGCTACGAAGTGATAATTATCCCTATATGAAGGCATGTTCATGTGTTGAAATGTGAGGTATAATTGAAACGTGGGACGCAAGTTCCACGGTAAAAGAACCCGGCGCGATAGCGTCGTCGGAGAAACGAGGTAAAACACGATGAGTAACAAATATGCCGGAACCCAGACCGAGAAGAACTTAGAGGCTGCTTTTGCCGGAGAATCTCAGGCTAGAAACAAGTATACATATTTTGCATCCAAGGCCAAGAAAGATGGATATGAGCAGATTGCGGCCATGTTCCAGAAGACCGCAGATAATGAGAAAGAACACGCCAAGCTGTGGTTCAAGGAGCTGAACGGTATTGGCAGTACTGCAGAGAATCTTGCGGCGGCCGCAGACGGTGAGAATTACGAGTGGACCGATATGTACGAGGGCTTTGCCAAGACGGCAGAAGAAGAAGGATTCCCAGAACTTGCTGAGAAATTCCGTGGCGTTGCGGCCATCGAGAAACATCACGAAGAGCGCTACCGCGCACTGCTTCGCAATGTAGAAGCCCAGGAAGTCTTCGCCAAGAGCGAAGTCAAAGTCTGGGAATGCCGCAACTGCGGCCACATCGTCGTCGGCACCGAGGCCCCCGATGTCTGCCCAGTCTGCAACCACCCACAAGCGTACTTCGAGGTCAACGCAGAGAACTATTGATTCCCTGCATGAACGTGAAGAACTTAACAGTCAACAAAGAAGGAAGGACCCCAGGAAATATTCCCAGGGGTCCTTCTTAACGCTTTCTTTAGATTTGCCCTTTATGAGGACGGAAGTGAAGAATGGAGAAGGATGATAAAGTGACTAGTGTCAGTGATTATTCTGGAATGTGAAGTCCTGTTTGAATACGGGAATGACCATTACCATCGAAACAGTTACTCCGATGGAGAGGACTACATCGAGCGCGAAGGCAAGAAGTCCGGCATATAGAAGTGGGCGAAAGAAAATACTTCCAATTAACAGTAACGCGGCAATGGCCAACAAGTAACGGAAATATGCGAAAAACGACAATAGAAAACAAGCAAGAGCACTTCTCAAACGATCCTTCATAACACCCTCCTAATATTTATTTCACAGTGTGAGCATCGTTAATATGTTTCTCCTATATCATCTTAACACTCTTTTCTTGATTTTATGCAATAGGGAAACGAAATTTTCTGAAGTTTTTTGTAGAAATTTGCCAAGAAATGGAAGTTGACATCTTGAATGTGGGGTTTACTTGTAGTTGGTTTACCGAGAGGGATGGTGCAGACGGTGAAAACAGATGGTGCAATTGACAAAAAAGTAAAACATTTCATAACGCATCATCGGTGACTGAACATTTTCTGCTGATTGTTGATTTCCTGAATATTACGCAAAAATTAAATTTCTCTGTTAAAGACAGAATATGTATATATCGAAGCATAATACTGATATTTCTCGATTGATTATACTTCGGAATTTAGTTATAAAGATAATAGTATAGTTTTGCCAAATGAAACTTTGGAGGTTTATATGCGAGCAAGAAAACAGAAACGTTTCCTGACACAGGTATCTATTCTTCTCATTGCAGTATTTCTGATGAATATGGTTCTGCCGAATTACCATAAGGTATATGCGGCCGGTACGACCGAAATCACAGATAGTGATATTACGAATGTGGTCATCAACCAGAACGGGAATTCACTTTCCGGTGAGCTGGATTACATTATTCCGTCGACAATCACGGAAGACACGGCAATCCTTACGTATGACTTCGGTAAAGTCTGCGCTTACAAGAATGGTACAACGAATGGGAACTCGGCGCTTGATTTCAGCAAGTATGACTTCTCCGGCCCAATTCTCGTAGAAGACTCTTACTACTACAAATTGCATAAGGATCTGATCGATGCCAAAGATTACACTGCGTTGAAAGCGGCAGGATATCCGTACTGGTATACTTTCAATAAGGCTGGTGTTGTCGAACTGGACTACCGCGCGATCTTTACCTATAACGACGATGGCAGTGGAAACCAGGTTCGAGATTACGACAAACTTGTCACAGGACGAGCAGATTCTTTCGTAGTCTTCACATGTGATCTAAATGACGATGCTTTTGACGAGGCAGGCGGCGAATTTATCCTTTCTTTTGTCACGGACATTACGAGTAAGATCAATCCGAAAGTGAAGCGCGATGAGCCGAAGACGCTGAAGCGAGACATTGAAGTGACGAAGGAATGCGCGAGCTTCGACTTCAACGGACGTACGGTCCAGTACACTATCAGTGTCAAGAACTATGGTGCTGAGGCGATCAGTGCGCCGATTGTGTTCACGGATACACTGGATGAGGGTCTTACATGGAAACAGATTGACTCCATCGATAACACCTATCTTACGTATAGTGCAACGGGCGAGCCTCAGGTGCATCAATTCACGCTGAATAATCTGCCGGCCGGTGCGACGACTACGGTGACCTATACCTGCGAACTGAATAAGACTTTCTATCGTTATAATCAGAATCATCTCCAGACCAATGGTGGTAACACGGTCACAGCGACGGCCATTCCGGATGGCGGCGATCCGACCAAGCCGGTTACAGTCGAACTGAATCCTGCAGGCGATACTTCTATCCGTGCGATTCCAACTGATCTTAAGAATTACAAAGAGTATGTGGACCTCGATAAGGTCGGTACGTATACAAATGGTGTGTATGAATATACGATCGCCATTAACAAAGGTTCGCTGAAGCTTGATCTTGCGGATGCGGTGTTGAAAGATAATCACGACAGCAGGTGTGCGAAGAATCTTCAGCTCGTAGATGGTAGTGTCACGATTACCAATGCAAAAGATCCGTCACTTAGCCATACGGTGACCGGTGTGACGCTTGCGTCGTTCTTGAATCCGGGTGTGAAATTCGATGCATCCTGGTTCACCGGAGCCGGCGCAATCGGCGCATCTACGGATGAATACATCGTATCCTATGCGGTGTCCTGTGAAGATAATTTCACGAATAATACGGATGACCAGGAACTCATGAATACGGCTTCCTTGTTCGATAAGAACGGTAAAGAGATCGGTGAAGATTATGAGCGGACGAAGGGCCCTGTGAATCCTGCTTCCATCGTCGTGAAGAAAGAGGCAGAGAAGGACAAGGTCATCTATGACGAGTCCAAGGATAAAGTCGTTGTGACGATTCCGTGGTTGATCTCCATCGACATACCAGATACTTTTAACGAATCTATTACTTTCGTGGATGAATTACAAAGCCATGGTCAGGTATTTGTCACCTCCATGATGTCGGAAGACGCACCGGAAGTGTTCTATATCGATGCGACCGGCAAAGAGGTGCCTGTCAAAGCTACTTTCTCCAGTGCGGATAATCCAGATGGTACGGATCCGAATAAACCGAAGCGCTCCTATAGTGTGAAAGTCGATAAGACTGAAGTGGCAAAATATCTTGGTCAGACACTCTATTGGAGAGTCTATACTCGTGCAACGGTAACTACTGAAGAATTGGAGAAAGGTGTTACTTTCAATAACAGTGCGAAAGTGAACAACAAATACGACGATGCTTCGCTCGACACGAAGGGCGCTGTTCATCTGATGAACAAGCACAATATCGACAAGGAACGTAAACTCGATACCAGCACGAATATTGCAAGTTGGGAGATCTGCATCAATGCGGACAATCTGGGCAATGAGATCGAAGCCCATAACTGGAAGAGCCTCCATATCACGGACTATCTCAATGGCATGGAGTTCAGAGAATATTCGTACATGAATTTTGCGGACAAAAAGCCGGGTACCGGAAACTATGTGTGGGTATCCATCAATAATGATGATGGTAATTTCTACTACGCACCGGTTACACTCGGTACCGATACTTTCACGATCGATATCGACGATACACATCCGCTGATCGACCAGAAGGGCAATACGCACCTTCTGTCTGATCTCATCACGAACAAGGAGAGAATCTGCATCCGATACAGCACCTACGTGCCGACGAGTATTTTTCCCAATACTAGTCCGGGAAAAGTATATAACGATGCCAGCATCGAAGGTTCGGATGGCGAACTTCTGAATCAGCCACATGCACCAGCCGGGGTAACGGTTGAATACCCCATCATTACGAAGAAACCGGTTAGCGATATTCATGACTATAATCAGGTCGACTACAATATCACCGTCAACCCGTATTCGTTGAAGCTTAGCCGCGACGGTTCTGGTTCGTACTATGTCGTCGATACGCTGGGCAACAACATTGACTATGTACTGGAGACCTTAAAGGTCACAGATGAGAATGGAAAGGCCTATACGCTTGATACCGTAAACGATAATCATGTTGTAGCAGGTACATATGAATTCTCCATTAAGGGCAAAGACCTGATTATCCGCGTACCGGACGGCGTGAAATTGAACATTTTCTATACAATTCGTCTGAATTTCTCGACAAAGGCTACAGTCGAGAATACTGCATTCCTTCCACTGACATACCCGGGAAATGAAGATGAAATCGGTGGCAAGAATAAGAATTCTTCGAATTACGATATTGCAAGTTCAAGTGCGGGTTCACGTCCGGCGTACGCTTTGTTCTACATCGATAAAGTCGGTGCCAACGATCCGGACCAGAATCTGGGTGGCATCAAGTTCATCGTGGAAGAATACACACTTGAAGGCGAACCGACCAATAACAAGTTCTATGGAACCACTTCTTCGACGGGGGCGTTACCGGCCAATGAATTGGTACCGGGTGCCGGCCAAAGCGGAAACAAGCTGAACATGAATATGGTGTATGTGCTCTACGAGGATCCGAATCAGGTCGCACCGGAAGGCTATACGCTCAGTACGGAGAAGATTGCATTCTATGTACCTTCAAATGCCAACTATGTTGTCGATCAGGATAAATGTGATCTGACGATTGGGCTGAAGGTAGAAGCGGTCGAAAATGGTAAACATTTCTTGTACGTGAACGATGTGAACAGCCTGACGATTGAGAAGATTTTTGAAGTGCAGGGCGGCGATGTCTCTGCGGTTACTTTTACCATCAAGGGAACTGGGGCGACTGCCTTTGATGAGAAGAATATTGAGAGATCCGGCAATCAGTTCGTCATCAGTAATCTCTCTGTTGGTACGTACGAGATTACAGAGAAGACGGGTGCTTCTGGATTCGATAAGTTGAAGGGTACGATTTCGGTCGAGGTGAAAGAAGACAAGTCGATCACGGTGTCTACACCGGATGGCGTGAAGATTCTAGATAAATCGAACAGTTCACCGAAGGTTTCCATTCAGGTTATGAATAAGAAGACGGAAAATCCGAAGAACAGCCTGACAATCAGTAAGTCCTTCGCAGAAGGTACGACAGGTGATTTGTCAAAGGTAGAGTTCACCCTCACGGGCGTGACGGATCCGACATTCAGCGCGAAGCTCAACCAGACGAATTCGTTCAAGGTGGAGTATCTCCCGGCTGGCAATTATACGCTCACTGAGACGGCGACGGATAGCGAGAATGGTTATCAGCTCATGACGGGAACAATTTCCATTATCGTTACGGACGAAGGAAAGATTACGGTCAATGCAGCCTCCATCGCTGAAGTGGGTACCATCACGGGTAACGGCACAGTTGCCATTACAATCCCTGTTGTGAATAACGTGAACCCTATCGACAATGAGCTGTCCATCACGAAGACATTCGCAGATGGCACGACCGGTGATTTGTCAAAGGTAGAGTTCACCCTCACGGGTGTGACCGATCCGACATTCAGCGCAAAGTTGAATCAGACCAACTCCTTCAAGGTGGAGGACCTGGCGAAGGGCGAGTACACTATCGCCGAGACTGCAACAGATACGGACAATGGATATAAGTTGATGAATGGTACCATCTCTGTAACCGTTGCACAGAATGGTAAGATCACTGTTGATGCAGGTTCTATCTCTGAGGTAGGAACGTTCACGGATAACGGCACAGTTGCCATTACAATCCCTGTTGTGAATAACGTGAATCCAATCGACAATGAGTTGTCCATCACGAAGACATTCGCAGATGGTACGACCGGTGATCTGTCGAAGGTAGAGTTCACCCTCACGGGTGTGACGGATCCGACATTCAGCGCGAAGTTGAATGAAGCGAGCTCCTTCAAGGTAGAAGACCTTGCCAAGGGTGAGTACACCATCGCAGAGACCGCGACAGATACGGACAATGGATATAAGTTGATGAACGGTACCATCTCTGTAACGGTAGCACAGAATGGTAAGATTACGGTTGATGCGGGTTCAATCGCAGAAGTGGGTACCATCACGGGTAACGGCACAGTTGCGATTACGATTCCTGTTGTGAATAATCTTGGTGATATCCATAATACACTTGCATTAAAGAAGTCATTTACAAGTGGTGATGGTGATTTGTCGAAGGTAGAGTTCACCATCACGGGTGTGACGGATCCAACATTCAGCGCAAAACTTAACCAAGCAAATTCTTTCAAGATTGCGGACCTTGCTAAGGGTGAGTATACGTTGAAAGAAACGACAACGGATGATAGATACTATATGATGAATGGCACAATTCAAGTTGCAGTTGCACAGAATGGTAAGATTACCATTACTGCAACCGGCGTGAAGGAAGTAGTTGCCATCACAGGTAATGAGACAAACGACGTGACGATTGAAGTAATGAACGAGTGGATTCCGACGCCTACTCCAACACCGACGCCTACACCTACTCCAACGCCGAACCCGGATCCTTCGCCGAGCCCGACACCAACTCCTGGTCCGACTCCTGATCCGACGCCAACACCCGCTCCAGCTCCTTCACCTGTACCGACTGCGACACCAACACCGACACCGACTTCTTCGCCGGCGAATCGACCACTTCCGAAGACAGGTGATGATCGACATACGGCAATCTTGGTTGCGATCATGGTCGTGAGTGCCACGGCATTGACTGGCGTGATTATTCTCGATCGAAGAAGACGGAAGAAAGAATAATCTAATTGAGTATCTAGTGACTAAGCAATGTGCCACAAATTGAGTTTAATCTCGATTTGTGGCACTTCTTGTACTTCGATGATACATAACATGATTTCTCAAGAACATTCGCTTGACTACTCTGTTCGAGGTGAAGTAGGTAGCAATGGAAGTAGCCGAAGGAACAATCAAGCGAAGAATTGTACTAGACCAATAATTAGGATGGCCATCAGCACTGCGGGGACGAAGTACTTCATGTAGAGACGGAGCCGCTTCGGGAAGGTGAGACCTTCTCCTGCATTGACTTCTGCCATGAAGTTGTCCCAGCCCCAGCCTCTGCGCCAGGTGGCGAAGAGGATGAAGATGATTGAGCCGACGGGGAGTAGTAGATTGGATACGATGAAATCTTCAAGATCCAATATGTTGGTGCCTTCTCCGAAAGGCTGGAAGCCGGACCAGACGTTGAAACCGAGGACGCAGGGCATGGACAAGATGAACATGCCGATTCCGCAGACGAGGCAGGACTTCTTACGAGATAAACCAGTTAGCTCGGTGAAGTTCGCGATGATGTTCTCAAACATGGCAAACACGGTCGAGAGCGCGGCGAAACTCATGAATAAGAAGAATAGAGCACCCCATAGACGGCCGAATGGCATGCCTGAGAAAACATTCGGCATGGTGATGAATAGGAGGCTTGGACCGGAGTTGACGTCAATGCCGTAGGAGAAACATGCCGGGAACATGATGAGACCAGCGGACAAGGCAACGAATGTATCGAGGAAAGTGATGTGTACGGACTCACCTAATAGACGGCGGTCTTTGTTGATGTAGCTACCAAAGACGGCCATGGCGCCGATACCGACGCTGAGGGTAAAGAATGCTTGGTTCAGCGCTGCGAGGACTATTTTCCCGTAGCCGACTTCTCTTGCTTTGTTGAAGTTTGGGTAGAGGAAGAACTTCAGTCCCGCTTTGCTTCCTGACATAGTAAATGCTTTGATGGTGAGGACGAGCATAAGTCCAAGAAGCGCAGCCATCATGTACTTAGTGATTTTCTCGAGTCCGTTCTGCAAGCCGATGGCGCAGATGCCAAAGCCCAGAATGACGACTGCAGCCAACGCAATTGTCATGGACCCTGGTTCGCGAGTCATTTTACCAAATACATCGCTGACTTGTTCTGCATTTAATCCTGTGAAGTCGCCTTTCACGAATTTGAGTAGATACTCGAGGATCCAGCCGGTGATGACGGTATAGAACATCATGAGGAGGGTGCAGCCGAGCATGCAGGGGATGCCGTGTAGGTGCCACTTGGTGCCTGCGGGCTCCAGTTCTTGGTACATCTTAATCGGTGGTTTCTGCGCAGCGCGGCCGAGGGAGAATTCGACAGCGACGACGGGGATGCCGAAGAGTACGAGCATGATTAGGTAGGTGATGAGGAAGACGCCACCGCCGTTCTGCCCTGCGACATACGGGAACTTCCACACGTTCCCGAGGCCGATGGCGCATCCTGCGCTTAGAAGGATGAAGCCTAGACGACTGCCCAGACGCGCGGTGTTTCTCGCGCTATTGATTGTTTGATTTACTGCTTGATCATTGTTGCTCATTTGAGATACCTCGACATTTCGAAAGCGGATGCCGTGATTCTTGACCTGCGTTCCATTTTCCCATGAACGCATTCAATATATCACATCCGCGTTCCATTATAGCCGATGATTCCTGAAACGGGTAGATTTGGCGGAAACGGCTTGTGTTGGGAGGAAAGTCAATGAAAAGTCAACGGAAGAGGGTGAAATGTTGACTTTCTGTTGACTTTGGCGGCAACGAGGCTTGTGTTGGGAGGGAAGTCAATGAAAAGTCAACAGAAGATGGTGAAATGTTGACTTCCTGTTGACTTTGGCGTTGATTTCCCCGAAGCAATAACTTCTATGTGGAAAAAGCATAGAAGATGTTATTTGTGCTCGTTGTGGGGAGCGGAGTACACCGCAGGTATTAATCTATTGAACGATTTGTATAAAGAAAGTAGAATTGTAGCAACCATTGAGATGCGAATAATCTGTGCCGTGACCGGAGGAGATTTCGGTGGCGCTGGGAAGTTGCGAGTGCTGATTCCACGGCGGAGGCTGAAGTAAGAGAAGAAGCCGAAGATGGAGACGACAAAAGCATGTGAGCAGGATCTGGGCGTGGGGCGGAAGAAGTTTGCGCATAGACGGGAAAATCACTCGCGCGTTCGAGCACAGGGCGAGGCGTGCGCAAAGGCGCAGAAAAACAGAGTAATTTTGCGACAGAATGGGAAAAAAGGTGTTCATTTTGGCGCAACGAACGTGTAAAATATGAACGGGTTCGCATAAAATAAAGGTGACATTGGGAAAAGAGGTTCAGAAAATGGCAGATATGAAGAAACATCTGTGTAAAGCTTGTGGTGCACCGCTGGTAATGGATGAAGACAACCAGGTGTTTCAGTGTACATTCTGTGGAAGCATGTACGAAGCAAGCGATTTTTTTGATGATCGTGCGTTGGAGCAGGCTTTCTTCTCGTTGAAAGCTGGTGATTTCTCCACCGCAATCTATAGCTTCAACCAAGTGCTTACCGCCGATGAGACTAACCCGCGTGCTTTGCGCGGGAAGGTCTTGGCTTGTTCCGGACATTCCACCTTGCAGTCACTGGTGGATGACCAATCGTTGTCATTTCGTGAGTTCAACCCGGCACCGTTCGTGGGTATTGCGCCGGATGAATATAAGCCTTACTTTCAGAAGTACGACGTTCTAGCTGATGTGAACAAAGAATTGGCCGGCGTTCGTTCGGAGATCGGTGCGCTGCAGTCGCAGTACAATCAGAATCAGAGCAGCTACAATTCGTACGCAAGGCGCAGAGGCCAGAGCAGCGGATGTGGCATTTTCTACTTGATCCTTGCACTCTATACCTTGCCGATCTGGCTCGCCCCAATCTTCTTTCTCGAGAAGTTGTTCACCGATTTTGAGACAGTGGCAGAGAATCCAGCTCAGTACATCATTTCGTTTATTTTGTTTGGCGTAATCGCGTACGTGCTCATCAGGATTCGACGAGCCGGCACCCGCAAAATGAAGGATTGCAAGAAGAATATGGAAGCGCTGCTGCCGCAGATTCAGGCCAAACGTGTTGCGGAAGGTGTTGTGGTACAGAAACGCATGATGTTCACCAACGACATGATCAACGAAGACCGAGTGCTTTTTCCAAAGGATAACGGGATCCAACAGTAATTAGGCGGTGCTTGACCGTCTCCTTATACGGCAGAAGCACTTGTACCTAAGACCAAGTGTGTGAGGTAATAGTTATGCAGATTACAAATGTAGAATGTCCAACCTGTGCGAGTATGTTATATTTCGACCAGTCGAACCTGACCTATAAGTGCCTGTCCTGTGGCGGTTTCTTCGACAAGGGTGAACTGGTTACCCAAAGCTTAATGAAGCGAGCGTATTTCTCCATGAAGTCGAGAGAGTATGCTTCGGCTTCCCATAACTTCGAGAAGTTTCTGGACAAGGAGCCGAACAACGTCTTCGCACTTCGTGGCAAGATGATGGCGGAGGGCGAGATCTCTGACTTCGTCGAGCTGGGCGACAATACGACTTCGAAGTTTTACGGTGTGGATTACGTGGCTTATGGAAGTCAGGCGCCAGAGTCTTGTCAACCGTTGTTCAATACCTGTTCAGCGATGCGGAAGGACAACGAGAATTTCGTGAATGCGAATGGTGTTGCCAATGATTATATGAAGAAGAGCGATGAGATGCTTGTCCAGGTGAATGCCCTGAAGCAATTGGCGGACAAGGACATTATGAAGGAAGAATGTACGAGACGCACGTACTACGATTCGGATACCAGAGAAGAGCGGACCGTCGTGCGTAACGTGAAGCAAGTAATCTCCGGAAGTATCCGATCGACCATCTTCCTTTGCATACTCGGCGCGGTGGCCATCTATATCCTGTCGACGGGTACGAATCCTTTCGGAAAGAATTTCACACCATTTGACCTGACGACGAAGAAGGCCATTGCTTTCATTGTGCTTGGTGTACTGGTTGCTTTGAGTCCGCTTCTTGATCTTCATAAGCCGATCAGCATGATCCGCGAACATAAAGCCGACGTTAGGAAGTATCAAGCTGCCAAGGCGAACTGGGATACATTCAATGCGGAAGTGCAGCAGAAGATTCAGATCCGTGACCAGATGCTTCAGACCCGTCAGAACACCTTGCAGAAACTTATCATGCAGGATCAGGCGCTTATGCAACAGTCGCCGATTAAATAAGTAATTGAGGGATTTGTAGTAGAGAGGTAAGTCTAGAAGAAGGGTAAAGAAAGACCATGGTAATATCCAATGTAGATTGTCCAACATGTGCAAGTAAACTGTATTTCGATTCCGCAACGCTGACGTATAAATGCGAGTCCTGTGGCGGTTTCTTCGACAAGGACCAGGTGGTTCGTGAGAGCCTACTGAAGCGTGCGTACTTCTCGCTTCGTGCGAAGGAGTATACTTCCGCATCCCACAATTTCGAAGGTCTACTCGAGAAAGATCCGCATAATATTTTCGCACTTCGTGGCAAGATGCTGGCTAAGAGCGAGATGTCTGATTTTACAGAACTTGGCACCAACATTTCTTCGAAGTTCTTCCAACTGGATTACAACGAATATGCAAGCCAAGCGACAGAGGGCTGCCGTGTACTGTTCAACTCTTGCGAGAATGTACGCCGTGCGAATAGCAATTACCTGACTGCACTCAACACGGCAAACCAGTATCAGCAGCAAAGCAATGTGATGAAACGAGAAGTCGACCGTATGCGCGCACTTGCAGAGAAGGACATCATGCAAGAGCCATGTCACTATGCCGACGATGGGAACACGACGGTCATCTCTTCGATTATTCAGACGCTTTTTATTTCCGGTATGTTTTTCGTAGGCTGGATTATTCTTGTGGCCATTTTGAGTGTGATAGATAGTTCGGCGATGATGACGATTGCCAAAGTGTTCATAGGTATTCTTGGATTTGGCATCGTGCTCCTGCCCCTTCTTGGACTTCGTAAACCAATTGCCATGATCAAGCAGCATAAGTTAGACGTTCAACAGTATGGAGTCGTGCTGAATCAATGGAACGCGTTCAATGTACAAGTGCAGCAGGCTGTTCAGGTTCGGGATCAGATGCTTCAGATGCGTCAGACGATGGTACAGGCGCTGGTTCAAGAGGACAGTGCCATTATGGCGCATTCACCGGTTCGATAAATCATTTGGAAGCAGTATCCCTTAGTCTTTGAGAAAGAGAATCACATGAAAAGAGTGAAGATGGAAGGAATGGAGACAAAGGAAGAAGTAAATTTGAAGGCGATGTCGACGCATCTTTGTAAGAATTGCGGCGCGGCATTGAAGATGAATGAGAAGAAGCAGACATTCTTCTGTTCATTCTGTGGGAAAACCTATGAGGCGAGTGATTTCTTCGAGAATCGTGCGCTGGATCAGGCGATGAAGTCGCTGAAGAGCGGGGATTACGCTACGGCCATTTATAGCTTTGATCAGATCCTTGCCGAAGATCCGTCCAATCCTCAGATCTTGCGTGGTAAATTTCTTGCAAGTACCGAGCATGCTACGGTAAAAGAACTGACAGAAGATGTATCCGCGACGATTCGGAAGAATGACCTAGATGCCATTGTGAAGAAATCTCCGGAACGTTATCGTCCGTTCTTTGCGAAGTTTTATGATCTTGCTTCGTTCAACAAAGAAGTACAAGAGAAACGAACAGAAATTGCTGAGATTCAAGAGGATCATGACAAGCAGAGCAAGAAGTTGAAGAAAGCAACAAATCCCAATCTGAAGAACATTTGTACAAATGTAGGTATCATCTTATTTTGGACGTTCTTCTTTACTGAGATGATTGTATTCTTCGCGTTTTTGGGTGCCGATTATGTACTCAGTAAGGCGGGGGTGGATCTTTCATCGGATTTAACGTTCAAATACGCTTACATCGCTAGCTTCGTTGCATGTTTGACGGTGAGTGTGATCGTCCGATGTCTGCAAGTGAGAAAAAACATTCGGAAGATCCAGAAAGATATGGCATGGAGTGAGGCACGCATTTCACGCAGAGAAGCCAAGGTCGATGCCCTTATGTCGAAGCGTGAGGTCGTTGTGAAAGACATCGTGAAAGAAGACCGTGTGCTCTATCAGGATGTAAGGAGCGGTAACATTCCGGAAAGTATTGAACGAGAGATGGAGGACTTTGATATTGAATGCCCGACATGCTCGGCGGGTACTATGTTTTTCGATGCTACCAAGATGACCTATCACTGCGATTCCTGTGGCGGTTTCTTCGAACAGAAGTTTGTGGTCAGAGAGAACTTGCTGAAGCGTGCGAATTACTCTTTGAAGCAGAGAGAATTCTTTTCTGCTTCTCGTAATTTCAGAAAACTTCTTGAGATGGAACCGGGAAGCTTCGTGGCAGTTCGTGGCGCAATGCTCGCAGACGGAGAAATCACAGGTGTGAATGAGTTGAAGGTCAAGACCCTTTCCCGCTTCTACTCACTGAGCTTTCAGACCTATGCCGACCGGACGACCGATGACTATCGTGCATATTTCCAGATCTGCGAAGATCTAAAAGAAGCAGATGCAAAGTTCTTCGAAGCTTGCAAGAAAGAGAAAGCATCTTCGGAGAAGAAGACATCGCCGAGAATGAGAAGGGAAACACAAGCACGTAACCGACTGAATATTGAACGTCAGAGAATATTCGAGAAACTCCTGAAAGAAGACCGAAGAATTATGCAGGAATTGTCAGAGAAGTAAGAATTTGAACTATCGACTGATTTCCAGTTTCCTTCTCCAGTCGGAGATCCGGGGCAAGGCACACTGCTATGTGGGCGCAAGTTTTTCTGCCGGATATATAAATTAAAAGTTTCGCGATTTTAACCTATTTATTTCGTCGATTTGTCAGGTTTTTATGATAGACCCCTTTCTGTATAATTGGTCAAGGATCGGTGAGGTGAAGGAGACATCTCATAGATAAGGTCCAAAAAGGAAGGGGAAGAAAAATGAAAAAGAAACTTCTTAACAATCTTGTAGTGGGCGCGCTGGCTGTGTCTTGTGTGATTCCGATGGCTGCTTGTGGCAAGAAGGATGACGACAAGGACAGTAACGACGGCAAGAAAACTGCGGCGGAAGAGAAGACCGGCGAGGATGATGACGATGAGAAGTCCGATAAGCAGGGTAAAAAGGGTGAATATGACTATTCTTACCTTTACTGCGTAGAAGAGACCGACAGCGATTATATCTTCCTAGACAAGAACCAGAACGTGGTGAAGTATTCCAAAGAAAAGGGCAAAATCATTGGCTTCTCGGCCGATAAGGAGTTCTATGGCAATGCTTTCCGTGCGGAAGTGGATAAGAAGACGAGAATTGTTGATGTGGAAGGCAACATCCTCTACGATGGTGAAGAGTACACGATCGTGGATCAGGATGGACCGTATTTCACAGGTAGCAACGGCGATAAGGTTCTTCTGGATGCGCATGGTACTGTGCTGATCCCTGCATATGAATCAATCAGAGTGAATAGTTTTACGCTTGATTCCGGAGAGACTAAGTATGCTTTCTGGTGTGAGAACGATGATGATTCCTACGATGTCTACACAGATATCTTCGTGAAACTGTGTTCGAATATGACGGGCGTATATGATAATTCATTCCAATCCTATCTTCCGGTTACAGATTCGAACGGATTCTACTCATACGTCAAGAAAGACGATAATTCCACTTTGTACATCAGCGGTAAGACCGGTGAAGTGATTTACCAGAAAGCAAAAGATCAGGCCGATCCGACTTTCGCTCATAATCATCATATTTCAATCCTGTGGAGCAAAGACAATACCAGCGTAGTTTCTTTCTACGATGATGATATGAACTTGGTAAAGACCATGGATGCCAACTATACTGATACTAAGCAGTTCTGCGGAACCATGCTTCTTTACTCATCAGATGCATCTTCTACCGTATATGACTACAATGCAAATCCTGTGTTTACCAAGGATTTCTACCTGAAGGGTGAAGGGTTCGGTCAGGATCTTAGTGAAGTGATCTTCTATGGTAACGGTGAAGTGTATAACAAGGATTTCGAACTGATCAGAACGCTTCAGGAAGGCGAGAAAGTCTACGAGAACATTTATATCAACTCACCAATCTGGTTTACTTGCAAAGACAAGAAGTACACTGCATTTGACACGAAGGGTAATGTTCTTCTCGAAAACATTGATACAGTAGATAATCAATTTGTAAAGGCTGACAAGAAGTTTTACGCTGCGGTCGGAACGGATCTTGTTGAGTGCAAAGACGCTAAGACGAAGCCTACGGTTTCCAAACTGAAGGGTTCAGCCAACGATTATCTGATTAGACAGGGCGATGCTTGCTGTGTTTACAGCGTTGACGAGCATGCAATTATTTGGGAATGCGACGGAAAAGTTGGAAACAACTATGAGAATGGTTTGATCGTGAAAGACAAGAAGTATTACGACCACAAGGGTAATCTGGTTTACGAACCGACGAAGTAATTGAACGTTTGCTAGACTGAGCAATAAGAAAAGGAAGGATCAGGGAGCAGGGAACTGCTTCTTGGTCCTTCTTCTATATCTGTGTGAGTATTCTAAATCGGATTCGCCTGTGACTTGGAAGTGACTTCTATGTGGCAGTTTTGTCATATTTGCTCTTACGTTGTGCAAAACACTTGAATCCGCGAGTTTTGTTGCGAATTTCTGATTGACAGAGCCATTAAATATACGATATACATATAATTGCTAAACCGAATACGAAAGGTAACTCACCGATATGTTAAGTAGAAGCGAATTACGTAAGATGTCATCTCGACTGAAGGCCAATCCGGAGAATTATATGGAAAGTTTCCGTGAGAACTTGCGAATGTATATCGCACATAAAGAGATTACGGTGGCGGAGATTGCTGATCTTGCGGATATTCCGGAGAGTACACTGAAGTCTTTCGTATACGGTACTTCCAAGGATTGTAATCTATCGACAGCGGTGAAGCTGGCGCATGTTTTCGGTGTGAGTGTCGATGAGCTGGTAGGGTGTGGAACAATCTCGACGCAGACCTGTGATTCTCTACAGGTGGTAAGAAAACTTCCTGAGGCTTTCACTTACTTTGTCAGATGGCTGATTCATTACCACTACGACACACTCCACAGCCGGAAGATCACTTCTAAAGCAATCGAAATCATGGCTGCGGAGTGTGCATATAATGGTAATCTGAAAATGACCAACCACTTGGAACTTCTTGACGTGTCGGACCTCAATGATGATATCCGTCCGAAGATCTTCATGGGCATCCGTTTCCCGTGTTCACACTATGCACCACACTATTTTGAGAACGATATTGCATTGCTTGCAAATGATCGAGCCCCGAAGGATGGTGAACACGTTTTTGTCGGTGTCGGCGATAACATGTGGATCATGCACGCGAAGATGGAAAATGTAGAGGGTAAGTTGAAATTGAACTATTATTCCATCCGCGACGGGAAGTTCTGCGTAGAGGGGGATAAAGCAGAGATCATCCTGGGCTATGTTGCACACGTCCATCGCGAGACGACACCTGTTGATGATGCGTTCTGATCACACTTGGTCAAGAAGCCGAAGCATATCGGAACCGAGGTTGGATTCTCAGCTCTTTAGTTGAGAACGATAATACTAATGTTCAGATAAAGTGCAAAACAGCACCAGAGAAAGTAGGGGATTAGTAGAAGCATTGGTAGCCGACCTGCTTTCCGGGCCATGGAGATCAGCAATCCAATCAGCACCAGAAGTGCTACGAGGATGATTGCTGCGAGTACCTTCAGATCGAACCGGAAGAACAATGGGCTCCATGCAAAATTTAAGAAGAGCTGAGAGATCCAGACGCAGAGTGTATTTCCCTTATCGTCAGAATCAGATTGATATATGAGATAGCCTGCGTACCCCATGAGTAAATACAGAATGGTCCAGGCTACGGGGAAGAGCCAGCCCGGTGGTGCCAGAGGTGGCTTGACCATATCTCCCCACGAAAACATTTGATCTTTGGATAGCAGTGTGGAGATCAGTCCCACTGCTAAAGGAGTGATCATGAACAGAAGTAGTAACTTCAGCTTATGTCGTTTGTAAGCAGAACACATGTTGGCGACTTGCTTTTCCATGATACTTAAGTCTCCTTTCACTTTGCCATTTCCACGACATCACGTTCGAAGAAAGGCTGTTCATCTGCTACAAAATCGTAGACCCATAGTCCGTGGATATTGCAGAATGCGTAGACACGAAGAATCTTGTCCGTCATATTGACGCGGAAGAATGTAATCGGATCTTCCGTGGGCTTGAAGTACTTCATCTGGAATCCAGAATCGGTGACTAGACATACCCACTTGATGTAATGGTCCGGTTTGGACGGGTGCAAGATGTTTCCGATACTTACGTAGAGTTTCTTGCCGTCCAGTTCGCACACCGGGACGTGTTTCTCATTGAATACCGATTCATCCGAACGAGCAACGAGTTGTACCATAGGTTCTCCGCAACATTCCTCGGATACACCTGATTTTTCTATTTCCATAACTAAATTTCCACATGTTTGACAAAACTTAAACATTGTTGTCACCTCCTTTGTGCCTTCACTATAACGCTGAGAAAAACTCGAGAAAATACGGCATAAAAGGAAGTTTTCGAAGGTTGTGATGTAATTTAGTATGTCAGGACATACTTTTTTCTCGTTGGTAGAAGCACTTGGAACCTTAGTGAATCAAGCAGTTTCGCTTGTAGCAGGTTGGGCTTGATTTCTGCCTCATTGAAGTGGAGAAACTTGATTTCACTTTGGACGTTCGAGAGCGTAATACAAGCGATATGGATGCACTCATCATTCAACATTTTGAGCATGTTCCGTAGTATCTTGCATAAGAATGAAACAAAAAGCTTCTCTGCTTCGTCTATTACACGTGAGCGAAGTGAAATTCACACGAATATGGAAGGAAAGCGGTATTTGTATGATGAAGATTAATGTAGAAGGAAGTGCTTGCAAGAAGATGCTCGCAGCGATTCTTGTGTTGACTATGGCATTGGGCATGGCAGCTTGTAGCACCAAAGAGACTGAGAAGACGAAGAAGAATAAGAAGAAAGTCACAGAAAAGACGGAATCAGTGGAGCATGTTTTTGCAGAGAAAATGACTATCCCTGATGAGCAAAAGAAAGAGACGGAACCAGATGATACTGATCCATTCCCGTCATCGGATGTGTCTACACCTTCTTCGGATGAGAACGATCCTTTCTTGCCTACGGACGATACCGATTCGACCGAGACGCCGGACATCGACTACGAAGAAGATCTGGGCGATCCCATCGATTCACCGGATCCGGAAGTGCCGAAGACCGCAGAAGGATTTACCATGGAGAACCAAGTACTTGTTGACAACGATATGTTTCGAGTGACATTGCTCTCCATTGTTCCACATGATTATGCGGCAGGCTTCGTGATATACGTGAAGTGTGAGAACAAGACACCGGACAAGACATTGTGGTTTGATGTTGGTTCGTCTGTGGTGAATGGGTATGAAGTAGATTCCATTTTCATCGAGGAAATCGGTCCGCAAAGAAAGTCCGTCTCGAAAATGAGAATCACCGGTGAAGTATTTGACTTGGGTGTTCTGACTACAATCGATCAGTTGTCTTTTAATCTGGAGATTTCGGAAGTTGATCATCCAAGTGACGAAAATCTTCTGGAACAGAACTTCTCTGTCTATCCTACAGGCCTTACTGCCGAACAGATCGTCATTCCGGAAAGACCACAGTTCCCAGTAGAAGAGGTCGTGGTGGATAACGATCAGTTTACTGTCGTGATTTACGGTTCCGGCATGAATGATTTTGGTGATTTCGATTTGAATCTGTATATCGAGAATAATACGGACGCACCTTTGCGATATGAATTGCAGGATGTTCTGATCAACAACGCATCCATCGAACCTTATTGGGTATGTACGGTACCGGCTCACACCAGAGCATTTGCTTTGATGAGACTTTATGAAACCGAAATGCAAGAGGCTAAGATAACGAAAATTGAGAAGATCGACTTTGCCCTGAATGTGCGAGAGCGTGGCAAAGATGAGAATCTGTTCTTGGTTCCACATGAATATAAGCCTCAGTAAAGTTGTTTACGCATTGAAGACTTCCCATGTCTCGGATATACTGACATGGGAGAGGAGAATGTTTCTTAATATATTGGAGGGTATAAATTATGTTCTGTAGATTTTGCGGAAATCAGAATGACGATTATGCGGCATTCTGTAAGGCTTGCGGACGTCCTATTGAACATGCGGGATCGAATGTGGGAACTGCAGCAGATTCATCCACTCGGCCATCTCAGTCATCGAGTCAGACTATGGGACTTCCCCAGGTTCAGACACAGACAATGGGATTGCCAGTAACACCAATGCCAGAGCCAGTACCCGCGGCACAACCCCAGCCAACATATTACCAAGCACCTGTGGCGGGTATGTACCCCAATTTTGCTCCATTCGCTGGTAATTATCCGCAGCAGAAAATGAAAGTCAAACGCAAAATAAACATCTTTGGTATTATCGCAGCGGCGGTAGTTGTACTGAGCGTTTTCCTACCGTTTATTGAACTTACAGCACGTAGGTCTCACGATTCGGCATCATTGATTAATGGTAGTGATGGCATAATCTTTCTTGTAGTTGCTGCGATTGCTGCTGTTTTCTCACTAGTTGGATTGAACATCGGCACATTGTGTACAGGTGTGGTTTCTTTGGGGTTATCCGTATTTGAAGTAATCTACTCATTTAACTACAAGAAGTCAGAACTCGACATGTTAAGTGCGAAGATACATGGAAAAATCGGCATGTACATCAATCTGATTGGTTCGATTCTTATTATTGTTGCCGCTATAATCGGAATGACCATGAGAGAGAAACAATTGAAAGACGCTCGTAGACTTCAAGTTTATGGTGGGTGAGGTAGCATATGTTCTGTATATTTTGTGGAAGTCAGAATGCTGACAATAATCGATTCTGTATGTCATGCGGTCAACCAATTGGACAAAGCACGGCTTCAACGGCAACTCAACAGCCAGTAGTGGGTCAGCCAATGCCAGTACAGCCATTGCAGCAGATGCCGATTCAGCCATTGCAGCAGTCTCCGGTACAGCAGCCTCCGGTACAGCAGCCGAAGTATCCTTCTTATTCACCAACGCCAGTCGCTTTTCAGACACCGACGCTGGCGGACCATAGACTGAGAGTGAATATCGTAGGTATCGTTGGTGCCGTCGTGTTGCTAGTTTCGGTTTTTCTTAAGTGTTTCGTAGCGACATATACTTCTTGGTATGAAGCGAGTTATAGGATTGGTGCACTGGTTCCTTATGGGGTCTATGTCTTTGTTGCAATTGCTGCAATTACGCTAGCGGTGATGGGTATCGACTTGGGTGTAGTTGCTACAGGCGTGATTGCGCTGGGATTGAATGGATATGCGATGGCCATTGCACCCAATAAGACATTTTCCGCTGCAATGTGGAATGATTTGTTTGAATTTGATCACTGGTCATACGGCATATATGTAGCATGGGCTGGTGCGGCGTTGATTCTAATCGGCGGTATCATTGGACTTATCTACCATCGGAAGAAGCCAGGCGTGGCTTCTACGCTGCCTGTTAATCCGCCAATGATGGTTTGAGTTCTGGCATCATAAGCTCACGCAATGAAGGAAGAATTTCCATGAAATTTCCACAGATTTGACATTTCATGGAAAAAATACGGAAAAATCACCCGCCACAGCATCTCAAAGGAAGAATTTCCATGAAATTTCCACAGATTTGACATTTCGTGGAAAAAATACGGAAAAATCACCCGCCACAGCTTCTCAAAGGAAGAATTTCCATGAAATTTCCACAGATTTGACATTTCATGGAAAAAATATGGAAAAATCACCCGCCGCGGCCGCCAAAGTATTCACTTTATCGGGAATCCTGACTATTCGCGATGGAGTGAATGACCGCACTTCTTGCAAGTATCGTAGTTTCCGAAGCGCACTGCGCCGCATTCGGGGCAGGAAGCATAGAATTCGGAGAAATACTCTTCTTCACCTTTCTTGCTTGTGATAGCTGTCGGACAGAATCACACCTATACATATTCTGTCAAATTGCCTTGATTTATAATCGTCCAATTCAGCAAAATAGGAAACGTAATGCTCAAAAATGATATAATTGGTGCGGAGTTATGTTTGACAGTCTAGTGTGATGGGAGAGGATCAGCGTGTCAAGTAAAGAGAAGAACCATGATCTATATCTTCGCCAGAAGGCATTGTTAGATACCTTTCTGGAGAAACACGCCATTACCCAGGCCCAATACAACAAGAGTTTCCATGATTTGACGGAGAAGATGGGCGAGCCTTTGCCAGGTTCTTTGAAGGAAGATGCGCCGAAGAAGATCGTGCGAGTCGTGGCGGCAGTCATACATCAAGACGGCAAAGTCTTCGCAACACAACGAGGTTATGGTGATTTCAAAGATGGTTGGGAGTTCCCAGGCGGCAAGATTGAAGAAGGCGAGACCGCAGAGCATGCACTCATTCGTGAGATCCATGAGGAACTGAATGCAGATATAAGAGTAGGCGAGCTGATCACTACTGTTGAATACGATTATCCTCAGTTTCATCTTTCTATGGACTGCTTCTGGGCTACACTTCTTCCCCATTCAAATTTGAGACTTCTGGAACATGAAGCAGCGAGATGGTTGGACTGCGATTCGCTTTGTTCTGTGGAATGGCTACCGGCAGATATCCAAGTAGTTAACATTGTTACAAATGCCCTAATAAAGGGAGAATATGGAGATTCTATGGAAGAGAAGAAAGGGATCATTTTCGACATGGACGGTACGGTCTGGGATTCTTCGGAGAATGTGGCCGCATCCTGGACGGAGATGATTCAGAAGATGGGATACAAAGATAAGTATGTAACCCGTGACGATATCACCAGTGTGATGGGCAAGCCGATGGATGTGATTGCCAACACACTTTTTACCTACACGACTGAAGGACCTGAACGCGATGCGCTTCGTGCGGCATGCGAGCATTACGAGAACGAGTATCTTCGAGAACATGGTGGAATCTTATATGACGGTGTTCTGGAGACATGGGAGAAATTGAAGGAGATGGGTTATCACATCTATATCGTCAGCAATTGCCAAGCGGGATATATCGAAGCGTTCCTAGAATACTATGGTATTTCTTTTGGAGAAGCACTTGACTTAGTTGAGGATATTGAGTGTTACGGGAACAATTTTCTTCAGAAAGCTGAGAATATCCGCTTGATTGCAACGCGCAATGCACTGACATCGTCATGTTATGTGGGTGACATTCAGAGCGACTACGATGCCACGATGGCAGCAGGTCTACCATTCATTCACGCGAGATACGGATTTGGCACCATCGATGCGGAGGTGCCCTACATTAATAACTTTCCGGAACTTCTGAATGTGGTTCCGGAAGTAATTGGATAAAGAAGAAAGCGAGGTGAGTAGTATGCCTAAAGACGAAATTTCAATTCCGATGCTCTTGAAGATTGAGAAGGGCGTGACGGCACATATCGGTGACTTCATGAAAGATGCCGGATTTACTCAGATTACAATCCTGTTCGGTAACGGTCTGATTGAGATGTTTGGAAAGACCGTGTTCAAGTCTTTCGAAGATGCGGGTGTATCGGTCCTTCATTCTCAAGAGATGGACACAGTCGACTTCAACGATATTACGGATCTGGCATTCCAGTTGCCGAATAAGACTCAGGCAATTATCGGCATGGGTGGTGGCAAGGTCATTGATGCAGCGAAGTATATCGGCTACATCCTGAACATTCCGTTCATCAGTGTCCCGACTAGCTCCTCTTCAGATGGTTTTTCCAGTGCTTCGGCATCCCTTACTGTGCATGGTCATAGAAAATCACTTCCAGCGAAGTTGGCGTACGGTATTCTCGTCGATACCGATGTGATCCGTACGGCTCCGGTACGCTTCATCCATTCCGGTGTAGGCGATATGGTTTCCAAGATTTCATCGACCTACGATTGGCAGCATGAAGAAGACCAGGGATACGAAGAGGTGAATGATTTTGCATTTATGATTGCGAAGAAAGCCGTTAATTCTTTCGTTCGTACCCCCTTTGAATCGATTGATGAAGAACTGTTCCTCAAGGAACTTCTGGATTCTCTGGCGATGAGTGGTATCGCGAATGAAATCGCAGGTTCCAGCGCGCCGACAAGTGGTAGTGAACACTTGATCTCTCATGCATTGGACCAGCTTCTGGAGAACCCGCAGCTGCACGGTGTTCAGGTTGGTATTGCGACCTACATCATGTGTAAGATCTGTGATCACCGTTGGCAACGCGTAGATACCATCTTTACGAAGACGGGTTTCTGGGATTACTGCGCGACCCTCGACCTCAAGGTCAAGGATTATCGTGATGCAATCGATATGGCTCCTCAGATCAAGCCATACCGCCATACCTATCTACACGAGGAGAAGTATCGTGAGATGGCCAAGGCCTTACTGACGAGCGATGAGAAACTGAAGATGATCTTGCATTGAGAAGATATGGAGACAAAAGACGGGACGATTCATCCTTCGTTCCGTAATCGTAGTGATTCATCATTGCCAAAGAATGGAAAAAATAATATCATTAGTTTGTGTTTAGACGCTTATAACGATTAACATTAGGAGGTTAAGAATATGCCAACTTGTAAATATTGTGGTCAGGAAACAGGCGGTGCACAGTTCTGTCAGACTTGCGGCGCGAAAGTGGAGGCTGAGCCAGTTGCTCCATCTCCAATCCCAACGATGAACCAGCAGATGCCTTATCAGCAGCCGCCAATGGGTCAGCCATACCCTCAGTATTATCCACCGCAACAAATGTATACACCTGGTAGCAATACCGGACTTCTGGTCGGAAATATCATTCTTCTCGTAATCAGTGCATGCTGCTTCTGCATGCTGATTCCACTTGTTTCTGTCGCACTCTCTATTATTGGTATTGTTTACAGTAATAAGATCCGACATGCCACAAGCCTTGCAGAAGAGAGACATTGTAGAAATGTTGCGATCATCATGCTGGTTCTGTCCATCATCTTCTTAGCATTGGGCATACTCGTTCTCTCTCTGGGTATTTATACTGAATATGGTAGCGTTGAGGCATTCTTGGATGCTGTAAGAGAGTCTGCAAACAAATAAGTGATCACTGCCAGATTGGTAATCAGAAAGAGGTTGTCTACGAGACGACCTCTTTTTCTATGCGGTGTAATAATTCGCTTGAAAAAACACTTCGAATGACTAACAATAAGAGTATGGTATTTACATAAGAAGGGAGATTCCGATGGCATCTGTTGAGTTAAGAGATAAGAAATTAATGAAATCCGTATTCTTGCGATTCTTCCTTCCTGCCATGATTGCGGGCGCTTCTGCCAATCTGGCCGGTATGATAGATGGCCTGATAGTAGGCAACATGATCGGAAGTGATGCGTTGTCAGCAGTGAACTTCTGTCGGCCGGCCATGCAAGTATATGCTTTTCTTTCGGAGATATTGGCATCCGGAGTCGTAAACTGTATAGCGATGGCGGGAAGCCGAGGAGAGAAGGAACGTGCAAATCGATTCTTTACTTCCGGAATTACGACGGCATGTGTCGTGGCTACATTGCTGACAATTCTTCAATTTCTGTTTTCCGCTCCTGTCTGCCACCTTCTGGTTACGGATGAGACCCTCTATCCACTGGCCCTAGATTACTATCGAATCTTCCTGTTCAGTACGTTCTTCGTATTAATCAGCGAGCCGATAGCAGCAACGATGCGAACTGATGGATTCCCAGTTATGTCGGGCATCGTGCTTCTGCTACCACATATTCTGAATGCAATATTGGACGCTGTGTTTGTCGGCGTGTGTGGATGGGGATTGCAAGGTGCTGCGACTGCAACGGTTCTGGGATATGCAATCGGATTCGTTCTTTCGACATACTACATGATTTCCCGCAGAAGTTTCAAATTCGACTTCCAGCATTTCTTCCGAGGGATTTCCGTTATTGGTATCACCGGTGCACCACCTGCTGTAAACATGGGACTGATTGCGATTAAGCTTCTCATTGTGAATCGACTGGTGGAGCATTATGGCGAGACAGTAGGTGCGGCAGTTCTCTCCATTATTATGATAGCATGGGCACTTCAGTCGCTCATTGTAGGTGGTATCAAGATGACAATGATGCCGATGATCTCATACTATTATGCGGATGGAGACTATCACGGTGTGCGAGCGGTCTTTGAACATGCTTTGAAAGTACTCGTAATCGGCGTTCTTGGACTCGTTATGTTCTTGGAGTTTTTTCCGCGTGTACTACCATATCTCTTTGGTCTTCGTGGAGAAGAATTGCTGTCTGAAGCGGAAATCGGTATGAGGATCTTTGCCCCGTTCCTTCTTCTTGAAGCATTGATCATGCTCATTATTGTTTACTATACTTCTACGGCCAAACGTGCCAAGGCAACGTTCTTTTCCGTGCTTCAAGGAATTCTGGCCATGTTGCCGGTGATTTTTCCGCTTGCATACTATTTCGGCATAAAGGGAATCTGGTTCGCTTTCCCGATTTCTAGTTTGATACCACTGATTGTACTTGCCATCATGTGCCGAGGCAGAATGGATAAATTGCTCGATATGAAGCATGAGGATTTCCTTCTGGAGCTGACTTTGAATCGTGAGGAATTAACGCAGTCAATTGAAGGTGTCCAAGCGTGTATCTGTAAAGAAGGGTTTGGATCGGAGGTCGCGGAGCAGGCGAGAACAGTCTTAGAAGAGATGACTGGTTTGATTATGGCACATAATCCCAATCGAAGACTACATATCGATGTGACGCTACGAAAGAAGGAGAACGGTTTGCTGATTACATTCTACGACGATGGCGTTGCCAACAATCCTCTCCAATATGGAGAAAACCGCGTTGAGAAAGAAGGGGACGATGAAGCGATTAGCCATCTGATGTCCTTCTCCGAGAAGATGGAATATAGCCGTGTGATTGGCCTAAATAAGACGAATATCCTTCTGAAATAACTTTGAGACAACTTAACTTGCAATTCTCTTTGCGATTTCTCGCAGAATGTTAATCTGCTCGAAAACTCAATTGTTCTACGCAAAAGATTTATATTTTTCGGCTATATATTTTATATTGTTGTGAGGTGGAAAGTGTACTATGATTGAGTTCTAGTGAGATGTTGAAATACTGAAGGTGAGTCGATGGGTAGAAGGAAGACAACTGTCATAGATGAGAAGACGCCTCTGTTGGTTCTGGCCGGACCGATGTTTGTTGAGCTTTTCCTCAATACTATGCTCAACAATGTAGATACGATCATGCTGAGCCACTTCGACGAGTTCGCGGTAGGGGCGGTCGGTAATGCAAACACCGTCATGTTCATGATGAATATCCTCTTCAACGTTATTGCTACAGCGACCAGCGTGGTCGTAGCGCAGTATCTTGGCGCGAAACTCTATAAGAAGATGAATATGATCTATACGCTGGCTGTCGTGGTGAACTTCATCGTAGGTGTCGCCATCAGCGGACTATTCTGCGCGGCCAATCCACTCATCATGATGTTACTTCGCGTATCGCCGGAGATGCGTACCTATTCCATGACATATATCTATATCGTTGGCGGCGGTGGTTTCTTGCTGGCGGTTTTCAATGTATTCGTACAGATTCTGCGATGCAACGGCTATACGAAGATCGGTATGTGGGTCTCTCTATCCATCAATGTCATCAATATCGGCGGTAACTATCTGTTCCTCTACGGACCGCTGAAATCCTTGGGAATTGGTGTGGCAGGTGTTGCCATCTCTACAGTGGTAGCACGTCTGATCGCTGTCATTGCGATCATCCTGTTCTTCTCACTGACGAAGACCGGTAAGATCTCACTTCGAGAACTTCGACCTTTCCCGAGAAAACTTCTCGGACAGATGATCAAGATTGGCCTCCCGACAGCCGGTGAGAATCTGACCTACAATCTCTACCAGACGACACTTCTTTCTTTCGTCAACGGTATGGGCAACGATGCGGTGAATGCAAGAGCCTACTGTAATACGCTGATCTCGCTTGCCATGATTTTCTCGAATGCCAGCGCGATGGCGACGCAGATCATCACGGGACACCTAGTTGGGGCAGGGAAGCCGGAGGCCGCATATAAACGTGTATTCCGAACGCTTCGAACTTCTATGCCGATTACGTTGGCACTGGCCGGAATCAATGCGATACTTTGTAGGTATACTTTGCAGATCTTTACCAGTAATCAACACATCATTGAACTCGGGCAGATGATCATGATTGTGGATCTCTTCATCGAAGCCGGACGATGCCTAAATATGACTTTCGTCAACAGCCTCAAAGCTGCAGGCGCATATTTCTTCCCACTGATCGTAGGTATACTCTGCAACTGGGGACTGGGCCTATCAACCGGATATACGGTCGGTGTGGCGCTTGGTGTCGGCGTGGCAGGTATCTATGCCGGAACCGCGACAGATGAGTGTATCCGTGGCCTAATCGTCATGTATTACTGGTATAAGAAGAAGTGGATGGGTAAGTCAGTTGTGGACAAGCGTCATCAGGTACTGGAGCCTGGCGAACTCGAAACTGCTGAAGTAACTTCGGACTAAAGAAATGAATAGGGAAAAGAAGAGCTGACTCGGTAATATTCCGAAGTCAGCTCTTTCCTTTAGTCTTTCTGTTTTCGAGTGAGAAGTGAAGAATGCTCTCTATCAATCATCCATCAACGCTTCGAAGTCAACGAAACCTGCTTCATTACAAAATTCTACATATTCTTCGTAGAAATCGAAGTCATCGATTTCCGAACTTTCAAAATTGGAGGCGATAATAGTTGAACCTTCAAGTCTGTAGTAGAGGCACATGATGTATCCGGATTCTTCACTTAAGAAGATGCCCGCGAATTCATCGTCACGATCGTCATTATAGGCGTATTCGAGATCTTCCATTCTTTCTTGCAAACCTCTGATGTACTTCTTACTGAATCCTGCAGAGGCCTCATTATACAAATCTTCAAATAGTGATTCAGCCTCCTCTTTATCCTTGAAATCCATTACGTAAGCGATAATCGTAGCATCGCCTTCCGATTCGCCTAGAACAAATAAATTCTTTAAGCTTCCTTCTTCGAAAGCACCATCTATCGTAAAATCTTCCAATTCATCTTCTGAGAAAGTGAAGTATACTGCTTCAGATTCCTCCGGTTCGAAGTCATCTTTGAGTAAGGCTTTTCTTGTTTTCTTGTCTGCTTCTTCCGCATCCAATACAGACTCGGCGGCCTTGGCGCATTTCTTCGAGTATTTGTTGAAATTACTCTTCTTCGCACATCCAGTCATGCTTAGTATCAGCGCCATGGCTATTACACTTGTTAGTAGTTTCTTCATCACTCATATTCTCCTATCATCTTGGGAATTAAGCATCTTCCAGCATTTCTTCGAAGTCGACCAGACCAGCTTCTTTACAGAAGTCGATGAATTCATCGAAAAAGTCTGTTGGAGTGTTAGAGAAATAACTTGCATAAACTAAGACATTACCATCGAGCTTGATATAGAAGGCTACCCCCGTGGATTCATTCTCGTTATCGAATTTGAAGATGGATGCAAGCTCGTTATCGTCATCGTCTTTCACAGCGCATTCGACATCGCCAATCTTCTTCAATGACTTGATCTCTTTACTGGAATATAACTGTCCGTTTTCTTCTTTGAAATCCTCGAAGAAATCTTCGGCATCGTCCTTGTCGGCAAATTCGAGGAGGAGACACAAGATGGCTTCGTTGTCTTCTCCACCACCCACGAGCGTCATGTTTTTCAAGGCTTCTTCGTCGATCGCGCCATCCATCGTAAATTCTTCCAATTCATCCTGAGTGTAAGAAGCATAAACAGGATCTCCGCTCGTCGGGTCACCTGAATCGTCCAGATATGATTTCTTCTCTTTCTTACTTGCTTCTTCTGCATCTAGTTCAGATTCGGCAGCCGCTATGATCTTCTTCGAAACCTTGTTATAACTACTCTTCTTGGAACATCCTGTCATGCTTATCAGCAATCCCATAGCCAACACACTTGCAAATACTTTCTTCATCGAACTTACCTCATCTTTCGTATCGTGCTTCGAATATAAGTGTTTCGAAGCAATTCACCCAGTATATTTATATTATAATATATTTATATCGATGTGGCAAAAGCACTGCCGAATGATCAAGCATCTTCCAGCATTTCTTCGAAGTCGGCAAGTCCTGCTTCCTTGGTGAAGTCGTAGTACTCTTCGTACAGATCTGCATCCGTATAGCAAGCACAAGCGACGAATGTAATCACGCTTCCGTCGATATTCAAATAGTAACTGACTGCTTGACCATTGTCCTCATTTACCATGATGAATGCATATTCCGTTTCACTTTCATCGTTCAGCGCATATTCGAAGTTCGCCTCTTTGGACTTCTTCTTCAACTCTTTTTCTGAAGGGAAGTTGGAACTTAAATTCTCGAGAAGGTTATCATACACGTCTTCTGCGATGTCTTTGTCCTGAAGTTCTACGATATAGGAATATACACAACTTCTATCTTCGGATTTGCAGATGACAGTCAGATTCTTTGCATCTCCTTCATCCATGCAATCGTCCATCGTGAAATCTTCCGTCTCGTCGCCGGAATATGTGCAGTAAAAACCATCGTTGAACATCTCATCTGTCGGCTTTACTGTATCTTTTTGAAATGCTTTTCTCACTTTCTTACTTCCTTCTTCTGCGTCCATGGTAGACTCAGCAGCCTTGATGAGCTTCTTGGATGTTTTACTATATTTACCACCCTTGGCGCATCCTGTCATGCTTAAGATCATTCCAATTGCCAATACACTTGCGAATACTTTCTTCATAACCCTTACCTCAACTTATCATGTGTTTACTTTCTGCTTTTCATCCGATACGTAATTACTATATTTCGTATCGACACACATGTATATGACGACATAAGATTGGTTTCTGTTTCAATTAATTAGAATATCTGCTCGAAAATCGTGTAGGCGTTTGAATGGCTTGACTTGAATAGGGATTGGGGGTACATTCAACTTTGTACTCTTGTTGAGAACGATAAGCGTATGAGAAGATGACTTCCGGGAGAAGCGGAGAAGAGGATACAACAATGAATGCCTGTAATACGAATTCAACGATGGAATATGTAAGAATAGGACAGGGAAGTAAGACATTTGTCCTATTATCGGGCATCGGGATGACTAGTGTCCTGGGAAGTGCAGAAGCAGTTGGGAATCTATATGGACGATTCTTGGATGATTACACGCTTTATCTCTTTGACCGCAGTATGACGATTCCAGCTGATGCGACGGTTTCGGATTTCACAAGAGATACGTTGGCTTGCCTCGAAGCAGACGGCGTAGAACATGCGGTGATTACAGGCATGTCACAAGGGGGTATGATAGGTCAACAGATTGCACTTGATCGACCAGACTTCGTAGAGAAACTGATTCTGTGTTCCAGTTGTTCTTCACCGAATGATCAGTCTCTTGCACTGATGAATAGATGGCTGGCGGCGGCAGAATCTGGTGATGCACGTACTTTGAATCAGATGTTCGTAGAATACGTATATAGTGAAGTGACCAAGTCGAAGTTCGGGGATTATTTCCGAGAACATGAGGCAGATGGCACTCCGGAACAGTGCCGTCGCTTTGCGACACTCCTTTCAGCATGTATGTCATTTGATGTGAAGGATCGACTTCCGGAGATTCACTGCCCGACATTGATACTTGGTTCGAAGCAAGATCAGGTTCTGGGAGAAGAGGGCTCCTTATCACTTACTCGGATCCCGAATAGTCAGATTTATCTTTATGACGGATATGGACATGCTGTATACGATGAAGCGCCGGATTTCCTTGACCATATCGAAGCGTTTGTTCATCTTCCCTGAATAAGTGCCATTCTTGCTTTTGTCCAGGTGGTTGTAGCATACTGTAATCAATACGAGTGAGAACGTGGGGAATTAACAACATGGTTTCTTTTTTTACTTGGGCATATGGGATCTGTCTTATTCTATCCATCTTGTGTTTCTGCTTTCTTGTGCTACAGAAGGCAAGTAATCATCAACAGTTTCTATCGAAATGTTTCCTGGCCGAGACGGTGATGCTGGCTGGGTACTGGCTTCGTATTACGGCATCAGATATGGGGCAACTGGTCAGTGCACAGAAATTGATTTTTGTGGGCGGTTGTGTCCTCTACCTCATGTTGTTCCGTTTTGCAGTGGATATTTGTGGTTTTAAACTTCCGAAGTATGTGCACATCATGATGACGACGTTTGCGCTGTGCTTGATGGGAATTATGTTTACTTTCGATCAGCATCAGTTGGTCTACACATCCATTGCCTTCGATGACACGGGTGTCGTACCTACTTTGGTGGAGAAGTCCGGCGTGTTCATCTACATCTATCGTGCGCAATTCTTCGGATATTCTTTCTTGATGTTGCTGGTCTCCCTGATTGCGATTGGTCGCCATAAGATTACGAAGCAGCGCATGATTCGAACAGAACTTCTGGTGTTTGCTGCGCTACAACCCGCAATCGCTTTCTCAATTGAGAAAATCGGAGATCTGACTTTCAACATCCTGCCTTTCGCCTGTGCAGTCTCCATAGTTGTCATTACGTACGTAGTATACAGGAGAAGTATCTACGATATCAGCGACGAGGTCCGTGAGATGGCCTATGAGAAGGTGGATGCGGCGATTATTACCGTAAGCTTCGATCATCTCTACCAGAACTGCAATCCATTGGCGCAAGAGATGTTCCCAGGACTTCGTAAACTTGCTTATCATGAGAAACTAGATATCGAGGAATTCAGCGTGCTCCATGAGATTCTAGATGGTCACCGAAAGGAATACTTCTATAACAGTCGAGTGTATGAGACGGAAATCCAGAACATCACGAAGAAGAACCGACTTGCCGGTAAGGTCATCTGGCTCAAAGATGCGACGTCCCACGTGGAGAAGGTCAACTTCATGAAGCATTATCAGGAGGAACTGTCGCGACTGGTGGACAGTAAGACGGCACATATTATCGAGATCCAGAATCGGGTCCTCGTAGCCATGTCGGATATAATTGAAGGGCGTGACGGCAGTACGGGCGGTCATGTCAAGCGTACAAGCTATGTGGTCAAGCTCCTTACCGAAGAGATGGCAAAGGAGGATATGTATCAAGCATATCGAGTGATTTTCAGTCATATTCAGACTACAGCTCCACTTCATGATCTTGGAAAACTATCTGTAGATGACCAGATTCTTCGTAAACCTGGTAAGCTTACCGATGAAGAATACGAGCAAATGAAGACTCATGCGGTGAAGGGTGAGCAGATGATCTCAACGGTCCTGGATGGGATTGAGAATGTAGATGTAATGCGCATATCAAAGAATATCGCACGACACCATCACGAACGTTGGGACGGACGTGGATATCCAGATCATCTGGAGGGAGAGAAGATTCCGCTAGAGGCTCGTATCATGGCCGTGGCTGATGTGTACGATGCGCTGGTCAGTCGTCGTTGCTACAAAGAACCAATGTCTTTTGAGAAAGCGAATCAGATCATGCAAGAATCTTTCGGCTCACAGTTTGATCCGAATTTGAAGCAGTATTTTGACATTTGTCTTCCTGCAATCGAACAATACTATAAAGAGAACGACCGCTGAAATAGAAGTGCATCCTTCTATCTAAGCGGCCGTAGAAAGCAATTCTTCAGTTCCAATCAGGCGAATTTCTTGCGCTGGGAAATGTAGAAGATTGCGCCTAGTACGATCCATACTAAGAGCAACATGTATGACTCATTGACGAAGTGAACACCCTCGAGCCCCGGAATCGGTACCAACTGCAGAATCATGAAGCAGACGGAGAAGATAACACCCAGTGTGGCCATAATCTTAAGAAGCAGTGTACCGTCACCATCTTTTCTCAATGTATGGAGCGTAGCCAGGCTGGTGAAACCGTATCCGATGGAAGCACCGATGGCGGACATATCCACGAACCAACCAAGTGCCTCACGACCAAGGATCGGGCCGGACAGTGAGATGAGAATGCAGAAGAGCATCGCATTCTTCGGTGTCTTATGTTTCTCGTCGATCTTGCCGAAGAACTTCGGGAGGTATCCGTCGCGGCTCATGGAATACATGAGTCGGGAAGAGGCGAGATAGAATCCCATGATACCGGAGAGGACCGCACAGGAAACGCCTACACCAATCAGCACTTTGCCGAATGTGCCAAGTAGTTCCTCGGCGGCTACAAGCAGTACCCAATCACCGGCCATCACTCGATCAGGCCAGTTCTCCAATGCGACTGCTGCGACAGTGTTGTTGGATGTGTATACGAAACAACCGAAGGTAATGGCGATTACCATGATGAACATAACCTTCTTATAGGAGAAGTTGAACTCTTCAGCTGCCTGAGGGATTGTGTCGAAACCAACGAAAGCCCACGGAGCGATTGCAAAGGTCGCAAGTATGGCAGAGAATATCCCGGCCGTTCCACTGTGCGCATATTGACTGATGTTGGCGGTTGTTGCATTGGCACTTACGGCTGCAGCTTTGTCGAAACCCCAAATTGGTTCCATGTTCATGCCTTTGGACTTGGCTGAAATCAGCGCGGATATACAAAGTGTAAAAGCACAGACTGCCAGCAAAGAAGCCAGAACAGTCTGAATAAAGCCTGCCTTCTTCACGCCAATAATGTTCAAAATACCAAAGAGGATTAAGATGAAGCAGGCGAAGAATGTCTCACCCATCCATACATCAAATCCTGCAATCTTATAGTGCCAACCGAATTTCAGAATGTCGGCTGCGCCGTCCAGACCATCTACAATGAGCCCAATAGCGGTGGAGTTCATAGGAACGTTTGTGAGATATGCGGCAACCAAGAACCACCCGCAGATATAAGCGGGGAACTTGCCGAAGCACATCTTGGTGAATGTGAACTCGCCACCTGCCTTCGGGAACTTCGGTACCATATATGCATAACTGAATGCGATGATGACCATAACTAATGCGCCAAGTAACATGGCGATGGCAGTGCCGGCCACACCGGAATTTGGCAGGAATTTCTTTCCAGGATTGATGAAAGAACCCCACCCAATGATGCAACCAAAGGCAATGGCCCAAACGTGCATTGGATTCAGCTGACGCTGTAGACTCTCCGAGTTGTTTGTTTCGTTATTTGACATAGCTTCGACCTCGCATTTTACTCACGCATAACGGACATATAATACTATGTTTCCCATATTAGTGGCAAGTGTGAGAATCCTACATGGTGCGACCGGATAAGAATGACGATGCAAGATATGAGAAACGGTGCTATAATGTGTTCGATTTTCTACATATGATGAGAAGAGGGATAGGAAGATATGGCTGAGATGGAACAGAATGAGAATCAAGTTTCGAAGAATACGAATGATTCATTGAATAAACTCGAGAATGACTTGAAACAAGGTCTGGTGGACTCTGTTCAGAATGAGGAACCGGTTTTGCAGATCGGTGATTCGGACGATGAAACTGCGGAGATGCTAGAACGACATAATGAACGTTCTTTCCCAGATAGACATCGCCCACAACTGATACTCAGCATGAGTTGCATGCTGGGATTCCTTTTTGCGGTATTAAGCACGATTGCATGCTTGATTCCGGCTATCCCTCCTGTTCTCAATCAGTTGTCGATTCACAATACACTTGTATGGGAAGGCATTGTGCTCGGTTGCGCAGTGATTGCGCTGATTCTCTCTATAATAGGTGTAGTATCCTGCCGTAAACCGCATCATGTCGGTCGTAGCTTCGGGACATATGGTATCGTATTTGCTTCTGTAACTGCACTCGTATGTATCGGACTGATCATTCTTGATGTATATCTCTTGGACAAAGTCGCTGCAGTAGTGTAATTGCCTCATGTATACTTTTCTTTACGCAAATCATGAAATTCGAATCGAGACAGAATCCTCTTTGTTTTCACCGAAAGAAGCAGACAAGGGGACTCTTGCGATGCTGAAGTTTGTGGAATTTCATCCTGAAGACAAGGTTCTTGACTTAGGATGTGGATGTGGCATCGTCTCGTTGGCGGCAGCGGCAAGCGGTGTTCATCCTTCTAATCTGGTGCTGACGGATATTGATCCGACGGCCGTTGCCGTGGCTTCGAAAAACTTGACCAATAACGGCTTTGATGGTGCTACATGTGTTGTAGGAGATGGACTGTCACAGGTTCCGGGTAGTGATTTCGATCTGATCCTCAGCAATCCACCGTATCACACTGATTTCAAAGTTGCGAAGACTTTCATAGAGAAAGGCTTCAACCGATTGAGAATCGGTGGGAAGATGTTCATGGTTACCAAACGTAAAGATTGGTACAAGAACAAATTAATATCAATTTTTGGTGGTGTAAGAATCTATGAGGAAAATGGCTATTACGTTTTTGAAGCCCAGAAAAGGGCGCCTTCATACGCGACAAAACGGAAATAAGTTGTGAAATTTTCTTGTATAGATTATTGAGATACTTTGTAAGAGAGGTTCTTTTCCTGAATAGAAAGCAAAATAGTAGCTCGCAAATTGAAGTTCTGGCCGTTTTCCTCTTGCATTACAAGTAGGATAATAAAGACAGTAAAGAACTCATGCATACCGTTTTTCATACACGCTGTTGGTAGTAACCACCTCCTTATCATAAGCTTCCAACATAGACGCTGTCCCGAGACCTAATGGTTTTGGGACAGCGCTTTCTTTAATACTTGTTTGTTACCTTGTTCGATTCTTTTTTTGATATATTAATGAATTGTGAAAAATACATTTTGAGATAGCAAATTACTCTTTTCGTGCTACCTTCGAGATGAAATCTAGTGTAATATATAAATCAAACAAGTCGATGTCGTTTCTGCATTCATATCATTGAGTAGAAATGACATTTTTCTCGACTACTTGAGTCAACGAATAATAGACATCATGCTACTTGCGCGAGAAGAAGCGCAACGAGTCGTATTTACTCATTGGGGACCGAGCGGTAGAACTAGCTGCTCGTAGAGGAGAACGAAACGTGAAAGAGAGGATGGTATTATCGAGATGGGCGAGGCAAATCATTTTAGTGCGTTTGAATATACGGATTCCTTAAAGAAAATGGCTGCTGATCATGCTGCGCAGTTCGTTCAGAGTGGTATGACGATAGGCTTGGGATCCGGAACGACTGTGAGTTTCCTGATAGATAGAATCGGTGCAATGGTGAAGCAAGGCTTGAAGATTCGGGCGGTGGCTACTTCCCAAGACACGGAGGAACGTGCACGTGCTTTGGGCATTAATATCGTCGACATCAATGATGTAACCTCTATCGATTTAGCAATCGATGGTGTCGATGAGATTGATCATGCCTTCAATGCTACCAAAGGCGGTGGTGGCGCGCTTTTCCGTGAGAAAATCGTCGCGACGATTGCAAATGAAGTGGTTTGGATTCTTGATGAGAGCAAACTAGTGAATGAGATCGGAGAATTCCCGCTTCCGGTCGAGATCCTTCCATACGGTTACCAGGTTACATTTGCACAATTAAGAGTGTGTGGCTTCAATCCTGTGATGCGTATGCGTAAAGGTGAACTCTTTGTTACGGATAATGGCAATTATATTGCAGATCTGCACCTTGATATGCCAGTGGATGTTATGAGTGTTCGAGACATGCTTAGTATGATTGTAGGTGTTGTCGCAACAGGTCAATTCTTGAAGATGTGTGATTGCATTGTTGTGGGTACGAGTGAAGGTGTACGTATCCTCGAGAAGAAGTACTTCTGATTTCTAACAACTGTGTCGTAAATTCTTCCGCTTGTAAGTCCATTCAGTCCAGTGCCCAAACGGCACTGGACTTTTCTGTTAAAATATTATTAACAAGATAACAGTATTGTAATCAGGCAATCAATGTGTTATAATTCGATTAATTAGAAACGAAGAACGCGTACGGGGGTTCGCGTGGAGGGTCAAATATGAATCTTTCGGAATTATTGAAGAATACTTGTAAGGATATGAATATCACGGTTTCAGAACTGGCTAGACGCACAGAGCAGACGCCGAGTAATCTTACGATGAGAATTCGTCGAAAGAGCGTGGATTTTGAAGAATTTCTCCGTTACATGGAAGTGATGGGTGTGAATGTGAACTTCGATTTAACGTATCCGGACGGCATGAAGCCTGAGATGAAAGTGATTGATCGTCACGCGAAGGATCGAATTGTGGCACTTGAGGCGAGTCTTGAAGCGGAACGCCGAGCGGCTGAATTCGAGAAGAATCTTAATGTGGATACTCGTACTGCACTTTATAATATATGTGGTTGCTTAGCGAAGAGCCTGAAGAATGCAGATGATCCGAGAGCTTTGTTCGAGAACTTAGAGCGAGCGAAGGTTTCAGCAGATGGACTTGCTCGTTTATATGATAATGTGGTTTTCCCTGGTATGGAATCACCGGAGATTGAGATTGATACTGAGATTCGAGATGTGGCAGAGATCCTGAAGGGGAAGCGAGTATTGATTGCAGAGGATAATGAATTGAACCTGGGCATTACTAGTGATGTTCTCGAGGAGAAAGGCCTTCTTGTCGATTGCGTGATGAACGGCGCAGAAGCGGTGAAACGAATCAAGCACGCGGAACCTGGTACGTACTGCTGCGTATTGATGGATATTCAGATGCCGGTTATCGATGGCGTAGAAGCGACTACGCTGATTCGTGCACTTCCGAACCGTGTTCGTGCGGGCGTCCCGATCGTTGCCATGACTTCCAATGCGTATCCGGAAGATAGGCGGAATGCCAAGAAGGCGGGCATGGATGGTTATTTGGTTAAACCTGTAGATACCGCTAAGCTGCTTCAAACGATTGCGGATTTAATTTAGGGATAACAAAAACGTTTTAACACGAATATAACAGATGCGTTATATACTTTAAATTGATACTGAGTCATTGAGTTGGGTGAATGATGAAAGTATGATGACTGGGGGAAGAGCGAATGGCACGGACGGCATTAATTGTAGATGATAGTAACATGAATCGTGAAATCCTGATGGATATGCTTCGTGATGACTATGAGGTCATGGAAGCGAGTAACGGCGAGGACGCGATTGAGATTATTATGGAGAAACAGGATGAATTGGCTGCAGTTCTCCTCGATATAGTGATGCCTAAGATGAATGGTATTGATGTATTGACTTTGCTTTGCGCGCGTGGCCTAGTAGATCGTTTCCCAATCTTGATTATTACCAGTGAAGAAGGGGAAGAGATAGAACGTTCTTGTCTCACACTGGGTGCTACTGATTTTGTTCGTAAGCCTTTCAATACCGGGCTTGTACGACAGAGAGTAAAGAATGCAGTTTCGCTTTATGAATATAAGAATGCATTGGAAGAACGTGTACAGGAACAGATTAAGACATTGCGCGAACAGGCTGATGAACTGGAGCGGAAGAATCGTCGATTAAAGAAGAGAAATGATGAAGCGATGGAACTTCTGAGTTCTATTGTAGAAGCAAGAAGTCTGGAAAGTGGCCAGCATGTGAAGCGCGTCAAGACATATACAGAAATTCTTGCTCGACAGATTATGGTTACCTGCCCGGAGTATGGATTGACAGAATATACTGTGAAGCAGATGGCATCTGCTTCGGCGATGCATGATGTCGGAAAGATCCATGTGCCGGATGCTTTGCTTAACAAGCCAGGTAAACTCTCTAGTGATGAATTTGACGAGATGAAGCGTCATACACTCTATGGTGCGCAGATTCTTGACGAGACACAGCGAATGTGGGATAAGACCAATTACGGTCTTTGTCGCGATATTTGCATGTACCATCATGAGCGTTGGGATGGCAAAGGCTATCCGGAAGGTCTGTCGGGAGAGAATATACCAATTTCTGCCCAGATTGTTGCATTTGCAGATTGTTATGACGCATTGACTACTGACCGTGTCTATCGTAAAGCTTTCTCTACAGATATCGCTTTCCAGATGATCGTTCACGGCGAATGTGGACAGTATAACCCCAAGTTGATGGAATGTTTTATCGCATGCCGCGACACTTTTGCCAAGACGGCAAATTCGTATAAGTAACGGAGGTATTCTATGACACTACAGGATTTCTATCAGGCAGTAGGCGGGAGCCGTAGTGAGGTGCTCGATCGTCTGCTGGATGAACAACGGGTGCTGAAATACTTAAGACGTTTTACCACCACTACAGACTATGATGAGATGCTTCAGGCAATCGAGGCGGAAGACTGGGAGACTGCATTCCGTAGTTCTCATAGCATCAAAGGAATGGCCTTGAATCTGTGTCTTGGAGATCTAGCCAAGTCCTCGAGCGAACTATGTGAGACAATGAGACATGGCGCTCCTACGGTGGACATCACACCGCTTCTGGATGATGTGAAAGAGAAGTATCAGTATACACTGAATCAGATTGAACAACTTGATTGATTAGTTGAGCCGAGCAATTGCATCCAATAACTGTTGCAGATTGATTGGCTTCGAAACGTGATCGTTCATGCCAGCTTCAAGTGCGGCATGACGATCTTCGTCAAAGGCATTCGCGGTGATGGCGATAATCGGTATTTTCTCCGTACCATTATGTAGTGCACGAATTTCCCTAGTCGCTTGGTATCCATCCATAATCGGCATTTGTATATCCATGAGAATCAGGTCATAATCCTCCGCCTTGGCGTTCTTCATGGTTTCTACTGCATATGCTCCATCGTTTACTGTATCTATGGTAAAACCACTTTCTTCCAGCAGTTCTGTGGCAATCTCACGGTTCAGTGGGTTGTCTTCTACCATCAAGATTTTCTTGATTTTGCTCGACTTTGAACGGTTGTCCTTGTGCTTCGGGCGGGGCTGTTGCTTCACGAGCTTGAACGTACAACAGACCGTGACTTCCGTGCCGTGACCTTCCTCAGAAGAGACACCAATCGTTCCGCCCATCAGATCAACGATGCTCTTCGTAATGGACATACCTAGTCCGGTTCCTTGAATGCCACTGATTGTTGAGGTCTTCTCTCTTGTGAAAGGATCGAAGATCGTACGTGCAAAGTCTGCACTCATGCCGACTCCGCTGTCTTTTACCTTGAATTCGTAGGTTGCATAGCCTTTCTTCTTGCAGCTTTGCTCTGATATTGTTAACGAAACAGATCCGCCTCTCGGTGTATATTTAATGGCATTATTTAACGTATTGAGCAGGACCTGATTCAGACGAAGCTTATCCACTACGATGTCTTCGTCAAAGAGATCGACTACTTCGACCTGGAAATCCAGATCTTTGCTTCGAATGTCGTACTCGATGATGCTGCGGACCATGTGAATGATCTCTGCAAGATTCTCCTCGCTCTCGGTGAGGGACATTTTGCCGGATTCAATTCGGCTCATGTCCAGTACATCGTTGATGAGGGAAAGGAGGTGACTTGATGACTGACTAATCTTGGTCAGATAACTTCTGACCAGATCCAGATCGTCGATATGTGAGACGGCTAAATTGGTGAAGCCAATGATGGCATTCATCGGTGTGCGAATATCGTGAGACATGTTACTTAAGAAAGTAGATTTTGCGCGCGAAGCCGCTTTGGCATCTTCCAAAGCTTTCTCTAGCTTCTGATCTGCTGCCATTTTCTCAGCATATTCTGCATCGACGATCTGCACGGTGGTGATGATCTTGGAAGCTTCACCCTCTGAGTTGCGCTCCATGACACGGAACTCAGAACGATACCAGTGATTGTGTCTTGTGATGTGATAGAGATACTCTTTTCTATCCGAATCGGAAAGATAATGCTTGGTCCAAGAGGGATCACTGAAATTCGTCCAGAACTCTTTATACTTCTCATCAACGAGTTCAGAGAAAATCGTATTCACTTTACTGAAAGAACGTTGTTTGCCGCCTACGATCTTATCGTATTCTTTGGAGTGAAGAATAGGCTGACAATAGTTGTTGTCCAAATCCGCAATATAGATAGAAGTATAGTCGCTGGATAGCGTCTCGATTACTTTGTGCTCGAGAAGATCACTGTGCTTGTCCGAGATACCAACTACGACAGAAGTTGGCTTACTATTCTCATCGTCGCACTTGACGAAAGTAATCTCCCGATATTCGATCTTCCCAGAGAAAGAAGAGCGGTAGATGTGTGAGAAAGTCTTCTTATTTCGTAGCTGCTTCTTCAGATTGGCGATGGAACAGACCTTCACCATCTCTTCTACATCAGGTGCGAATACGAGCTTGTCTACATACGATTTATATACATCAGTATAGGAAGTGATGGCAGTGATACCTTCTTTGAAAGTATGACCAGCCGAATCGTTCGCTGCATAAGGTATGACTTTATTCTGAAGTATATCAATGAGGAAAACGATGGAATAGGTGGAAGCTAAGCCTTCGATGATCTGAAGGGATTGTTCAACCTGATTCTTAAGCTCGATTTCTTTACGTAGGATGTTATTGGCCTTGCGGGCCTCGGTGCGAGAGAGGACAATCGAGAGGATTCTACAAATATCTTCTAATGTCTTGTATTCGTACTTCTCAAAATCATGTGCTTCTTCTATGTAGTTTACCGACAAATAGCCCGCGGGTTTGCCGTCTTGCATCACGGTGCGGGTGAGAGAAGACTTGACGGGGCATTTGGGAAATCGAAGAGAATTGTAGTCTTTCTCCTGATCTTCAACAGAATTCTTCAACCCTGCCATACATATAGAATGACTTGCATCGTAGAGTTCGCATTGTAAACAGTGCGAAATCGGAACATTCCATGTAGCATTCAGATTCGAAGATAGAAGCGAAATCTTCGCTTCCTTCAAATCACGGTAGACGACTTGATCACATTGGTAGAGGTCGAGAAGACGTGCAAGGAAGTGTTTCAGGAGATGGATCGGATTGCCTTCGTTCTCCGTATAGTAATTGAGTAAATCGGTCTGGAAAGTCTCGTGCTTGAGGAGCGCTTCGAAGGTTGCCTGGTTTCGCAGCTGCATATCTTTCTCAGCATTAATCACACCGATAATGACGCGCTCTTTCGATTCGTCACGATATACGACACGTAACATATACCAAGCGGGCTTGTTGTTGAGCATCAGACGGAAATACCAGTCAAAATGGTTCCGCTTGGAGAGCTCTTCAGTAAGGAAAGAACGGGTGAGTACAGTGCAGACTTCATCTAAGTCATCTTCGAAGATCAATCCGCTCATATTCAATCGTAGATCCGCGAAGAAGTCCTTATTCTCGAATACATTTGAACGAACTTTCTCGCGTGCATTCTTAGGTTTAATAAAGTAGGAAAAAGCGCCCGTTTTCAAATTGACATCATAAAGTGACTCTAACGTGTCGGTCAGAGCAAGAAGCCTAGAAGCGAAATCTGAGAGGGCGTTCACCTCGAAAACATCAGAATGTTGTGTACTTTCCATCGCAAGCAATCTCACAATCGTCAGTTTTAATTTACTCTATTATTCTTCTATTCTATCATCACCAATATGAGTATTCAATTGCTTCAGTACTTACCGATTAATCTTTGCCACTCACTGTCGCTCAAGCTTTCGTAGAATCGGTCCAGCTCGGCGGAATACTTCTCGGGCGCATCATGATAAGCCATGCAGTGATTCGAATTCTCGATAAGAAGAATTCGCTTCGGTGCAGTTAATCGGTTATAGATGTTGTCACTCATTTCGGGGAGTACCAGCGTGTCAGCAGTTCCGTGGAAGAGTAGTACCGGTACACTGATGCGGTTGGCAATCGATACCGGTGAACATTTCTCGATTGGAAAACCGAATCGGTCGAGTACGACTTTGCTTACCAACATGAGAAATGGTCTGAATTTTACATGGCATTTCTGATGGATCAAGTGTGCTAGTTGCTTATCTAATGCGTCAAAAGAACTGTCTGAGATGATGCCCTGAAGAGAGTCGGGGCAGATGCCGGAACCTGCTGTCATGAGGGTTGTCGCAGCACCCATCGAACGTCCGTGAAGAATAATCTTCAAGTCAGGTCCAAGTCGAGTCTCCAGATACTGCATCCACATGGCTATATCCTGACTGTCAAATAGACCGAATCCGACGAAGCTGCCTTCGCTCATGCCATGTGCACGAAGATGAGGAATCAGAATGTGGCAGTCATGTTTCTCCAGATGAGCCTGTGCGTAAGCAGCCATTACAGAGGGTTGATCATTGTATCCGTGAATCAGAATGACGACATCACGGGTGGTGCGCTTGGTAGCTGGAATGAAGTAAGCATGCAGTTTCAATCCGTCAAAGGAAGTCATCTGCCAATCCAGAATATTCTGCCGATTGCTATAGAACCAGTTCTGACCACGTCCGAAAATCGTGGTCTGGTCGATAGAAAGCGGTGATTTGTCGTAGGGTGGGCGAGGCTGAGGACGACCAAAAATGCGATAGGCAACACGGACAGCATAGGAGTAGATCAGCAGCCATGTGAGGGCGGCAGCAATCAAGAGAAGCCCCACTACGATCAGGATAATGATGATACTGTTTGGCACGTCTTATACCTTCCTTTCCACAATTAGACCTAATACTCTATACTGATTGTACGTGTTGATTTTGACTATCGTGTTACAGGCTTGTTAGGATTGTGGGGTAGAAAGATAAGTGGAGCCATTGTTGGTAACCAGAACATCGTCCTCCACACGGAAACCAAAGCCCCATTGCGGAATATAAATGCCGGGCTCTACAGCAAAGACCATACCTGGGACAAAGACCATCTCACGATCGCCTATGTCATGAACATCCAGTCCTAGGAAATGGAGGGTGTTGTGCCAGTAGTATTTCTTGCTTTCATCCAGCACATCTTTGACCGCATGAGAAATAACACCGAGGTCACGAAGACCAGCAGCTGCCACTTTGCGCGTCGCGTCATTGACCTGAGCTATGGTGCTTCCCGGTCGAATCGAATCCAGTGCCGCTTGCTTACATGCCAAGATCAATTCGAATAGGGCTTGCTGTTTCGCATCGCGCTTCCCGTTGACGGCGTAAGCTCGAGATATATCTGCACAATATCCGCCGGCTCTTGCACCACAGTCGATCTGGAGCATCTGTCCATCTTCAATTAGCTCTGTTGGGGTTGGGTAGTGAAGACATAACGTATTTCTACCTCCGGCAGAGATGGTAGGGAAGGCATGGAACAACGAGCCGCGCTTCATCATCTCGCATTCGAGGATGGCACGCGCCTCATTCTCAGTCATGCCTGGATGCAAAGAGTGTTCTAGCACTTCCAAGGATTCTGTTGTCACGTCAATCGCAGCACGAATGGCTTTGATTTCTTCGGGGGACTTCACGATTCGTAGTAGTGCCGCAAACCCTGATATATCTGTTGCCGAATCAAAAAGATCGGACTTAGCTAGGAACTGTTCCAGTCGTGCACGATTCGGAGATAGGTCGGTCTCATCCCATGCGATCTTCATGGAATTTCCTAGAATATCTTCAATGTCATCGTATAAACAGGATAGGTCGCGCACATCTGCAATGCCAGAGATTGCAGATGCCTCTTCCAAAGACAAACGGTGGCCGGTCCACTTCTCCTTCTCGGGCTCGCGAGGAAGAATGTAGAGACGTTCTTCAAAATACGCATGCTTGGAAAGATTGCTGGGTGAATCCTGCTTGATTAGAACTAGAACAGACTCTTCCTGCTCAATTCCGCAGAAATAGAAGAAATTCCGGTTCGGTAAGAATGGGTACGCATCGTCCAGCGAAGACATGGGCGCGCGGCCTGCAAAAAGAATGACCGCCGTATTCTGATCGATCTTACTTGAAAGACTGAGACGGCGGTTCATGTACTCTTTATTAGGAAGTCTGTAATGAGTGACGTTCGTAAACATTAGGCATCTCCGGATCGTACATTGTACTCGTCAAAAAGAATCGTGTTGTTGATGTAGCCGAGGGTCGCACCCGGGGACTGACGGATGAGTCCTGGGTTGCCGATGACAATGGAGTTGTCCGGCACATCGAAGTTGACATAGGCGCCAGGGGCAATCAGAACATTGTTTCCGATGTTGATTTTACCTACAATGACGGCATTTGCGCCGATCCAGACATAGTTTCCGATATTCGGAGCGCCTCTTCGAGAACCACGGAACTGCGTACCAATGACAACACCTGTAGAAACATTGACATTATGACCGATGACTGACTTCGGATGGATAATAATACGTCCGAAGTGGGCGATGTAGAATCCCTTGTCAATCTTCGTCTCGTACGGAATCTGGAAATGATATTTCCTTGACTTGCGGTCTAATGCCTTGCTACAGAAATAGAGACAGAATTTGTGATAGAAATACTTGAAGTCATGAATCTTCGTTAAGGTCTTCTGGTAGTGGTAGCTACAATGACGCATGTTGCTGATATAGTGGAACTCAGGACTGGTCTTCATCTCCTCGTAGTAGGTGATGAACACGTTCTTATGCCGTCTGGCATTACCCGTGTAACGGAAAAGATCACTATAAATTATGTCCTTTAACTCATCTGTCATGTGTCATGCTCCATACAAATTCTCTATAATAATGTTACCCCTTTTTAGAACAATCAGCAATAAAGAAAGAAGCGAATATACAAAAAATACACATTTTTTTGACATTCGTTTTGGGAGATGTTCACCTTCCACAAACCACAGGTGGTTTTCCTTCTGCTCTTGACGTAGTCGCCCTTGACTCTTATAATCGAATAGCAATTTGGAGACGTATCGAAGTGGTCATAACGGGGCGCACTCGAAATGCGTTAGCCGGTTTTTCGGCTCGAGGGTTCGAATCCCTCCGTCTCCGCCAAATTTCATGAAGTTACCCCCATTTTTTGTACAGCGATGTACAATGAAAAGGGGGTACTTTTATGCTAATAACAAGAGAAACCAAGTTAAAGATCGTAAAAATGCATCTGGTAGAAGGTGTAACATTGCAGGAATTGTCTGAACAAT
>JAZLMM010000055.1:0-22534 GCA_045598705.1 Oscillospiraceae bacterium
CACTCGCATCTTTCATTTTCTCTTCCGACTACAGAACACTTTAGTCTCTCCAGTCGGAAATCCCACGTTTTGCACCAGCATGTTATTTCTCCATTTCAATTCTTCTGATTCCTCATTCCCCAAGTTTCCGTGAAGAACCTATAATTTCCACGCTTCTCCCTTTCCGTGGAAAATATATGAAAAAAAACACCCGCGGCACCCCTCCTGCTGCTCCCGCGCCCACCGCCACCGTGAAGTGCAAGAAAATTTGACTTGAAAACCCACTTTTCAATTGATATTCTCAAACCGTCGGGGTGCAAAAATGCACATGGGGTTTGGACCGACAAATGTTTATATTCGGGAATCGAAATCGCTTTCGAAAACTGGCTGTCAATCGGGTGAAAACCGGGCAAAAAACCGGGTGAAAATCGGGCAAAAAAGCCGGCTGAAAATCGGGCGAAATTAGGCAAAAATGGGTAAGGAGTATTCAATGCAAACAAAGAAATTTATCACTAAGATTGCGTCAGTGGTGCTGACTGCAACGTGTATTTTGTCAATCGGCGTCATGAAACCGATGAAGAAGGTCAGTGCGAATATTTCGGTTCAGCCGGTCGTAGATTATGCGTTGGCAGAGGTTGGCTACATTGAGAAGAAGTCAGATTCGAACTTGTATTCCAAGACAGCGAATACATCTGAACGCAACAACTACACGAAGTTCGGTAAAGAGTTGGCAAACAAGTTCTACGACTGGGATTCCACCTGTACTGCATGGTGCGATGCCTTCGTAGACTGGTGCTTCATGAAGGCATACGGCATCGACCAGGCCAAGAGAATGACTTATCAGTATCCATACGGCAGTGCATATTGCCAGACTTCTTTGAGATACTACAAAGACAACGGCGCCTATTATCCACGCGGCAATAACCCACAGAAGGGTGACCAGGTTTTCTTCTACGATAAGAATAATGAGGTGAATCATACTGGATTAGTCGTGGATGTGAATATGAAGACGAAGCAATTCACCTACGTCGATGGAAACTCCGGTGAGAATACCGACCGAGTATGTAAGTCGACGATCAGCATCACGGCTACTAAGGTGGCAGGATTCGGTCGTCCGGATTTCATCAATGGCGGCAAATATTCAACTTATTCGACTACAACGTGTTCCAATACCGCGAAGCCGGTCGAGCCACTCCCGACCAAAGGAACGCAGGTTCCGACGACGACCATCACAACGGGTGCGCGTGAATATGTGGCGACACTTTACAAGAAGCTCCTTGGCAGAACAGCTTCCAATTCGGAGATCGACAGCTGGGCATTGCGCCTTTGTAACGGCAGTATGAGCGCGGCGCAGGTGGCAAAGGGCTTTATCGATTCTTCCGAGTACCAGAATAAGAAGTCTTCCAATGCAGGGTACGTCGATGCACTGTACATGGCACTCTTGGGAAGAAATCCGGATACGAGCGGTAGAAATTACTGGATCTCCTGCCTCAATAATGGCTGGTCCAGATTACAGGTTCTCCGCGGTATCGTCGGATCGGATGAATTTAAGAATCGCTGCAAGAGCTACGGTATCACTGCAGGTAGCGTCTGATTCTTCAGCTGTTCGGCACGTAGTCGAATAGCGATACGAAGTATTTGGTAAAAACACTCGAGAGAGAGGGTGTCTTGGATGTGGCTGGTCCACGCGAAGACTCCCTCTTTTCCTTTCACCTTTCTCGACTTACACTATACTTAATCAACGCTTGACGAAGTATTAATTCTGAAAGTGAGACAGCCATTTCGGAGAGAAGACCATGAGGATAGTTGTTGCAGTCGATTCATTTAAGGGAAGCCTGACTTCCGTTGAGGCGGGGCAGGCAATCAGGGACGGCATCTTACGTGCGAATCACGATGCCGAAGTACTGGTTTGCCCGATTGCTGACGGCGGCGAGGGAACAGTTTTGACACTGGTCGATGGGATGAGCGGCGCCTTACGACAGACCGAAGTGACTGGACCACTAGGTGAACCGGTTCTTGCACAATGGGGCATTCTCGATGGGAAAAGCACTTGTGCCGAGAGTGAGGCGTTTCAAATCGAGGACGCGCGGGTACCCATCGAGCCTGCTTTGCAATCTGCCAGAAAATGGCCGACATCCAGCAAAACCGCGGTGGTCGAGATGGCGGCCGCGGCGGGTGATAGTGGCAAGACGGCGGTGATCGAGATGGCGGCCGCGGCGGGCGACAGTGGCAAGACGGCGGTGATCGAGATGGCGGCTGCGGCGGGGCTGACGCTGGTGGAGCCAGCGAAGCGAAATCCGCTATTCACCACCACGTATGGGGTGGGCGAGCTGATCGGTGAAGCGATGCGCGAGGGTTGCCGACATTTCATCATTGGCATTGGCGGCAGCGCCACGAACGATGGTGGCGTGGGCATGCTACAAGCGTTGGGATTTGATTTTCGAGACGCGGCGGGTCGTCCTATTTCTCGAGGTGCCATCGGCTTGGCTGAATTGTGCAGCATCTCAGACGAGAATGTAAATCCGATGTTGAAAAATAGTTCTTTCCGAATCGTCTGCGATGTGCAGAATCCGCTTTGCGGACCGAATGGATGTAGTCACGTGTTTGGCCCGCAGAAAGGCGCCAGCGCGGGACAGATCGAGGAGATGGATGCGTGGCTTCTGAAGTATGCGCAGATCGTCGGAAGCCGCGGTGATCCTGACATGCCCGGCGCCGGCGCGGCCGGCGGACTCGGCTTCGCATTCAGTGCTTTTACCAATGCCAAATTGGAACGAGGCATCGATATCATCATGGACGAGACGGGGCTGGAGGAGAAGATCCAGACCGCGGACCTCGTAATCACGGGCGAGGGGCGGATCGATGCCCAGACTTATATGGGCAAAGCACCCGCCGGTGTGGCAGCGTTGGCTAGAAAGTACGGGAAGCGAGTGATTGCGTTCTGCGGAAGCGCGACGGAGGCAGCGAAGGACTGCCAAGCTCACGGAATCGAAGCGGTCTATCCCACGATGCCGGAGGGAATGAGCCTGGAAGAAGCCATGAAGAGAGACTGCGCCATGGCAAATCTTACTAAGAAAGCGGAAGAAGTTTTCCGGAATGCTCGATTGGGTAAGTAGTGGCTTCGGGGCGAAGGCGTGTTTTCAGCAGAGAAGACTAAAAATTGACATTCAATATGGGAGAGTTTATAATCGCGAAAGCGCGCTTGAGAAGAGCGTGCACGTGCGTGGGAGAGAAACTGCGCGTGGGCACGCAAGTGGGAAGTTGTGAAGGCGCGTGAAAAAGGAGAGGGAAAAAATGAAGAAGACGATTGTGAAATTAAGTGCTTTGTGCCTTGCTGCAACCATGCTGATGGCGGGCTGCTCGTCCAAGGACAAAGATGAGAAGGATTCCGACGACAAGAAGACGGAGACGACTGAGGCTGTGAGCGAGGAGACAAAAGAGACTACGGAACCCACAACCGAGGCAACCACCGAGGCAACCACCGAGGTGACCACTGCAACTGAAGCTACGACAGAGGCGACTTCTGAGGCAACCACTGAGGCGACTACGGAAGCCAGTGAGACTGAACCGACCAGAAAGACGGTCTACGGCGGTCTGACTTTCAAGGAGTTGAAGCCGGTAGATGTGGATGCGGAGCTTTTTAAGAAGGCTTATGCGGTAGTGGATCCGGAGGCAGAGATTGTCGAGGGAAAGGTGACAGGCCTTCGTGCAGACGACAACCCGACCCAAAAGCTTAGCGTGAAGGAGCGTCCGGGAGATGATTTCTCTGCGAGCTACATCTCATTTGCAACACCGGATGATGCGTACGTAGATTTCATGAGCTGGGATGCACCGGGCAAGTCCAGCGATGGAATTTTGTATTTTGACGAGGCAACGAGCTTCGGCTATCTCATCGATGATGGCGAGGTGACCATGGTGAGCAATGGTGTTCGTATTCACTTCGAGTACACCCCATTGGCTAAATACGGCGCGAAAGCAAATGAGTTCTTCCAGGTCCTTGGCGCGTACGTTGAGATGCCGGAAGATGAGCCGGCGGAGAACTGAGTTCAACACTGATTTCAACACTGATTTCAAAGCGGTTTGAGAGTCGGTGGTTTTCCCGAATATATGGTAGAAATACTTGCACGGCTGGGACTTGCGGGCACGCGGGTCCCAGTCGTTTCTTTCGTATGTGCAATTTCATAATGAAAATCGGGAATGTTTTGTGCAAATGTGCAGGAAAATTTGCGTGACAGGGATTTGTGCGTACGCTATCATGAAGGAGTAATGAAAATCATTTGCGCTCGGCGGTGATTCTACCGGCGAGGAAGCGTGGGAAACGGGGTGGCTCCCGTTGGTTCCAAAGTGAGATCACAAGGCGGGGTGGCACCTGCCTAGACGGACGAAATGCTTCTTGGTCAGACAGATTCCAACGAGACAAAAGATGGACGACACAGTACTTTTTGAATGGATGATTCGGGAATGGCTCAATTAAGGGCGTTCCGGCAGAAAGGTTCGCGAGGAGGAATTTACATGTTTGTACCTGGAAAATGGTCAGAGGACGTATGCGTCCGTGACTTTATCAACAAGAATTACACCCCGTACGATGGAGACGAGTCGTTCCTGGCTCCGCCGACAGAAGCTACAATTGATCTTTGGAAGCAAGTCTCGGCACTTCGCGCGAAAGAGAAAGAACAGGGCATCTTGGATGTCGATGAGCACACCATTTCCACGATTACCTCCCACAAACCTGGATATATCGATCAGAGCAAAGAGAAGATTGTCGGCCTTCAGACCGATGAACCTCTGAAGCGCGCCATTATGCCGTTCGGCGGCATCCGTATGGTCAGAAGTTCTCTCGAGGCATATGCCCGTGAGATGGACCCGGAAGTGGAGCGCGTGTTCCAATACAGAAAAACACATAACGATGGTGTTTTCGACGCCTATACGCCGGAGATGCAGCGTGCCCGCCACTGTGGCATCCTGACCGGCCTTCCGGATGCTTACGGCCGTGGTCGTATCATCGGTGACTATCGTCGTATCGCCCTCTACGGCACGGCGTTCCTGATTGCCCAGAAGCGAAAAGCGAAAGACACGATCCTTCCGGATGTGATGGATGTGGAGACCATCCAGCAGCGTGAGGAAATCTCTGAGCAGGTGAAGAGCCTCTACGAGCTGACGAAAATGGCGCAGAGCTACGGATTCGACATCTCCCGCGCAGCGAGAAATTTTACCGAGGCGGTACAGTGGGTATACTTCGGTTATCTCGGTGTTGTCAAAGAGCAGAACGGTGCGGCGATGTCCCTCGGACGTGTGTCCACCTTCCTCGATATTTATGCAGAAGAAGAACTGAAGAATGGCACCATGACGGAGTCCGAGATTCAGGAAGTTGTTGACCACTTCATCATGAAGCTTCGTATGGTCCGCTTCTTGCGTACACCGGCTTACGATGAACTCTTCACCGGCGACCCGACATGGATCACCGAGAGTATCGGCGGTATCGGCCTTGACGGACGTCACATGGTCACCAAGATGAGCTACCGTTTCCTCCACACATTGGAGAACCTGGGCCCGGCACCGGAGCCGAACATGACCATCCTCTGGAGCCCGAATCTTCCGGAGAATTTCAAGCGTTACTGTGCAAAAATCTCCATCAACACTTCTGCGATTCAGTACGAGAGTGATGAACTCATGCGTGAGAAGTTCGGTGACGATTACGCCATCGCCTGCTGTGTCTCTGCGATGCGTGTTGGTAAGCAGATGCAGTTCTTCGGTGCTCGTGCAAATCTGGCAAAAGCACTGCTTTATTCGATCAATGGTGGTCGTGATGAGAAGACCGGCGATCAGGTGGGACCGGTTCGTAACCCAATCACTTCTGAGTATCTCGACTACGATGAGGTCATGGCGCGTTTCGACGAGACCTGCGCATGGCTGAGTAAGCTCTATATCAACACGTTGAACGTCATCCACTATATGCACGATAAGTACTGCTACGAGCGCCTCGAGATGGCGCTTCACGATGAGAAGATCGACCGCACCATGGCATGTGGTATCTCCGGTCTTTCCGTAGTCGCGGACAGCCTGTCTGCAATCAAGTACGCGAAGGTCAAGCCGATCCGCAATGAACTCGGACTCGCTGTAGACTTCGAGATTACGGGTGATTTTCCCAAGTATGGAAATGATATCCCGAAGGTCGACAAGATCGCAGCAGAAGTCGTTCGTAAGTTCATGAAACAGTTAAGTAAGCACAAGTGCTACCGCAACGCCCGCCCGACGCAGTCCATCCTGACCATTACCTCCAACGTGGTATATGGTAAGAAGACAGGTTCTACACCGGATGGCCGTAAGATGGGTGAACCTTTCGCACCGGGTGCCAACCCGATGCATGGCCGTGACTCAAGCGGTGCAGTGGCCTCGATGCGTTCGGTTGCCAATCTGCAATACGACTACAGCGAGGACGGCATCTCCTACACATTCTCTATCCTGCCGACTACATTGGGTAAGACCGAAGACGAACAGAAAGAGAATCTCTTCAACCTGCTTGACGGTTATTTTACCGACGGCGGACATCACATCAACGTCAACGTCATCCTTCGTAAGACCTTGCTCGATGCAATGGATCACCCGGAGAAATATCCGAACCTGACCATTCGTGTATCGGGCTATGCGGTCAACTTCACCACACTGACACACGAACAGCAGCTCGAAGTCATTCGTAGAACGGTACACGCGAAGCTCTGATGCTTGGCGAATGAAGCATCGCGCTGCCTAGAATGCTCGAAGGAATTCGTTACGCGTGGCACGAAGAGACGCGTAAGTGCGATGTGAGGCTGCGGTGCTGTGAAGATTTGCGTGGATTCGCTCGGCGGCCTGTGTCCCCCTACGGAGGTGCAACATGGATTCTGTGAAAGGTTATATACATTCCATCGAAACCCTTGGTGCCGTGGATGGCCCGGGGCTTCGTTTTGTACTGTTCCTGCAAGGGTGCCCACTGCGTTGTAAGTTCTGCCACAACCCGGACACTTGGTGCTTCGACGCGGGTAATGAGGTGACAGTGGAAGAGCAGGTCAAGCAGATTCTGCGTTACCGCACGTATTTCCGAAATGGCGGCGTCACGATCTCTGGCGGCGAACCCCTGCGCCAGGCGGAGTTTGTGCTTGCCATGATTCGCGCCTTGCACGAAGAGAATATCCACGTGGCGGTCGACACATCCGGCATCTACTGCGAAGGTGTCGCACTCGAGGCGGCGCTCGAGGCAGACCTGGTGCTGCTAGATATCAAGTCTTTCGATCCTGAGCAAGCCGTAGCGCTGACCGGCTTCCCGACCGATCACGCGTGGAAACTTCTTGAGGCGCGGCAGAAAGCGGGCAAGCCAGTATGGATCCGTCATGTGATGGTGCCGGGAATTACCATATGCACCGATGAGGCCGCCTGTGCGAGCGAGGCCACATGGAGAGCACACAACACGTTGCTGATCGACGGCCTTCGCAAACTGAACGACTATACTTGCATCGAGCGCATCGACTTGCTCCCGTTCCATAAGATGGGGGAGTACAAGTACGAAGAAGCACATCTCCCTTATGAACTGACCGACACGCCCGAGCCCTCGGAAGAAGTAGTCGAGTGGGCCGAGCACGCCTTGGCAGAAGTGTTCGTACGATAGCGCGAACCTTGAGGTTTTTGCGTATATTCAGCCTAAAATGGCAAAGCCGCGATTCCAGCCGTACATTTCAGCCTTCTAGTACGGCCTAAAATGGCAAACTCGCGATTTCAGCCGTACAATCAGTCTTCCAGGTACGGTTTTAAATCGCTATTTGGAAAAAGCAACCGTACGGTTGTCGTGTAAACACGTCCACACGCTGGTTGTATTTCATTTTTCCGAAGGTATATAATGGAAACAGAAGTCAACACGTGCGAGTGAGTGTGCTTTGCGCAGAGTCCTTCACATAGAAGAGTGGATTCGTGTAGAATCGCTTCGCGCAGAAGGGCGGATTTGTAAAGAGACGAGTGGACTCGCGCAGACGCATAGAAGTACAAGCATAGAAGTACAAGCAAAGAAGTACAAGCAAAAAAGTACAAACATAGAAGTACAAACAGCGACATAGAGAAAGGACTTGATACAATGACAATTAACGGAATCATGGAAGAAGGTATTCTGGTTGCAACGATTGAAGGGCGCATTGACTCGGTTACTTCCGACACCCTTGAGACTTATATTGGCGTAAACGTAACCGATGAGATTAAAGGACTCACACTCGATTTCGCGGGCGTTGACTTTATCTCATCCAAGGGACTTCGTGTGCTGGTGGCTACTAGAAAGAAACTTGGTGAACGTGAACTTCTGATCACTCATGCAAACAGTGCAGTTATGGAGGTGTTCAAGCTTTCCGGATTGCTGAAGATATTCAAAGTGGAGGCATGATGACTGATCTGAAGAAGTCAAAATCGAATAGCGGTTCTTTGGAAGACACTGACTCGAATCAGAAGAACTCGACGCTACGAGACAAAGAAGTGCTATCGAATCTCATTTCTGACAATGAGAGGCGTAGCAATTGGATAGCCTCTAGGTGTCTTCTGGGTATCACACTTCTATTTGGCTTACTCGGATTGGCTTCTTTGTTTGGCTTCTACGATGTGGGTGACAAAGTGATTGCAATCGACTTTGTCATCGTGAGTTTTGTCGGCATCTTCATTTATATACATGCTCGCATTCTCAACTTTAATCGCCGAGGCTTGAAGTACTTGGTTTTGACGGGCATTCTTCTTGTAACAGGAATTACACACTTCTTGTTCCCACAGAATGCAGTGGCAATCTTCTATCTACCGCTATTGGTTTCAACCTGCTACTTTGACCGTAGACTGAGCACAATCATTTATATCCTCAGTTGGGTCCTATATAGCGTCAATATAGCTTTGAACATAATCCTCGAGCAGACCAGCACGGTGGTTGCGCAGTATCACGCCTATATGGAAGTTTCCATATGGAAGAGCCCGAAATTCGTGATACTCTACTACTTCATTCCTCAGACTGCAATGTTTCTCATTACGGCGGCGATTGGCGCCGGTATCTCGATACGAGGCAAGGCACTGATTCAGGCCCAGGCAGATATGCACGCCAAGGCTATTGCCGCGGAGACAGAGATTGCTACGGCGAAAGAGATTCAGCGCGGTTCTCTGCCGGCTACATACTACAAAGATCCTGATCAACGCTATGAGGTAAGTGCTTTTCTGCGGCCTGCCAAAGAAGTCGGCGGAGATTTCTATGGCTATTTCCAGATGGGGGACAACGTGGTGTTCATGATTGGTGACGTCTCAGACAAAGGACTCTCAGCTGCGATGTTCATGATGCAGTCGAAGAACACGATCAAAGCACTTGTCCAAGGTTCGAACAACCTGCAAGAGGCAATCGTCCATGCGAATCGGGCACTCGTGGATGATAACAAGAGCGGTATGTTCGTAACGCTCTGGATCGGCGTTCTCAACATCAAGACAGGTGTCGGTCAGTATGTGAATTGCGGCCATCTTTCGCCGCTTCTGAAGCACGCTGACGGAACTGTTGAAGTGATTAAGAACGAACCGGAGTTTTTCCTAGGCGTATTTGATGAGGTGAATCCAGAAGTCCATCTCCTCCGACTTGCCGCGGGGGATCAGCTGCTGCTATTCACGGATGGCCTGACGGATGCCGAGGATGAAGAGAATAAACAGTTCGGCAGTGCTGCGTTGCGAAGCGCATTTGCTGATACGGAAGCCAATACCGAACAGCTTTGCGAGAGTTTGATTAAGCGAATCGATGCTTTCGCTGGCAGAAGCACTCAGTTCGATGATATGACGGCGTTGGCGATTTCTTTCAACGAGATTGAGCCATCCCACCGACTTTCATTGAATCTTCCGGCGGTCAGCGCCTCCATCGAACAGATTATGAATGCATGCAATGATCTGCTTCAAAGTGTGGAATGTCCACAGAACGCACGACGGCTCGTGGATGTGATGATGGATGAAGTATGTGCCAATATTGTTGGATATGCGTATAAGGGCACGCCGGAAGATGGGACCATGCGGGTAGAACTCGAAGCCGGTACGAATTTCTTTAGAACTGAATTTGTCGACCACGGAGTGGCCTTCGACCCACTGGATGAGAACCGCTCACTGCCGGATTCGGTGGCTGCTATAACATCAGTGGATGAGATGCTTGATTCACTCGATGATATTTCTGAAGGTGGACTTGGAATCTATTTCATAAGAAATCTGTCCGATGACTGCCAATACCGATATGAGAATAATGAGAATCACTTCACGGTAACCAAGATTTGGTAACGAAGATCTGATAAACGACGATCTGATAAACGAAGATCTAATAAACGACGATCTGATAAACGAAGATTTTGTAACGAGATCCGGTAAACAATCCATCATGAATCGGAAATTGATAAGCAATCAGGCGTAATTGGATTCGACGTACTCGTATACCATGCGGGAGACTTCGCCAATGATGTTATGTGCTTTCTGTTCGTCGCCGCTTTCAGTCATGACGCAGAGTACATAATCCTCTGTGCCGAATACGATAGCAATATCATTATTTGTGTCGTAATCCGGGTTGAATCCGACTTTGTGAGCGACCTTCACAGAGGCCGGAACACCTTGCGGGACGCCCCAGTTGTACTCCGTGTTGCAGAGGTCGTCGATCAATGGCTGATAGAGTTCTTGATTTCTCGTCCAGTCCTGGTAGGTGTGCTCTGCATATTTTGCAAGATCAATGGAGCTGGTACGACGACGCCCTTCGGAGACTTTGCCGGTATAGTCGGTATACTGAACCTTCTCGAGATAGTCGACGATTGAACTGATGGACTTGAGGTAGTTGTTGTTGACTGCATCTACACCACCGAGACGACGCAGAACCATATTGGTGCCGCAGTTGTCACTGATGGTGATGGAAAGGTGAGAGACCTCCTGAAGAGAGAACTCCGTACCATCTGCAGAATTCTGGATCGTACCAGTACCAGTCTCCAAGTCACCGTCCGGATAAGGAGCTGCGTTATATTTCATCTTCTCGTCCATAGACAACTCACCAGACTCGACCTTCTCGTAGAGGTAGGTGTTGTAAGCGATCTTGATGGAGCTTGCTGCAACGATCGGTGCATTCTCATTGACACCGATGGACTCGCCGTTATTCATGTTGATATAGTACATGGAGTAGCGACCGGACTGCTGACCAAGATAGTCAGTGATCTTTCCCTTTAACGCCTCAAGGTTAGCGGTACGTGTTGCGGCATCTACCGTTTGAACACGTGTGGGTGTAGTCTCCGGCACTATAGAAGTGTCAGATGGATCGGATGTCTCGACAGAAATCGGGTTGCCGGATTCATCAGTCATGATAGCTTCGGTATTGGTATCGGCAATGGTAGTCTCCGTCGGCTCGCTCTTCTTCTTGCTGTGCTTGATGAGCTTGGTAATGAAGATGGCGTCGAGGACTGTACATGTCATGCAAAGCAAGAGACAGACGATGACGAAAGTCTTTCTTCTATTGCTGTTTCTTCTTCTTCTGACACCGGAACTTCCGGAATAGATGTTATATGTAGAACGATCAGAATGCTTCACGTTGAATCTCCTTGATATGTGCGGTGCGGCAGTAGGCCGTATAGTTTCATTTTACTATTTGCCTAGCAGAAATATGTGACGATTTGCTTATTATCGTGCGAAATTACTGTTAGTGTAGATAAAGTATAGCATCTAAAAGTTACGAACAAGTTTGTTTCTTGTAACAAGACCTATACATCAGTAACAGAAACACCAGAAAAATAAAGGGGTTGGTATATGAAAGCGGATCGGCTCACATGTTTACATTCGTGCCGTGAATCTCAGCATTCTGAAGAAGCGATTTCATGGAAGTGTCTGCCGAGGTGCGTGTGGCAAATCCGAAGAAGCCACGAAGCGGAACACCATTAACGGTTACACCGGAGAATTCACAGCTACAGATATTCATCAGTGCCTCGGCCGTTGTCTCGTTTACATTCGGAAGTAGCACGAGGAATTCATCGCTGCCCCATCTGATAACGGAACCATTATCCTTCACGCAACGGGTAAGTACGTCGCTTACCTTGATGAGAAGACGGTCACCTGTCTCGGTGCCGTAATTCTCGTTGACGCGGCGCATTCCCTGAATCTCAACCGTGATGATGCTATATGGCACGATATTCTCTTCCTCGGCCTGGCTGAAGAGATCTTCTGCATAAAGACGATTGTAAAGTCTGGTCAGTGGATCGTGATAACTCAAGAACTGGTTCTTGCTTTGCGACTGCTTGAGAGACGTAATGTTCGTGATGAAGCAAGATACGCCGATAATCTGACGGTCGTCATCGAGTATCGGTGCGTAGTACGTCTTCCAGTAAGAGGCGGTCAGATCATTGTCACCCAACTTCTCAATCTCAGAGATATATTCACCATTGAGTGCGCGTTGAAGAAAGCCTTGAATCTGTTCACGACGTTCTTCTTCTGGAATGAAGTCCAGAATTGGCTTACCCATACGTATTTCTTGGTGCCACATGCGGAGCATGGAATACTTATGACGATTGTTGAAAGAAGTGTAACGAAGATCACAGTCTACGGTGAATGCTAAAGTCTCTGGGATGGTCTCCAGCATGGAGTGCTGGATAGACTGCCACTTCTTCACGTTCGCCTGTGATGCCTCGTAATCCTGTTCCAGATGATAATAATGGGAGAACTGTTTGCGCAGTACCTGATACATGATGGCGGCAGAAAACACTACATATATTGCATCTTTTACCATGAGCACCATAATCGTACTGCGTGAGACGCCATAAATAGAAGCAAATACAGTATCGGAGATGGCTACCCAAAGGAGTGCAACTAAGACAAAGCAGAGTGTAGCAATGGAACTATGCTGAATAAAGGGTAAGGTAATACGCTTCAGATAAGGAAGCTCACGCTCTTCCGGCGTGAAACGATCTTCAGAAAGATTCTTGCCTGTCAGGCTATTGATGAAGCGCCTGAAACGCCCCTGCTTCTTCTCGTCGTTATCTTTCTCGTTCAGGTGATGAGAAGGGTTGCGAACCGAATCCTCTACTAGGTCGTAGACAGGCGCAGGAGTATTCGAATCAACCAAAAGGTCATCCGTCTCTTGCTTCATCTTCTGTAAATCGTCTAGATAAGTCATTCCGGCCCCGCAAATATCCCCAAGTTATTACTCGCCACCTATTATATCATAGGCAGAATAGCGTTTCTCGATGTTTACAAAAAATTTTAATGCGTGAGATCTGCGCACGCCTGTTATTTGGTTGACACATATGGAGGCTTCTGCAATACTCAAATAGCACCGCAGTGTTGTACGGGCCAAAGAATCTGCGGGTGCTGTGAATGTGCGAAGCGGGGCCGTAAGTGCATGTTCGGGATAGGAGATTAGATATGGAGAGATTTCAGGAAACAATCTGGAAAGAGACAGAATATACTTACGAGGCTGCCTATGGTTTCGTGCCCAACATCATGGCCTATCTTCACGAAGATTCGGTAAAATCATCCGCGCCGGAAGTTGTGGGTGCTGAGGTCTCTGCGATCACGCAACAGCCGGAGGACGAGCCGCCGAAGCGCCCATGTCTGCTTATCGCACCAGGCGGCGGATACTGCATGACCGTTCCGCCAGAAGGAGAAGTGGTAGCGAAAGAGTTCTTCTACCGTGGCATGAATTGCTTTGTACTGACCTATACGACGGACATAACCATGTCTGTTCCGCTTCACAAACAACCGATGTCTGACTTGTCTCGTGCGGTGCGCTACATTCGTGCGAACGCTACTCGATTCGGCATCGATCCCCATCAGATTACCATCTGTGGTTTCTCTGCCGGCGCACATTGTTGCGCGTCTTTGGGCGTGCACTTCGCAGATATCGAAGATCCGGATCCGAAGCTTCAAGCTATCTCGAACCGCCCCGATGCCATGATTCTCAGCTATCCCGTAATCACATCCGGACCATACACCCATGAAGGCTCTATGCAGGCGCTACTGGGCAAAGACGCGACGGCAGAAGAACGTGCCTACTACTCCTGCGAGAACTACGTCACCACGGATACCCCACCATGCTTCATCTGGCAGACGGTGGAAGATGATCTGGTGCCGGTGGAGAACAGCATGATGTTTGCCGCCAAGTGCCGAGAAGTCGGCGTGCCCTATACCTACCACGCTTTTCCACGCGGTTGGCATGGTCTCTCCGTCTATAACAACGCATGGCGCAATGGTGATTTCGGCGAGCCGTACACCATGGACCAAGTCATGCGTGCCGTGAATGCAGTGAAAGAGGGAAGAGGCGTCCGCGTCTCTCCGCAACGCTGTCAAGAATTGAGAGAACAGTTCAACGACAACGAAACAGCAGCGCCACAGATCACGCCACTGGAGTACCCCGATGTCGCCATGTGGCCACAACTCGCAGAAGTCTGGTTGACGAGTGTTTTTACGGGATAAAAATCTGGTACAAAATGCCGTATAGTTCGCGAATATAGAAGGCGGGGAGAAGCCATAACGGCGTGTCTGCGCCTTCCGCGCCAACCACAAGGCCGAGGTCCTGTGCGATGAGTTGCGCCCGAAGCTCGTGCCACGAATTGGTGACGAGTACGGCCTGGTCCCCTAGGTTCTCCCTCTCCATGATTTCCTTGCTGAATTGAAGATTCTCGCGCGTCGTTGTGGAACGATCCTCGATGTAGATCCGCTGTGGGTCAATGCCCCTAGCTACCAACGCCTGATAGATACAAAGCGCCTCAGCCATCACCTCATCCGTGCCTTGCCCTCCGGAGGCGATGCACACGGCGTCCGGGTGCGCAGTGAGGTAGTCATATGCAGTGTTGATGCGTTCCTGAAGTAGCAGCGAGGGCCCGTCGGGGTTGACTTGACAGCCTAGTACGATGAGCACCGGCGGCTGCTCGCTCTCCGGTAGCGTGCGATGTGCATAGACACACATGAAGATGGTTTCGACGATAACGGTGATTGCGATACAAGCGGCAACGATGCCCGCCCCGATGAGGACGCGCCGCCCACGTCTGCCGGCCTTCCAAGTCTCCTTGATGGAATGGTGGATCTGCTTGGCGAAGAGCGCGTACGCCAACGCCAGAATACTGATGATCAATCCGGTAAAACCACCCACATTCCTGCCAATTCCGGAGAGTAACTGTGTTACAAACAGCGTAATCAAGCCGCTTGCGGCGATTCCGAGTAGAACTCGCGGGATGGATTGGAGGATATGCTTTACCATAGTAGATGCCCTTTCGAAGTGCTTCGGCCGGATAGAATCGCGCCACCAACCGTGCATCGGCACGAGGACTTGCGCGAGGACTTGCGTGACGCCTTACGCGAGAACCTACGCGACGCCTTACGCGAGAACCTACGCGACGCCTTACGCGAGGACTTGCGTGACGCCTTACGCGACGCATTCCGACTTTGCTACCGATAGTATACATGCTTTTTGCGCGGCAAAAGTGACAAAAGTCTTATGCGATGCTGACGGGTAGTGCGAAGTGGTGCTGACGGGTAGCGCGAAGTGGTGCTGACGGCTTTGGTGACGGCAGTGGATGCCGAACGGAAACCAGCATGCTGGCGAAGGACGCACCAGCGTCAACAGATGTGCCGTAATGGGGAGAAGCACATTGCTCTTGCCATCCACCTGCGTTGGTGCTACAATGTCGACGATTCACAAAGGGGAGCTGGCATATCGAGTCGGCTGAGAGGACGTTATCCATAGCGTCGACCCATTCAACCTGAACCGGATAATGCCGGCGGAGGGAGCATATCAGAAGCAATGGGCTTCTTCTTATCGTTTCCAAGAGCCGGACGACAAGGAGGAGTTTTCTTATGTCTACTACAAGTTCGTCCAGCAACCATCCATCCGCGCCGCAGGACAACCTCGCGGCCCAAACTGATGCGTGCACAAGTGAAATCACAAATGCACGCACAAGTGGAAAAACGAATGCACGCACTGACGAGAACGCGAATGCGCGTGCATCTGAGCTTGGCCGCGCGCATCAATCCCAGCGCAACCGGGAGATGATCCTGACCGTAGCTATGGGCGGCATCTGCCTCGCGCTGAGCTTCGTGCTCTCACAGATTAAGTTGTTCAACATGCCGCAGGGCGGCACCATCACCCCCGCGTCTATGTTGCCACTGATCTTCTTCGCCCTCTGCTTCGGCGCACCGAAGGCCTACTGCGTCGCATTCCTATTTAGCCTTCTACAACTGCTGGGCGGCTACTTCGTCCACCCCGCGCAGGTCCTGCTAGACTACATCCTCGCGTTCACCGCACTCGGCACGGCAGGTCTTTTTGCCGCGGGAAAAGCCAAACGCCTTGCGACCACCAACGCGTTGACCCGCTTGAAGATGGTACCTGTCTGGCGGATTGTTCTGGCGGTGCTCTTATCTTGCGCACTGCGCTGTGCCTGCCACGTCCTGGCCGGCGTCATCTTCTTCGCCGAATATGCCGGCGAGCAGAACGTCTGGATCTACTCCATTGCTTACAACGGCTCGTTCATTGCTGTCGAGGCCGGCATTACCTGCGCGCTGCTGGTGGGCATATCCGCTGGATTAGGCATGCTCCGCCGTGGGAGAAACACTTGAGCCGATGTCGTGCTTCCGTGCGCGAGAAAGTGGGTATATCACTTGCAAGAGGGAACGGGTATATCACTTGCACGAGTGTTACTTGGAAAGTGGGCCTAAAAATGTGCGAATAGTCGGAAGAAAAGTGTGGCATAATTCCCTTTAAATATGTTATGATTTAATGAAATATTTTCTAAAGTAACGTTCTATACCAAGGGAGGATTTCAATTCATGGCGAAGATTTTCGAACAAGAATCACGTACATTCAGCGAGTACCTGCTGGTTCCAAACCTTACAACGGAGAAGAATACACCTGATCAGGTCGACCTTTCTGCTCCAATTGCAAAGTATAAGAAGGGACAGGAGGAATCGCGACTGAAGATTAACATCCCTTTGGTATCTGCGGTCATGCAGGCTGTCTCTGATGACGGCATGGCGATTGCACTTGCACGTTCCGGCGGTATGTCCTTTGTTTTCCAGTCTCAGTCAGTGGAATCCCAGTGCGAGATGATCCGGAAAGTAAAGAAGTATAAAGCCGGAATTGTTGTTTCTGACAGCAACCTCACACCGGACAACACGATGGAAGAAGTAGTGGAGCTTCGTGAGAAGACCAACCACGGTACTTTCCCGGTAACCGAAGATGGTAAGCCGAATGGTAAGCTTCTGGGTATCGTTACTTCCCGTGACTATCGTGTGACCCGTATGGATCCGAAGACGAAGGTCTCCGAGTTCATGACACCTTTCGAGAAGCTGATCGTTGCTCGTGAAGGTACCACACTCAAAGAAGCAAACGACATCATCTGGGAGCACAAGCTGAACCAGCTTCCCATCGTTGACGATAATGACTGCCTCGTAGGTCTCGTATTCCGTAAGGACTATGAATTCCACAAGGCTAACCCGCTGGAGCTCCTCGATGCAGACAAGCGTCTCATCGTTGGTGCCGGTATCAACACACGTGACTACGAAGAACGTGTACCGGCGCTCGTAGCGGCTGGCGCTGATGCACTCTGCCTCGACTCTTCCGACGGTTTCTCCGTATGGCAGTCCCGTGCACTGGAGTGGATTAAGAAGAATTATCCGGACGTCATCGTTGGTGCAGGTAACGTTGTTGACGCAGAAGGCTTCCAGTACCTCGCAGAAGCCGGCGCTGACTTCATCAAGATCGGTATCGGTGGTGGTTCCATCTGTATCACCCGTGAGCAGAAGGGTATTGGTTGCGGCCAGGCTTCCGCAGTTCTCGCTGTTGCGAAGGCTCGTGACGAGTACTTCGAGAAGACCGGGGCATATATCCCGCTTTGCTCCGACGGCGGTATCGTTCACGACTACCACATGACACTGGCCCTTGCAATGGGCGCAGACTTCATCATGCTGGGCCGTTATTTTGCAAGATTCGACGAGAGCCCGACGAGAAAACTCGTAGTCAACGGTGCATACGTCAAGGAGTATTGGGGCGAAGGTTCCAATCGTGCGAGAAACTGGCAGCGTTACGATGACGGTGGTAAAGGTGGTAAAATGGCTTTCGAAGAGGGTGTCGATTCCTACGTGCCATACGCTGGTAAGCTGAAGGACAACCTCGATTCCTCTCTGGCCAAGATGAAGGCAACCATGTGCTCTTGCGGTTCCTCTTCCATTCCGGAACTCCAGGAGAAAGCACGTCTCGTAGTTGTATCTTCTACCTCCATCGTAGAGGGCGGCGCACACGACGTCATCACGAAGAACAACGAGACCACACGCGGCTGATTCTCGGGCGCAAGCACATAGCAGCAAGATAAGAAGCAACGAGTGTTTTTGAAGAAGAAAAAATAAAACATATATAGAAGGAGACCACTAACATGGCAGAAGAAATTCAGAAGATTCAATTTACCGTCGAAGGTATGAAGCGTCTGCAGGACGAACTCGAAGAGAGAAAGACCGTCATCTCCGGTCAGATTGCTGAACAGCTCAAAGAAGCTCGTGCACAGGGCGACCTCTCCGAGAACTCTGAGTACGATGAAGCAAAAGATGCACAGGCGAAGAACGAAGCCCGCATCATGGAAATCGAAGAGATCTTGAAGAACGCAGAGGTTATCGACGATTCCGAGATCAGTAAGACGAAGATTTCCCTCGGTTCCAAGGTTACACTCCGTGACGAAGAGACCAAGGAAGAGATTCAGTACGAGCTCGTGAACGCGAAGGATGCTGACATCTTCTCTAACCGTATTTCCCAGGACTCTCCGGTAGGCAAGGCCATCATCGGAAAGAAGAAGGGACAGGTCATCGAAGTTACAACTGTTGCAGGTGCTTTTAAGTATAAGATCATCAAGATCGGTGACTAATTGACCGCAGAAGTAAGTACTTCGCATAGTAGCAAGAAGCGACGGACGGGCGAAGCGCCTCTGCATGCGCGCTTCTTACAAATCAGAAACATCGAACCTAGACGAGAATCGCACAATCCTGTGCGATTTTCGCGCGTAAATAATAGAAAGAAATGAGGAAGCAAACATGGCTGACGAGAACAACAACCAGGGTCAGGTACAGGACTTGAATCAATTGCTGAAGATTAGAAGGGATAAGCTTTCCGAGCTTCAAGCTGCGGGCAAAGATCCTTTCGTTCAGACAAAATATGACGTGACTTATCACGCACTTCAGGCGAAAGCAGAATTCGAGAAACTGGACGCAGACCTCAAGGCACAGCTTCCGGAAGGTCTTGCGGAAGAAGAGGCAGCGGAGCAGCTCAAGACGCTTCACGAAGGCAAGAAGATTCAGGTCTCCATGGCCGGCCGTATGATGCTCAAGCGTGTCATGGGTAAGGCGTCTTTCGCCACCATCCGTGATTTGGAGGGCGACATTCAGCTCTATGTTACGCGCGATGCACTTGGTGTAGATGATTACCAGGACTTCAAGAAGATGGATATCGGCGATATCCTCGGCGTAGAAGGTTATGTATTCCGCACCAGAACCGGTGAAGTTTCCGTTCATGCGGAGAAGTTGATCCTGCTTTCTAAGTCCCTGCAGATTCTCCCAGAGAAGCACCATGGTCTTACGAACACTGATACACGTTATCGTCAGCGTTACCTCGACCTCATCGTGAATCCAGAGGTCCGCGACACTTTCATCAAGCGTTCCAAGATTATCAAGGAGATCAGAAATTTCCTCGATGGCCGCGGATTCATGGAAGTGGAGACACCAATGCTCGTCAGCAATGCCGGTGGTGCGGCAGCTCGTCCGTTCGAGACCCACTACAATGCACTCGATGAAGACGTTAAGCTTCGTATCTCTTTGGAACTTTACCTCAAGCGTCTGATTGTCGGCGGCCTCGAGCGCGTCTACGAGATCGGCCGTGTATTCAGAAACGAAGGCGTTGACACCCGTCACAACCCAGAGTTCACACTGATGGAACTCTATCAGGCTTATACCGACTACGAAGGCATGATGGAGTTGACCGAGTCCATGTTCCGTTACCTCGCTGAGAAGGTCTGCGGCACCACACTCATCAAGTATGGTGATCTGGAGATCGACTTCGGTAAGCCTTTCGAGCGTCTTACCATGAACGACGCAATCAAGAAGTACTGTGGCATCGACTTCGACACTGTTGCCGATGATGATGCGGCAAAAGCACTTGCCAAGGAGCATCACATTGAGTTTGAGGATCGTCACACCAAGGGCGATATCATCAACCTCTTCTTCGAGGCATACTGCGAAGAGAAGCTTCTGCAGCCGACCTTCATTATGGACCACCCGTTGGCGATCTCTCCATTGACGAAGAAGAAGCCGTCTGATCCAAGCAAGGTTGAGCGTTTCGAGCTCTTCATCAACACATGGGAGATGTGTAACGCATATTCCGAGCTCAACGACCCGATCGACCAGCGCGAGCGCTTCGCCGCACAGGATGCAGCATTCGAAGCCGGTGATGAAGAAGCCAACCACACCGATGAAGACTTCCTCAACGCACTCGAAATCGGTATGCCACCAACGGGCGGCATCGGCTACGGCATCGACCGCCTCGTCATGCTCCTCACCGACAGCCCAGCAATTCGTGACGTGCTACTGTTCCCTACGATGCGAAATATCGAGAAATAAGCCCAGTATTCTAGGGGTTTCTCAAGGCATGTGACAAGATTTGCGACCGATTTGCGACCAATGTCACGAGAACTAAGAATTTATAACATGCAAAGCGTATCTATCACACCCAATCTCAGAGATGAGGTTGGGTGTGATTTTCATTGCATTAATTTATGGATTTTAACATTTAGTTATCCATACCTCAGCTGACTTTTCAGCCAGAAGTTTTTGCATTATGCTCTCGAACACGCCTGCATCATCGCATTGATAAATGTCATGTCCACAACTTACTATCATTTATGCCACTCTTTAATTATATTCTCCACACGTGTCCAGAGAGATTATATGATGTGAACAATCTATAAATAAGAAGATGATTTGCTATAAGTTGTATTGCTATCCGAGTCTACTCGACTACTTATTTCTTCTTTTCTAAGAATCTTTACTCCTCTGGATATAGCATCTGATTCCTCATTCCCTAGGTTTCCGTGAAGAACCAATCTTAATCAATTGATTAGCATGATCTTTACTTCGTGTTCATTGTAGTAAACTACACCACCACATACTACATGAATCTCATATCCTTCCGGAATGGAAATCTTTAAGCGTGCTTTATCGTATCCACGTATGCGTCTCTGATCGTGCGTAGGTCCTTCATAGTATAAAGAACCATTCTGGTGATAGACAACAGATTGTGCCCCCCATTTTGCAATGTAGTAATCTTCTAATCCTTCTTTCTTTGCACTTACTGTATATGTATAATTTCCTGAGTCAAAGTAGTTGCATTTTGCAAAATATGTTCCATCTTCTTTGTAAATAACAAATTGAAAATCATTATCCTGTTTATTTGCAAAAGATATCGCGTCTACGTTAATCACATCGTGCAAGTTCTGCATTTCTTCACTCAAAAACTCATTCCCGTAGTATGAGTAGAGCATTAAATCGCGTTTTCTATTCACATACATGATTGAACTATGGTTATATGAGAAAGAGTTCACATCCTTAGCAATTCTTCTCAGTTTAGTTAAATCATCTTCATAATTAGTCAGTAACTCACCATTGCTCAAGAGAACTGTTACTCTACAAAAACCTGAATATCCAGTTAATTCCACTTGAGAAATGCTATTATCGAATGAATACTCACACAATTTCTGCGTTTCATCGGAATCCATGTAGTAGATTTCTATATGATTATCCTCAAAGCCAATCAAGACATAGTAACCCCACATATCAAGAAAGTTAATATCCGTGTCAAAGGCTACATCATTCATTACATTCCCTTCATAGTCACACTGAAGAAATTCACGATCATCCAACACTAACCCCATCGAATACAATTCGGAACCACTAACAATAGAAACATTACGGCTCACATCTGAAAAGGTAGTGCATGTTTTTGTTTGTCTGAAAGCAGAACAACCTGAGACATTAATCAGTATACAAAAACACAAAATCAATATTCTCATACCATGATACTTTCTCATACTCTACCTCCCCATCACTATTTCTATAGTAACAATATCTACCGATTTTTGAAATATCATCTATCTGGTGCTCTACCCTAGGAATAAGTCCAATTAGTCCTAAAAAATTTTTCAAAAACATGATCCTTTCCTCCTTCCGAGTAACGATTTCGAAGAGGAAGATCGGACGGTATGACATTGAATTTTTCCGTCGGAGAAATAACCCCTTCACTGTGTAAGGAATTAGGGGGGGCGTGTACGGGTATGTTTTGAAAATTCTTGAAATTATATTTTCGGACAAGAAAAAACTCCGACATAGGCGTCGGAGTTATACAAATAAATGTAAAGGCTTATTTCAGTTTAGTGGTTGACGCCCGAACAGATGTTCTGTATAATGGAGTCAAGTATTTCACATGGAGTCGGGTTATGTCAGAACTGAAGGACGTAATAACTGCATATCGTAAGCTTCCGTTTGGAGACCGTGTCGT
>JAZLMM010000056.1:0-22794 GCA_045598705.1 Oscillospiraceae bacterium
CCGTCTGCACCCATCTCAAAAAATGTGTTGTCCTCGCGGTTGAACGGCATTATGAATGCGTTATACAGATTGTCACTCGACACACCCTTGGCACGCTCAATATACTCTCCATAGGTGATCTGTTTATTGATATCGGGACCATTTGGAAGATGATCGGGATTACCGCTATATCCGTAACGGTACAGTTTTGCATCGAGGACATAGACTTTTCCGTTATAGATCATAATAGTATCCGGCTGCAGTGGCGTTTTTGTCCTGTTGGGTCCGTAGTCAAGAAGCCACCGGGGACGTGGGAAATACTGATCCTTATCTTCAATGCCAAATGCCTTATCAATCATCTTCTCCCAAATACGCTCAAAGAAATCCGTACCGAAGAAGTATTGCTTTTCGGAAGATTTCTCGTCCATGTATTTGAGCATGGATACCATTGCCGAAAACAGTTCTTGTTCCACATCGTTGTGAGTGGATGCCAGCTTCTTTTCCAAAATATAAATGGCTTCTCTGTTGTCAGGATGCGGACCGGGCTTTTCCGGCATATAGGGAACATAGAGCCATCCCATTTTATCGAATGCCTCGTACACGCAGTACCTATGAATCTGCGTGATTTTCTTATCGGCATTCGGTGTTACGGAGCGAACCGTCATGTTCGTAAAGATAAGGGAACCGTTCTTCTGTACCAATGCCCGCTGCTCTCGAACAGTGCGCGGCCACGATGCATTCCCCTTGGTATCCGTCTTGAACCGAGGGTCCGTTTCAATGTAGTAACGACCTGTCCTCAGAAAATCCCGAATCACCTTAAGGTAGGCGTGCATCGGAAAGTCGACTGTTCTCGGCGCAGCAAACTTTGACTCCTCTATCAGCTTGTCCTCTTTCATGAATGCAGCAAGCACATAGAACAGATTATTTATGTCCGCACGGAGATCATCGTCATTCGGTGGAAGCTGATAGCCTATCGGGAAATAGATAACGGCATCGTCCGTATCCGCTTTTACTCCGACAAAACTGTCTCCTTCGTCATTCTTGTTGACGTGGCAGCGTTCTCTAATATTCTTTTGTAAATCCATAGCCACTGACCACCTCGCTTTCCATTCTGCATATCATCATGCCTGCGCATCAGGATAGAATGTTGCACGGACAGTGGGCTTGAATATTTTGAAACGATCACGACCGGTTGAATAAACGAAGGTACGAATAACCTGCTCAAGGCTTTCCATATTATCAGTATCAAACAAGGCTTCAGGATTGAACTTAAAGGCATCATCCCACAAATACTTGATAACTTTTTCCGGGAATTTCCGTATCTTCTTTAATGCTTCTCGAATATCATAGAGCCTTCCTCTTTGTTCAGTCGTCAAATTTCCATCACGCTCCGCTTTCAAAAGAGCATTATACTCGCCACGAAGATCGTTGTCTGGGGAAGAAGCCCTTTCGTCAAACTCAAGGTCACTTTCATGGACAAAATATACACCAAGGCGCTTATCCTCTGCGGATGCCATCTTCGCCCTGTTCCCAACTACGAGCTTGTTGATGGTCGTGCAGAAGGTTTCCCATGTGACCTCAGTATCCAAAATCTTAGCATTCGCCAATGAAGGTCGTACATTCTCGAATGTATTCTCTATCAAGCGCATATTCCATCGTCTCTGAAATGCGGTGTCAAGCGTGAACACATTCTGATCAGAAGTGTTCATTGTCCCGATGACAGAAAGATTGGATGGGATGCGTACCTTATGCCCACCATCGCCATAAATCACCGTAGCCATATATCGATTTGTAATTCCGTACTCACTTGTACCAGCAGGATATACGACCTCGTGATCCTTCTTCGGTTCTAATGTTCTGTCCAACAACTGGAAAACCTCTCCGAAAATTGCTGGTGCATTCCCACGGTTAATTTCTTCAATTATCAAAATGTATTCCTGAGTCGGATTTCTATACGCCTCGCGCATAATTGTCGTAAACGGTCCCGGCGTAAACTTGTATGTCACAAGACCTTCATCGTCAACATCCGGCAAAATCTGTCCCACAAAATCCGAGTAGGTGTAATCAGGATGGAACACAAGGCGTTCTACATAGCTGTCAACCTTACAATACTCATGCTCTATCGTCCAGCTTTTTCCTGACCCCGGAACACCGTACAAAAGGATGTTAGTGCCAGAATTGATACGGGACTCTTCAAGATCATCAAGCGCAATCCCCTCAGTATCTGCATCTAAATCCTCAAGACCGATTACCTTTGTTGCGTTCAAACGAAGGAGCGTGTCAACACGCTTTTGGTAATCCTCAATTTTTTCGCTGTTAGGAGTAGCGATAGTAACTGTGCCGTTTGAATACTGAAGGTATGGATTCATCCCTTCAGACAAGAGCGACTTTAGAATACGGAGCGGTCCCTTTGCTTCCTTATCGCCATTTACATCTACGGCATCTGCGGTTTCAAGTAACTTACGATAAATGCTGTTTTGGTTGAAGATAACATCCTTAGCCCCATCTGAAAGCTTGAAAACCGCACCTTCTGAAAGAGCCGTCAACAAGTAAATCAATGTCTTTTCGCACTCTGGATCGGCGTTGACATTAAAACCAGTCCACGCCAACAACACCCGAAGGAATGCGCTTTCGTTCCCGCTTATCACACTATGGATAATATCGATGTTAACAGAATAGGTGAGTTTCTTCGGAAAACGAACTCCGCCGGTTCTCTCCGCGCTTGCCGCTTTTGTAGTATCAACAAAGTTGACCTTTGCAAGTTTCCACACCAATTCAAAAGCCACCATCAAGGCTTCCATCTGAGACTTGAAAAGCTGGTTTTGATTGAGTCCATTAATCAGATCATCTGGTGATATGTGTTCTTCTTCACAGATATCGGACAAATAATCAATTACCCATTGCTCAAGCTGACTGGCCATTACGGTCTCGTCCACGTTTTGTTCCGAATAAATCAGTTCAGCAGGATGATCCGAACACTCCCAAAGCAATATCGCCAAGGCGAGAGTGCTTTTGACGTGTGGAAGAGATGACTTAATTCCCAGCTTCAAATCCATCTCATCATATGCGAGAATGTTATCAGGCCTGTTCATTGTTTATGTCCTCCTCTATATCGTTCATTATTACTTCAGCAATCGCACCTGCTAACAGGGGCGGAACCGCATTACCCACCTGTTTCATCTGCGACCCTTTATTTCCAACAAACCGGAAGCAGTCTGGGAACGACTGTATTCTTGCCGCTTCCCTTACCGTTATAGCACGATCAAGGAATGGATGCGTGAACTTCCCGGAGGATGGCGTATCAAACCTTGTAGTGATAGTAACGGATATTTCATCCTTACGCATTCGTGTCCATGTCCCACTATAAATAGACTTTGTCAAATGTTCCTCTGGCAGGACTTCTTTTCCAGCATTAGGAGGAATCATCGCCAGACGTTCCAATGCTAATGGCGAATGTTTTGTGGCAACATGATTGTAGAGTATCGTGCTTCCTGCTCGAAGTTTCTTCTGGTATTCGCTTTGTGGCTCATTGCGATAAGGCTGAGTTTCTTTACCTTCTCCAGAATTCAAATACGCCAAATCACTTATAGCATCCCAAATCGTAACGCTGATGTCCTTTGCCACAGGTAGAGCGGGAGCCTCACCGCCGCGTTTTCCGATGATAACTGCCCTCCGCCTGTTTTGTGGCACACCATAATCTGATGCATTTAGAACCCCCATTTTCAATTGATATCCCATTGAATTGAATAGTTCTTCAATTTCTTTTCGGAAATATCCATCTTCGGCTGTCAAAAGGTTAGGGACATTCTCCATCACAAAGTAGCGCGGTCGTACAAGTTCTACCACCTTAACATAGTATTTGAACAGGAAGTTGCGCTCGTCATGGATGGTTTTTCTTTGTCCTTTTTGAGAGAACCCTTGGCAAGGCGGTCCCCCGATTATCACATCAACTTTTCCAGCATAATCAGAAAATGTCTTCTGCAGATCAAGCGAAGTAATATCACCGCAGATCATTTTCGTTCCTGTATGGTTCTGCTCATATGCTGCAGCTATTGAGGGATCATACTCATTCGCAAGAACCACATCAAAGCCGCTGTTTTCAAATCCAAGAGACAGACCTCCAACCCCGGCAAATAAATCTATCACCTTTGGTTTCATCGTCACGCCTCCTGAATTCTTTCCTGGGCAATTCGGAAGTACTCCTCGTCCAGTTCAATTCCTATAAAATCACGGTCGGTTCTTTTTGCAACCACACCAGTCGTACCGCTTCCCATAAATGGGTCAAGCACAGTATCCTTCGGATTGGAGAGTATCTCAACAAAGTGCTGAATAAGACCCTCTGGTTTTTGCGTGGGATGCTTTCCGTACTTTCTTTCCCCATTTGGAGTCACCGAAGTCTCAATAAAATCATGGAACATTGCACCGCCATTATTGAATGTGCCTGTTCTTTTTTTGTATGTAAAGTAAACCCATGCTTCTGTAGAATTTACAAAGTGTAAATTCATATTCCTTGGCATCGGATTCGTTTTGTGCCATATCCCTGTGGTCTTATAATAAAAGCCATGCTTCTCAGCAAGCTGTATTATAGTTTCAACCTTGATGATCGCCATGAACATAATCATGGTTCCACCTTTTTTCATCACGCGGGCTGACGCCTTGAAAAAGTCATCCATAGACTTTGACCATTCATCAAACTCCATGTCATCCCAACCAGCGGACCCAAAAAAGTTATCACGCATCTTCTTAAGGTTGGTATCTCTTTTTTTCATAAAGTTACCAAGATTATACGGTGGATCAGTGACTATCAAATCAATAGATTCCGCATCAATTTGCTGCATTGCAGCTATGCAATCCTGGTTATATAGTGTTGTTTCAGCCATTTTTAACAGCCCTTTCCATCGCATTTTTTATTTCGTTGCGCTTTTTCCACTGTTCACCCATGCATCCAGTTCGGAGCGTTTGAACTTCCATAAGCGTCCAATCTGATGTGCCGGAAGGTCTGTCTTTTGTTTTATCCACTTCCGTAGAGTTACTGGCTTGATGTTCAAGTATTCAGCTGCATCTTCAAGACTGATGTAGTTGTCGTCTGCTCTCTCACTCATAGCGTACACCTCTCAAGCTGTCAAAAGACATAATCACACAGTTTCAAGTATAGCACATATCAAGCGATATTTCAAGTCCTCTTTTGATATTTATTGATATATACAGATACCTATTGACCTCGCTTTTTCGTGTTCAAAGATTGCATACGCTCATAACGATACCCCCCTTCAAATCGTTACGGGACAAGGCTTTTCGTTATGTGCGTATGCAAGACCCAACAGACTGCACACCCTACGCCACCATACGAGAGGTGACTCTACCGCGGGCAGGCAAAAAAATAAGCCTTCTGCACACTCCTCGGTGCGAGAAAGGCGGTAATTCCTATGTATAGTAAAACGCCCTAACGAAAACGAGCCGAAATCCTTGTATCAATCACGCAACGGCTTCATCTCCCGCCGTGCACACAATTCTTCTAACAAAGCATCCATAATCTGCCTCCTTCTACAAAGGACGCAAAGCCATCATGCAATATATCATTTCACTGGGAGAAGTACCCGCTCCCATCAACAATTTGGGAAGCATCGAGTACCAAAACATCACTACCACGCACGCCACAACTGCAACTTTGCAATCCCAAGCTCTACGTCGAATGTACACTCATTGTACTCGCTATACGCATCCTTCACAATCGCTTATAAGCACAGTTGCATAATTACAGGGCAACGCCGATTCCTGTTCGAGCTCGTCAATCAGCTTGGCTCTTCACCAAACAGGCAATTCTTCGCACTACGGATAACAATGTTGTCCACCTTCTGCCGCGAATAATCGTCACCGAGGTTGAAGTCCGACCAGTCCGTGTGGTGGATCGAGAACTGCACGATCAGCTTGTCGCCGGCGCTCAACTTCCCCGACCCAAAACCACTCATCGTGCAGACCGTGTCCGCCCCGTTTCCCTTCTTTTCCTTGGCAAAAGCACCCGCCACACTTTCAATCGCGCTATATTGTCCGTTCTTTGCGCTCACGGCACTGTGATAACAGTCGAAACTAAGTGCGCCACCCTTCTCGTTGGTGAAATAATAATCGACCGTCAATCCGCTCAGATCGATGGCATCCGAACCCACATTCTCGATCGTCATATTTCCTGCAATTGCATTACCGGTTCCACTCATCGTGTACTCAATCGAGACCGACACTTTACCATTGGCTCCACTGTTCCCTGCACCGCTTTGGTTGCCGCCTTGGCTCGGGTCAATGCCGCTCTGACTTCCGCCCGAAGTCGGCTGGGTCCCCGTCACTTCACCGCCCTGGTTTGCTCCCTGACTCGGGTCATTGCCGCCCTGCGATGGCTCTGTTGTCGGCGCCGTAATCGTCTCGACTCCTGCACCGCCCGGCACCTGGCCAAATACCAGCACACCATCCTCGAAGAGGCACGCAGATCCCGTCGCCGCAGCGTCCGAAGGAAGACCCGTAATTCGGAACTGCACTTCTTTCTTGTATTGACTCTGACCACCCGGATAGCAGGAATACTCTGCAAGAAGAACCTGTACGCAGGCAGTATCTCCACTCGCATCGAGGATATTTAACGAAGCTACGTCCTGTCCGTAAGAAGAAGATACGGAAAGATCCGCCACCGTCTTCCCAGCGGGAACCGTAAAGTAATATCGCAGTTCCAAGTTCTTCGGCGCCCGAGCCGGCCAGCCGGTCATGTTATAAGTCAGCGCCTTAATCTCGAGGAAGTCCGCGCCCGACGCATTGACCGAAGTCTCCACGCGATACTCTTCTCCCACATCTTCGCAGGCACCGAATCCGGTCAGAGTCTGTCCGTGATATCGATTATAGAGCTTCGCCATGAGTCCGGTAAAACCAGCGTTATAGTCGCATGCTACTTCGTTGGCGCAATAGTCACTGACCACATCTGTGTATCCATCCGAGGCATCCGGTCCACCCACCAGCGCACCGACGAGAATGTGTCGGGACGTAGAAGGTGTCCCCATGTTGTCGCAATAGGAACCCTGTGCCGTACGATGATGCGGATTCACAGGATAGGCATCCCCGAATCCGATCTGGTAAGAGAACCCCGTATCACCCAGCGCATAGTTTGCCTGAGACACTGCAAAATCCCAATACACATCTTTCTTCGAAGCTGTGCAGACCTCGCTCTCACTATAGACAGCCGCCACAAACGAGGTCGTTGTGGCATAACGCAGAGACCCCCAACTGTCCAGCCACGCAAGGCCCTTGGGCGTGTAGGTGATCCGCTCGCCGGAAGCCGTGCCACAGCTCCAGAAGTCCAGATGCTTCTCCACGGCGGAAACATAGGTCTGTTCACCCGTCTCCTGGGCAAGCAATACCGCAGTACCAATGTGCACATCGTCCCAGCAGAATGCCCAGTTGAAGTCTTGGTTTGCTTTCGGGAAATACTCCTTTGCCTTCGCAAGATAGCCAGCATCGCCTGTAGCTCGATAAAGCCAGACCGCCGCCCAAGAAAGCTCGTCATAGTAACCACTCCAGGAATCGTAGAAGCCGTTGGCTGCCGTGTATCCCGCATCGCTCTTGTATTTCTCGGCAAAATCATAGAGTGAAATAGCATGTTGCAAGCATTCTTCACTGAATGCAGGATCCTCCGCCTTGAAGAGTATGCTACAGATTGCTAGAGACGCTGCCGTCTCACCGGTGACAGCGGAACCCGGATGCTGTGCATCTACGAAGTAAGAAGGACGATCCATCCGATACTCCACGCACTCCGCAGCGCCCCACCAACCATGGTCGGCCGAGCCATTACCCACCTGATAGAAATACTTCTCAGGAGAAGGATGACACTTGATGAAATACTCATTGGCCCAGCGGATATTGGCCATTGCGTAATCGAGCTGACCACTCTGCGCATAGGCCTCCTGATCCTCGTAGATAGACCATCCCAGCACTGCTGCAGAATAAGCCATCGGAAGATTGAATTTCACATTGTCACCCGCATCGAACCAGCCGCCGGTGAGATCAATTCCTGCATCGGAACCATCCTTCAGACAGGAATCCCCACGCCAATTACACCTTGTATCCTCCGGAAGATCTCCGGATCTCTGAAGCTCATAGAAAAGGAGCGACTTCTGTAAGGCCTCACCGTAGTTATACTTGCCGGTGCCTTCGATACCTTCCCGGCCATCGCCCTGCATGGTGCCATGGTTTCCCCCAGTCACTGAAGTCTCTCCTGACCCTGGGGCGGTCGTGTCCGATGGGACAGAAGGCGCTGTGAGTTCTGAATCTTCGCTTTGAGAAGATTCAGAACTTGAATCGACCGTCTCCGCAGAAGAAGTCGACGCACCATCGCTGGTCGTATGGATATCCGATTCAGGATTCGCTGTCTCAGAGGTCAACGTATCGGACGTCTCCTCGCCATTTCTCTGATGTTTCTCGATAGAATTCTTGACCGCAAAGACCGACACACCGATCAATGTCACTGACACCAGAATCATTCCTATAACAACCAGAAGACGAACTTTATTCTTCATATCAGACCTCGTTCTCCGCCGCATCCAGTTTGAGTTCCTCGGTAGCCACCTTGGCATAGCGCAAGATCTCATCCATACGGATACTCTGACCATAGGTCACAAAGGTGAACGCCTGACCATCACGGCCGGCACGACCGGTGCGACCGATGCGGTGCAGATAGTACTCATTTTCATTAGGCACTTCGTAATTGAAGACCGTGTCAATATCGGATACATCGATGCCACGTGCGACTACGTCCGATGCCACAAGGATATCGAACTTCCCACGACGGAAATCTTCCATGATTCGGTTTCTAGTACCCTGACCTATGTCACCATGCAGACTTTCAACATTATATCCGTGACGACGAATCCCTTCCGATACCACACGCACACGCGTCTTCGTGTTACAGAATACGATGACGCGGTGACAGTTATATTTCTCCATCAACTGGGTGAAAGCAGGCAGCTTCTCCCGCTCTTCCAAGTGCAGGATATACTGCTTGATCTTCGGCATATCCTCTTCCTTAGGCGCCACTTCGATCTCGTCCGCACCTTCCATATACTCCCAAGAGATATCCATGACTTCACGGGACATCGTTGCGGAGAACATTGCAATCTGCTTATCCCGCGGTGTCAACTTCATGATCTTTCGGATGTCCTTGATGAAGCCCATGTCCAGCATCTTATCCGCCTCATCCAGCACCAGTGTATAAATCTTGGAGACATCGATTGTTCGACGCTCCACATGGTCCAGCAGACGTCCCGGTGTCGCGACAACAATCTGCGGATTCTTCCGAAGCATCTGAATCTGCTTGTCCATCTTCTGGCCGCCGATAATCCCGCATACCTGTAATCCTTTGATAAAAGCACCCAGTCCGCGAAGTTCTGTACAGATCTGCAACGCCAATTCACGTGTCGGGCACAGGATCAGTGCCTGGACGAACTTTGCATCCATGTTGAGATATTCCAGGATTGGAATACCGAAAGCGAAGGTCTTACCAGTTCCGGTTGGGGCCTTGGCAATAACACATCGGTTATCCATGAGAAGTGGGATCGCCTGCTTCTGCACGGATGTCGGTGTGGTCATGTGCATCTTATTCAGCGCACGCATAACCTCTGGAGATAAGTCCATCTGATCGAAAGTTGAATAATCCAATTTAATTTTCCTCTTCTTCCTTCTTGGGAATATATTTAATCTCGTCGAACAATTCACTTCTTCGTTTACTACTCTCGAAAACATTATTGTATGTGAGAATGTTGTATCGGTTCAGAATACCAGTTTCATCCTGCACTTCGGAGAGTGAATTATATCGGTTGCCCTGTGCGTCATAGACACCCACAGTGGTGAGATACGGATACTGTTGATATGCTTCTGCAATCAGAAGATTATATTCCGGAAGATCAAGTCCGGACATCTGTAGTACCAACGTAGAAAGGTAGTTGAGACTAATGCGCGGAACATCATATTCCGGAATGTCGTAGTTCGCCCAGATGAAGAAATCCGTCTGATAGAGCTGTTGCATCTCTTCACCGGTCAGGTCCATCGTGTCTTTCCCAAGCATAGCCTGGTAGAAACCATTCTCCATGCTCGGAAGATGATCGCCGAAGAAGCAGATGAGGACCGGCTCATCCACAGAACTGAAGTAATCAATCAGCACTTCCACCGCTGCATCGGATTGGCGAGCCAGCGACAGATACTGCTCCGTCTCTGTGAATTTCTCTGGATATTCCATCAGCTTCACATCCTGATTGAAATTCGGATTCGTGCTGGAGTATGAGCCGTGATTCTGCATCGTCACGTTGAACAGAAACAACGGATGGCCAGGTTCTTTGGCCTCATAAAGTTCGATTAGCTTGGCATAAGAACTACGATCCGAAACATAGGAACGGATAAGTTCTGCATCGTCACCGAAATCATCGAGCGAGAGGAATTCATCGAAATCCATTCGTTCATACACGTCCGGACGATTCCATCCACTAGCTAGATACGGGTGCACCGCGATGGTCTCGTAACCCTGTGTCTTCAGGTATCTCGGCAGTGCGCCGGTCGAAGAAGTCACGTACTGTTGGTACGGGATGCTTCCGATGGGGAAGAATGTCATAGAATTACCGGTCAGGAACTCAAATTCCGAGTTCGCCGTACCACCACCGAAAGTCGAGACACCGAGGTCGCCGTGAATAATGTTTTCACCGGTGAAGAGCTGATCCATATACGGATGAAGTGGAAGATTCGTCTCGAAATCCGCCACCGTCGACATATCGGTATAGGACTCGTTCATGATGCAGATAATAGTCGGCTTCTCGCCGTCTTTCAAGACGCGCTGACCCGCCTCCGCATGCGCAGTCTTGTTCTGCTCATAGGTTGTCAACACTTCGTCAGGAAGCATGTTGTTCACTGATGTCTGCTCGATATGGTTCTCGATCTCCGTCACCGCATCGGCGCTGTATCCTTCCGGCACTTTGACTGTCACATCCTGCGCACTCATAGTCAGCGCAATCACAAGACCGTTCTTCTGAAAGTTACTGGGCTGGTTCCAAGAGTAATTCTCCACATTCACACTGCCCACAAGGTTGAAGGGCATGATGCGATACATATTCAGGCGGAACAGAACCGGGATCAGGAACGCCGCGAGTATGGCGCCCACAGAACCTAGTGCGACACGCATCCGTCGAAGGAGGAAGCCGTAGTTACACTTGGTAATAATCAATATCGACAGCACGAACAGTAGCGCCGCAATCAGCAGGATCGGGGATAGATTAATGTGGTAGTTGCCCGATACATTCATGGCCGTCTGCAAGGTCACTACGTCCCATACCTGCACTGGTTCACCACGCCACAGGAATTTGAAATAGTTGAAGATCGCGATGGCGAAGATGACCGAGTTCGCAATAATCGTCGTGAGGCGGAATTTGTTGAACGCCACGAACAAGACGATGTAAAGGAGCAAGTAGAATGCATAGTTCACAATATATGCCGCTGGTGTTTTCTTCAGAACAGAGTTGTTGTTGAGCAGTTCCGTCACCGTGAACATCAGGATCGGCATGAGGAATAGCACCACCATCGTCAAGCGTTCTTCGCCTTTGTCGGACAGGTCGACATGCAGGAGCGCCAGCAACGCGCAGATCAGAATCAGGATCACCGTCAACACCACCGCAGCATAGTTCACCTCGGAATAACGGATCTGCACATTACACTGCACATTATCGTCCTCCGCCAGCCCTGGGAAAACCACCCGCCCCAGTTCATCGCTTACATTGGAAGATACCCATACCGTCGGTAATTCCTCGCCGATGGTCCCTTCGGTCTGCAGCGTGAAGGCATACTGTCTATTCGGATCCAGCTCCATGTTGATTTTATAACGTTGATAAGCATTATTTTTCAGGCGTAGGAGTGGCGTCACCTCTTCAAAGATGACTTCTCCTCGATCGTTCTGAATTCTGAAGATCAGATTGCCCTGCGGCTGAGAAACATTGCCTTCTTCCACATTGGTCGCAAGTCGAATCTCTATGAAATCTACATCCTCTTTCTTGGGAACGAAATTCTGGACCAGTGGCACGTCACCACTGATCACACCAATCGGTTGTGAATCCCGTCCTAAACATGACACCGTCTCACGGGACTTAAAGATGGATGCATCGAATAGGACAATCAGAAACACAATCAACGTAACCAGAAGCACCAGACCCCAGCGCATGCGGTTCCTGGTAAAACTGATTCTCTTTCGCTCAAACTTAATCAAAGTCTATCTCCCTATACGGCAATCCCCACGCCGCATAATCATCGTCTATATGAGACAATCTTTCTTCGTCCATATGAGACAGTCGTTCATTCTCTTACACTGACCCCTATTATATATAGAATTCTCTATCTTTCAATCTCTCAAGGTTTAGCGGTTTTGCACAGAAAACACATTTGAATTGTATTTCGTGATTCAAAGTACAAATGCCTTGGGTAGCAGATCCGCAAGGGTACAGACCTTGACCTCATCGCCGTCTCGCACAATCACCTCAAACTTGTCCATCTCCACGTGCTCGCTGAGCACCTGTCGACAGACACCGCATGGGTAGCAAGCCTCGGTAGGCGCTTGATCTGCTGGCGCACCGACGATCGCGATGGCGGCAAATCCGTGGATCCCTTCGCTGATCGCCTTACTCAAGGCCACCCGCTCCGCGCAGATACTGGGCGAGAACACCGAAGACTCTATGTTGCATCCGGTCGAAACACTTCCATCCAGTGCAAGTAACGCCGCGCCCACGGTAAAACCGGAGTACGGAGCATACGCATGTTCTCGAGCCTGTTCCGCAATTTCCAATAATGCAACATGATCCATCTCAACATCCCCGCCTTTCTTCACTTAATCAGTCGGCTTGTGCCCAATCGATCTGCACCGGCTTCGATCAGTGCCGCAGCATCAGCAAAATCCTTGATACCACCGGCAGCTTTGACCTTCACTTCCGGTGCACTATACGTGCGCATCAGACGTACATCTTCCACAGTCGCGCCACCGGTCGAGAATCCGGTAGATGTCTTGATGAAGTCACACTTGGCCTGGCTGACCAGTTCGCAGAGCTTGACCTTCTCTTCTTCTGTCAGTTGGCAGGTCTCGATGATGACCTTGAGCACCACATCTTTGCAGGCATCTCTCATTGCCAGCAATTCCAGATAGACTCGGTCGAAATTCCCGTTCTTCACATCGCAGAGATTAATGACCATGTCGATCTCTTTCGCACCAAGGCGGATTGCCTCCTTGGCCTCGAACACTTTCGTGGCCGGCGTGGCATATCCGTTCGGGAAACCAATTACGGTACAGACCGGAAGCCTCCCCTTCAGAAACTGCACGGCATCCGTGACATAGCAAGGCGGAATGCAGACGCTTGCCGCACCAGCTTCAAGGGCTGCTTCACAGAGGCTTCGGATCTCGCCCAGCGTGGACGTCGTACGAAGCAAGGTATGATCTACTTTACTGACTATTCTCTTCTCTTCTTCGTTGTAATTCATCATAGCTGTCACTCCTTTTGTTGCTTAGATTTAAGATTGTCTCATTTCTTTCCAGAAAGACTCACCGGAAAGTGAATTTGTGTTGATGCCGAAATAGTCACCGATGGTCTTCGCAATATCGGCGAAACTACTTCTCACACCCAGATCTGTTCCCGGACGGACGCGGTCTCCATATGCCAGGAAGGGCACATTCTCTCGGGAATGATCCGTGGATGGTGTGGACGGATCGCATCCATGGTCCGCCGTGATCATGAGGATATCGTCCTTCTGTAAACGACACAGAATCTCCGGCAGGCGGTCATCGAAATACGTCAGTGCTTCCGCATATCCGGAGATATTGTTGCGGTGTCCGTATAGCATGTCGAAGTCCACGAGATTGACGAAGATCAACCCTTCCGGGGTCATGTCCATCGCGCCCAATGTCTGCTCGATGCCATCGATATTACCTGACGTACGCACTGATTTCCCGACGCCCTGTCCTGCGAAAATATCGTAGATCTTGCCGACGCCATAGACCGGAATATGCGCTTCGGTCAGCAGGTCCAGCAAAGTAGGCTTCGGTGGGACCAGTGAGAAATCGTGGCGGTTCGAAGTCCGCTCGAAGTTCGGGTATTCGCCGGCAAAAGGTCTCGCAATGACGCGTCCGACGCCGTGTTCGCCGACGAGAATCTTCCTTGCGATCTCGCAATATCGGTACAGTTCCTCCACCGGCACGACATCTTCGTGGGCCGCAATCTGGAATACGCTATCTGCCGAAGTATAGACGATGAGATCACCGCTTCTCATGTGTTCCTGCCCATAGTCGCGGATCACTTCCGTTCCCGAATATGGCTTGTTACAGAGCACTTTGCGACCGGTCTCTTGTTCGAACGCCTCGATGATCTCCGGTGGAAAACCATCGGGATAGGTCGGTAGTGGTCGTTCCGAAACCAGTCCCATAATCTCCCAGTGACCGATCGTCGTATCCTTTCCGCGCGATGCTTCTTCCATGCGGGCCCATGCACCTAAGCCCTTCGGCGATGGCTCATCGTAAGGAAGAGCGCCCTCGATACAGCCCATGCCAATCCGCTTCATGTTGGATATGGAGCAAGCACTATCCTTCGAGCAGGCCGCCAGTGTGTGGGAACCTTCGTCTCCGAAGTCTGCAGCATCTTTGGCACCGCCGATTCCTACGCTGTCCAGAACGATTAATATTACTCGTTTACCCATTATTCTTTCCTCGTATTTCTCCACCTCTTCCACTGCCATTCGGCTCGGCTTCTGTCGAAGAAATCTGGTGGTTCTCTAGTTTACTATTCTGTCTTTTTATTATATCGTATATGTGTGAATTTTCTTATATCGCGTGGAGGATTTTCCTATGTCTGATTGTCCGACCGGACGCCCGATCATCATGATTTCTCTAGACGCTGTCTCCAATGACGACGTGAACTACTTACTCACGCTTCCGAATTTCAAGAAGCTTGCTGCATACGGATATCTCCATCGCGAGGTGGATTCGATCTTTGTCACCCAGACTTATTCTGTACATACCAGCATCTCGACTGGGGAACTCCCCGGTGTACATGGCCTTTTCGACAATGTCATCGATAACGTCAATCCGAAGATTGAACGCTGGCGTGCACATAAGAAATACATTCAAGCGAAGACACTTCCTACCCGTGCGACAGAGCGTGGGATGGTCATCTGTTCGCTGATGTACCCCGCAACCCCCGGCGAGAAGATCCGCTACCACATCGCAGAGATTCCAGGTTCTGAGAGCATCATTAAGCGTGGCGCTTCTTTCTTACGATATACTTCTTTCGGCTGGATGCTTCGTAAGTACATCCGCTATGGCAGATATCTCCGTCCTTTCGATTACTACGGCATGGACAATTTCATTGGCCGCGTAGCGCCGCCGCTGATTGCGAAGGATAAGGCCGATCTATACATGATCCACCTTCTAAACGTAGACGCGAAGAAGCACCGCACCGGCATTGATTCACCGGAGACGAAGGCTGCATTGGACCACTGTGATAGCATGCTGGGCATGATCCTTGATGGTATCTGCGAACACGAGCGAAATGCCGGCGGCAATCCGGATGAGGCGCTCACCCATTGCAATGTACTGATCTTCAGTGATCACGCATGTAAGAACGTTGACCACAAGGTAGACATTCACAGTCTGCTACTTAAGCACAATATTACCCGTGATATCGCCTATTTCCACAGTACCAGTGGCGCATGCTTCCTTCACGTGGAGAAGGACATCACCCCGGAAGCCCGTAAGAATCTCGATGAAGCTATCGCTGAACTTCGTAGCATGCCTTGCATTGCACGCGCGCTGACCGAAGAAGAGATGACCGACAGTGGCGCGCGGAAGATTGGATATGAATGTGGTTTCGCCGCCAAAGAAGGCTATGGATTCGGCCTTACTTACCGCGGCCAGCACGGCTATACACTAGATACCCCGAACTACAAGATCTTCTATCTAGAGATTGGTCCGGATCTCACTTCCCCGGACAACATCGGCCAGCAGACCCACGGTGGTTCTGTCTTGGAAGTCGGTAAGAAAGCAATCCAACTTGTAGAACATCACCCTGGAAGGAAATAATCTTAGCAAATCATCGCGGCTGGTTCTACCATGCCTAAATAAAGGAGTTCATCATGCACGCCATCACCTCGAAACGCATTCGACTGTCTGACCATTTCACTTATGGACGACTTTACCGCTTCGTCATCCCGACGATCCTCATGATGCTCTTCACCTCCATGTACGGTGTCGTCGATGGTCTGTACCTCTCACGTTACACGGGTAAAGAAGCTTTCGCTTCTGTCACTTTAATCACACCGTTACCGCTTCTGGTCGGTGCATGGGCCTATCTCATCGGTGCCGGCGGTTCCGCTGTCGTAGCGAAGTCTGTCGCCTCCGGTAAGCAGGAGGAAGCGAATCAGCAGTTCTCTTTCCTGACACTGGTCAGCATCATCGGCGCAGTCGTTCTTGCAGTCATCGCACTGTTCCTCGTGCGACCGGTCTCTAGTTTTCTCGGCGCCAACGACGTGATGATGCCACACTGCCTGCGCTATGCACGAATCCTTCTTGCTGCCACACCGCTCTTTGTTCTGCAAAATGTGTTCCAGAGTTTCTTCATTGTGGCAGAGCGTCCGAAGATTGGTCTTCTGATCAACCTCATCTCGGCTTTCCTGAATATTTTCTTAGATTTCGTATTCATTCATCTCCTTGACGATTCCGTATTGGCTGTCGCGCTGGCCACTGTTGTCAGCCAGTTCGTCGGTGGTATCGTCCCTTTCATTTACTTCTTCCGAAGCCGTACCATCGCCCTTCATTTCGGACGCCCACACTTGGCAGGTGCCACACTCGGCGCAATCTTCGCCAATGGTGTATCCGAGTTCATCAGCGAGATCTTCCATCCGCTGGCCAGCGTCATGTACAACTACCGTCTGATGCATCTTGAAGGTCTGAATGGCGTGGCCGCCTATGGTGTACTCATGAATGTAGGATTCCTATTCGGCGCCGTATTCCTTGGCTTCGCCGTAGGATCTGCACCGCTCTTCAGTTACAATTACGAGGTCAAAAATCGCGAGGAACTACACGGTCTGTTCCGTCGAAGCACCATCTCCGTAGTTGTTATGGGATTCCTGCTCTACGGCATTGCCACCTGCATTGAAGGTCCTTTTGCCAAAGTATTCTTCCCAGAAGACGAGGCGTTATTAACATTGACTGAAGAAGGATTCGCGCTCCATAGTCTCTCCTACATGGTCATGGGGCTTTCAGTATTCACTTCCGCATTCTTCACCGCGCTTCACAATAGCCGTGTGTCCGCCATCATTTCATTTCTGAGAACCTTGCTCTTTGAAGTATTGGCCATCCTGATTCTGCCATATTTCTTCGATCTAAATGGCATCTGGGCCGCAAGTCTCACCGCTGAGATTCTTGCCCTGTTTGTCACCATCTACTTCCTGGTGTCAAAGAAGAAAGAATATCAATACTGACACGTTTATTTTATCTTCTGGACATCAATCGGATGGCATAAGTCTGCCAGATTTCCTCACTGATCAGCACGTATTCTTCCACGTACTTGTGATAGAGTGTCTCCGCATCTGCCACATAGAAAGTCTTTCGAACAGTACTTCCATTGGCATCGATGAAGGCTAAAGTTATGCGGATATATCCGTTACGGAAGAAATACTTGTGTCCGGTTTCTTCGGTCTCACCATACTCCTTCAGTTCATCTGGAAAGATCCACCTTTCAATGGGCACAGAAGGTAGACGTACAGGGATACTCTTCGTTGCATTCGGATTATTTGCCGAAATCATATTGGTCTTCATGATCTGGCGTCCTTCACTAGAGAGTTGACGACGATGACAGACGCGTTGCTGCTTCTTCAATTCCGCAAGTTCGACATACTTCTCCATCCGAGTGTGTTCATCTGCATTAATCTCTTCGGCCAGTGCAGCAATCTTGTCGGAGTATGCGTTATACTCTTCGGCATAAGCCTTCTTATCCGCCACCAGAAGTTCCGCCGGAATCAGCTTCGTCTGCTTCGTAACGGACTGGATACTTCCCATAATTAAGTTGTCGAAATCTTCCTTACTACACCAAGTAGAATCCTGAATATCTTTGCCAAGTTGAAGCGCTGCCACCTCTTTCCAATTGGTGCCAACTTCTTTGCCTGCACGCTTGCCATCCGGAAGGTAAATCTTGTCCACATGAGGCAGAATAAATCGGCTAACCCAACTTCTCGGTGCGTGAAGAATCTGACAGATATCCTGAACAGAGATAGTATGGGTAGTATCTAGAAGTTTGATAGCCTCCGGCCAGGTGCGGATCTGCTCCCATGTCTGGCGAGCAGGCTTCAACACCGCGGCAGGTGTAGCACTCAAAGACAGTTCCGATTCATAACGTTCCGGGAACCATTCACGAGGATAGACACCCAGAAAGTTCGCAATCTTCTGAGCCTCCTCACGGACAGGCACGCGTGAACCCTTGAGATATCGTGAGATTGAGGATTCGGCAATCCCCAACGTCTCCGCCATCTGCTTCTGCGTCATCTTCCGTTCACGAAGAATCTCTTTAATATTCTCGCCCAGTTCCAACATATCTATTACCTGTCGCTATGTCAAAATGACAATAGCAGAGTAAAATTCATTCATAATTTAAGTCTATTATATCAAATATTCCCTTTCCCGTTGTAATCGATATATTTCTTGCTGTATTATAGGTGCATGATTTTTGTATATTAAGGAGTACTTCATATGGAAAACAAACGTCCTGATGACATGCAAAGAATTACTACCCGTGAACAGGCAGATGCTTTCATCGCTGAACAGATTGTTGCTGTAAAAGAGCAGGTTGGCGATAAGAAAGTTCTTCTGGCGCTCTCCGGTGGTGTTGACTCTTCTGTCGTAGCCGCTCTTCTCATTAAGGCTATCGGCAAGAACCTCGTAAGTGTTCACGTAAACCACGGTTTACTTCGTAAAGGTGAAGCGGAGCAGGTTATCGATGTTTTCCGTAATCAGTTAGATGCCAACCTGATCTACGTTGATGCAACTGATCGTTTCCTCGATAAGCTCGCAGGTGTAGACGATCCAGAGACCAAGCGTAAGATCATCGGTGGTGAGTTCATCGAAGTATTCGCAGAAGAAGCTCGTAAGCTCGACGGCATCGAGTTCCTCGCGCAGGGTACAATCTATCCTGATATCCTCGAGAGTAAGGGCGTCAAGGCTCACCACAATGTTGGTGGTCTCCCTGAAGATCTCAAGTTCGGCCTCGTTGAGCCGGTCAAGTTCCTCTACAAAGATGAGGTTCGTGTTGTAGGTAAGGCCCTCGGTCTTCCGGACAACATGGTTTACCGTCAGCCATTCCCGGGTCCGGGACTGGGTGTTCGTTGCACCGGTGCAATCACACGTGACCGTCTCGAAGCACTCCGTGAAGCAGATGCCATCGTTCGCGAAGAGATCGGCAAGCTCCCTGAGACACCATGGCAGTATTTCTGCGTGATCCCGGATATGCAGTCTACCGGTATCAAGTATGTAGACGGCAAGGGTGAGCGTTACATGGGCTGGGCCGTCATCATCCGCGCAGTCAACACAACTGACGCAGTGAAGGTAACCGTACCAGAGATTCCGTTCGACGTACTCTGCAAGATGAGAGACGAGATCGTCAAGATCCCAGGCGTCAACCGTGTCCTCTGGGATATCTCCGAGAAACCGCTGGCTACCATTGAGTGGGAATAATCGTAAAGTTATTCCTCGGCTCAAGTCCTCGGTGCTTCGCGCCTGCGGAAAGAGCCTCGGAATGAACTTTACTTTCCTTATCGTGTAATTCAACAAGAGCTATCTGATTCGATGGAACAGGTAGCTCTTGTCTTTGTATATAGAAGCCTCATGCGAAATTTGCGAGTCTATATGGCGGTTGGAGGAATTCCACGGGCTGTTGAAGCGACCATTTTACCTGTTTTCATTCTTGATATAATGCGAATTCACATCTCAAATGTTTTCTAACGATGATATGCGGACTACTATTAGTTCTCCTTTCGATCATCAATAATCGCGTTCACTCTGTCGATCATCTGGCTCTGTGTATCGTATATTGGAAGAAACAACGAATATCAGGCGCCTCTATTTTACCATCTATTTTCCCTCTATTTTACCCGTTAAAATGCCTCTATTTTACCTTGTGTTTTTCCTCTATTTTGCTATACTGATGGTGAAAGAGGTAAACGAGGTGCGTTTATGGATACAGGAAAATTAAAACCAGCAGGCTATATTCCGCGTTTAATAGATAGTCGGCTTTCAAAACATTTAGATAATATAGGTGCAGTAGAAGTTGCCGGCACAATGTGGTGTGGAAAGACATGGACATCTATGGCATATGGCGAGAGCATTACCAGGATTGGTAATAATAATGTCAGAGATGCAGCAGAATCCGATCCAACCATCGCATTGATAGGAGAGCAGCCACATGTTATAGATGAATGGCAAGATATTCCAGAAATATGGGATGAAGTTCGTGCTGCTGTCGATAAAAATGCAGGGATAGCAGGACAATATATCCTTACAGGTTCGTCACGTTCCAATAAGAGTGAAATTCATCACAGCGGAGCAGGACGTATCTCTACAATTCAAATGCGCACCATGTCACTTCAGGAAACAGGTGACTCACTTGCTTGTGTTTCCCTCACAGACCTTTTCAACGGAAAATTCGAACCCAGATTAGTCAATCAATCTTTGTCACCATTAGCAGAATATATCTGCCGTGGTGGCTGGCCCGCACTGAATAATCGAACAGAGAAAGATGTTTCAGTGTTCCTTGACAGTTATTTTGATGCAGTTTTTGACGTGAATATACCCAAATTAGGACTTCGCAGTAATGAAGCCCGGAAAGTAGCCAAGTCTATAGCAAGAACTCTTGGAAATGCCCCAACGCTGGCGACCATATCTCAGGATGCTGGTTTTGATATTAGCCCTAAATTAGCAAACGAAAAGGTGTCAGCCTATATTTCCGCATTTGAGGTTCTCTACATGATTGAAGCCATTACCGGTTGGGATGCACCGATTCGTTCAAAGAGCAGATTAAGAATTAAACCGAAGTATTATTATGCGGATCCATCACTAGCTGCTAATCTATTAAATGTAACACCGGAACGCATTATATCTGACGGGCAATTGTTTGGTGTACTGTTTGAATCACTATGTATGCATGATCTGGCAGTATATTCATCTCTTCTTCCTGATGCGGGAAAGGAACCGCTTCATTACTATCGAGACTCTGATGGATTGGAAGTTGACGCCATAATAGAATTGAAAGACGGACGTTGGGCGGCATTTGAAATCAAACTCGGAGAAAATAAATATAAAGAAGCAGTTGAATCATTAGAGAGATTGCGCTCAAAGGTTGTAGCCAATCCTTGTGCACGAAATCCCGAACCTTCATTTATGGCTGTTATTGTTGGGTCAGGGGAATATGCACGGCAAGATAAAGATAGTGGCATCTATATTATTCCTATAACCGCTCTTGGTATGTGATTGATTGGAGGTTTCTATGGATACGAATATTGCACGGATTATGGTTTTTGATGAGTATGCCAGCTGCGAGTTTGAGCAGCCAACATCGCCAACCCTCAATCAAAGCTGTTTCTTCCGAATTCAACCCGGCACCGGCATTTGATTCTGTTTTGAAACGTTCAAACAATTCTTCGTAGGTTGGAAATTAATCCAGTGGAATCTCTCTTTCCAAACCTGTAAGAAAATCATGTTCACAGAAGGCATCACCATTGGAACTGTATGCGAATGGAATATCCATCATCTGAGCATATGTCTTCGCTTGTTGAAGTCCATGGGAGACAGTATGGTGATTATCTTTTGCTTCAACAATTGCAATAGGGTTATTGGCATTGATATATAAAATGTATTCGGCTTTCTTGGCGGGTTCTCTGGAAACCAGATTACCACGAATGTTTACCTTACCATCCGTGAATTGAACCTTTGTCTCCATCGTGATCTTGTTCTGCCAACCGCTTGAAACTAACGCAGGCGTAATGAAGTTAAGCTTAATGTCTTCTTCAGTCATTTGACTCTTCGGAATGATCGTACTCACCACTACACCCCCTAGCAATTATTCTTTCAGTTGATAACTATAATTTTATCATATTAATTTGCGTGTAGATGTAACTAAAGTGTTGCAAGAAGGCATGGGTGGAGAATGCAGTCGACTTCCTAATTATTGCAAACCTCAGTCTTAATGTGGCAAAATAGAAGCGTAAAGAGTTGATATTGAATAAAGACAGGTATTTTCTGTGCAGATTGACTAGCACAGAGAGTTTGAAAATGTGCATAATGACAAGGTAAGGGTATAATAAGAACGAAGAATGTCTACTGTTGTAGATTCTTTCACAGCATCATGGATGAATGTCGTATAATAAGAACAAAGAATGTCTACTGTTGTAGATTCTTTGCTTGAACTTTTAGTATCAGCCTGTTTAATAAGAACAAGAAATGCCTGCTTTTTTGTGGCTCTCGCAAATTCAACTAAGTCGTGTCTAGTGTCTTTTGTTATTCCTGATATCATATTTGCATTTGCCTCATGTCAATCACCTCTAACCTTTTCAAATCTCAAAAGTATATTGAACTATACATGTATATGCCGTATGATTATGTTACAGTTCTGAAGGATGTTGAGGTTATTACCATGGCATATGGCGAAGTAGAAAGAAAAGCTACCAACAAATACAGATCAAAGTATGCCATGCTTCAGGTTCGCGTCGAGCCGAAAGAAAAAGACATGA
>JAZLMM010000057.1:0-35782 GCA_045598705.1 Oscillospiraceae bacterium
TCACTCGCATCTTTCATTTTCTCTTCCGACTACAGAACACTTTAGTCTCTCCAGTCGGAAATCCCACGTTTTGCACCAGCATGTTATTTCTCCATTTCAATTCTTCTGATTCCTCATTCCCCAAGTTTCCGTGATGAACCAGAAAAAAAGGAATGAGGCCCCGGTTTCCCAAAGCCCCATCCCAAACTATAAGGATACACAAAATATATTTAGATGAATGGCGTAAACTGCGCATGCAAGATTTGGCCAGATGCATCATGGGTCACACCGGCAACATAATACGAAACCACATCCAATGAAATATCATATTCTTTACAGAATTCAACCATGGTCATCATGATCTTCTTCTGTTTACTCGGCGTGACCGCCTCTTCCGGTGATCCGTAACGTTCATGCACATCACGAGACTTCACCTCGATTACGAGTACTTTCCCCTTATAAGAACAGATAATATCGATCTCACCCACACGCGGGACTGCATAGTTACGCGCAAGAATCTTCGCGCCGCGCGAAACCAGATAGTACGCAACATAGTCTTCTGAACGCTTTCCAAAATCCTGATTCCTTGTCATAAGTATAACCTCCGAAAGACAACGTCCACAGGACAGCAACAGAAAGATGATTACGATATCAATGCATCTTCTTCAGGAAGCTCATCCGATGAATCGGAGAAATGCCCAATTCATGAATGGCCGCATAGTGCTGAGCCGTACCGTACCCCTTGTGCTGCGCAAATCCATATCCAGGATATTCTTTGTCATAGTCTTCCATAATTCGATCTCGAGAGACCTTGGCAAGAATAGACGCCGCTGCAATCGAGTTCGACTGCGCATCGCCCTTGATGATTGGCTTAACAGGAATTCCCGTTCCACTTAGATTGACCGCATCGATCAGTAACACATCCGGCTTCACGACAAGACCTGCTACCGCTGCACGCATCGCACTCTTTGTGGCTTCAAGGATATTAATCCGATCTATCTCTTCCGGTTCCACACGAATGACGCAATAAGCCTTCGCATTCGCTACAATCTCATCATAGAGCTGATTACGTTTCTTCGGGGATAATTTCTTCGAATCATCTAGTCCATAGATCGGTTTCTCTGGATCAAGAATACAGGCTGCGGCGACGACCGGTCCTGCCAATGGACCTCTACCCGCCTCATCAATGCCACAACAAATATATTGTCCTGCCGCAATACATTCTTTCTCGAAGACCGACATGGTCTCATATTTCTCTTTCAATTTCTCTTCCCGTGTCATGGAATCACCTCAAGAATTCTATATGGTAAAAGCACTTCAATTGTAGCAGTAGATCATGGACACTCAAGAGAAATTCGTCCAATGCGAACGCTTCGGAAATCATCCAAGAACAATTTGGCAAAACGCTCATCATTGATTCGTCCGCCCGACAAGATGCACCCCATATTTCGGGCTGCAGCCTCAAATCTCTCATAATCGTCCTCAATGTATTCCTCATCATCTTGAGGTACAAGCTTATATCTTGTATAGAACTCATTCGGATAGAATTCCTCCAGAAGTTTCATTCCGGCAAAAGCGACCTCCACTACATCGACTACTTCCGTCTTGACTGCACCGGTCAGGGTCAGTACCAGTTGATTCCTCGGAGTACCAAGACGTGGCCACAGTACACCCGGCATATCCATCAATTCTAATTGTCCATCGGACTTTGCCCACTTGAAATCACGTGTAACACCAGGCATGTCGCCCGTTACAGCAATCTTTCGGTTACATAGACCATTGATTAATGTCGACTTCCCTGAATTCGGAACGCCAACCACCATGGCACGTACCGGCCGACCCATTCGTCCCTTCGCCTCCGCTTTCGCAAGCACATCCGAGCAAAGTTCAACGGCCATATTGCGAAGCTTATCTAGGCCCTTCTTATGAGAAGCGTCGATAGCCACAGCAGGTACGCCCAGTTCCTTATACTTACTTAGCCATGCATTGGTTACCTTCTCGTCCGCCAGATCCGCCTTATTGAGCACAACGATACGTGGCTTCTTCGCAACAAGCTTATCCAATTCAGGATTTCTGCTGGAAATCGGTATTCTTGCATCTACGGTTTCAAATACAACATCGACATATCTGAGATTATCACCGACTTCATTTAATGCTTTACGCATATGGCCCGGAAACCAGTTGATACTACCTTTGACCTCTGACATGTAAATAACTCCTTCATGAACAGTATTTCCGAAAACGGGTAAAACGATTATAGCACAAAAAAAGACCGTCACCATAACGATGACGGTCTTCTGAAATAGCATATCTACAATTACTTCTTAGAAGAAAGCTTCTCAGTAACTCTAGCGGCCTTACCAACACGATTACGCAGGTAATAAAGCTTAGCTCTTCTTACACGGCCCTTACGGACAATCTCAATCTTATCAATGTTAGGAGAATGAACGGGTAATACACGCTCAACACCAACTCCATAGGAGAGACGGCGAATTGTCATGGTCTCAGAAAGACCGCCGCCCTTACGTGCAATCACATAGCCTTCAAATACCTGGATACGCTCACGGGAACCTTCTTTGATCTTCAGGTGTGCTTTAACAAGATCACCAACTTCGACCTCAGAATAGCTATTGCGCAGATTGTCCTGCTCGACTGCTTTAACTAAATCCATCTTTGTTTCCTCCTCTTCCGATAGATGTTCATGCGGGATCACGCAGCGGACCATCCCTTTTAGCCGTTAAATAGTAACACAACGAAATATACGATGCAAGTGTTTCTACGAAAAAACTACCGGTTTTTCAATATTATTCACTTATTTTCTCACAAAATAAGCATAACCGACCTCATATGGATGGTCGAACAACTTGCAATTGCGATGTTTACGCAGTGTCCAGACTACTAAGATATCTCCGCCACCACCGCATACACCGACAACACCCAGAATAACTAATCCGAAACTTGATATCACAATTCCTATGATGATGGGTACGATACCGAGTAACACAGTTGGTGCAATACATCCCCAGAAGTATTGCGGGATAGAAAGCGCTTCACGGCAATGGCAGTAAGGTGTGAGCATCTTCGCATTAAAACCAAAATCTATACTCCCCCATTTCTTCTGACAAGGAAAGTGCCAGAAGAATCCGTGGATAAATTCATGGAGCAAAATTGTCACGAGATACACCAGAAGGAGAATCCAAGCCCACAACGACGGAGACACGCGGTCTAATATCGCATCATGAAAGAAATTCTCTTTGCCATTCACCAAAGTATGAATCAGAAATGACAGACTACCTGGAACAATAAGTAACACGATTGCAAATAAGTTCGCAACGACAATGCTGATTCTCTCCAAACGAGGCTCATAGCCCTGCGCCTGCATCTCAGTTACCAAGTCTTCATATTCTTGTTTCTTTCTGGCACGAATCGCTTCGTTCTCTACTTCAATTCTCATCTGGTTACTTCCTAATGTTTAGTCTCCTTATCTTTCTTCTTCATCAATGGCCAATAACTGCTTCCAATCCTCGGAAGACAGATCCATCTTCTCTAATAGGTCCGGTCGACGTTTCCATGTATCGTAAAGACCATGAAGACGTTTCCATTCCTTTATTTTCGCATGATTACCGGAAAGCATGACCTCTGGAACTGCTTGATCATGCCATACGTTAGGTTTGGTATACTGTGGCGCCTCAAGGTATCCATTCATATGAGATTCTTCTTCATATGCTTCGCTATTTGGAAGGACACCTTCTATCATTCGAGAGACACAATCAATGACCACACAAGCAGCCACTTCACCACCGGTCAACACATAATCGCCGATAGAGAGATCCTCATCCACGATTTCATCGAGGACACGCTGATCGATGCCCTCATAATGGCCACAAAGAATCACGACATGCTCATGCTTTGCAAGTTCTTTTGCCTTCGCTTGATTGAGCACGCTCCCCTTTGGACTCATGAACACACAATGCGGTTTGGGTTCCTCACCAGCTTTATATAAAGATGAGAAAGCCTGATATACCGGTTCACATTGCATCAACATTCCTGTACCGCCGCCGAAAAGTGTATCATCAACTTTCCCGTAACGATTACCAGCAAAATCACGAATATCTACAGTTTGAAGCTCAATGACACCTTTCTCCATCGCACGACCAATGATACTTTCATGAAGAAAGCCAGATACTTGATTGGGGAAAAGTGTCAGAACCGAAAACTTCATAAGACCTCACTCATAAATCTCATAGAGGCCATCTGGCAATATTACATCCATTGTTCCATCCTCCAAAGAAACATTAAAAACAATGGTCTTAAGATATGGTATCAGAAGATCATTCTTACCCTTACGGCGCACGACAATAATGTCACTGGCACCATAATTCAGAATGTCCTTGACTTGACCTAATTCTCCACGAGCCGCATCTACAACTGTAAGGCCAATTAGATCGGCGATGAAGAACTTATCTTTCGGTAACTTGATTGCCTGATCGCGTGTGACCGCGATAAATAAGCCGTTCAGTTTCGCCGCTTCATCTCGGTCGGACACGTCTTCAAACTTTAACAAAGTATGTTGCTCATCAATACGAGCAGAAACTGCTGTTTTCTTGAATTTCAGTTGTTCTTTCTCATCAAGAATCAAACAATCCTTCAATCTATGGAAACGGCGCACATCATCCGTAAACGGGGTAACACGCACCTCGCCACGGACACCATGTGCGCCGCCGATTTTTCCAATAATCAGATAGTCTTTCATTCGTTGATATCCACGATGACACGCTTGCCTTCGCGCAGGTACTTCGCCTTCATGACAGAACGGATTGCCTGTGCACGGCGGCCGCCCTTACCGATGACTTTGCCCATATCTTCTGGATTTACCGTCAATTCAAGAACAACAGTATTTCCACGTTCAGACTTCTTTACGACTACATCCTCAGGATGGTTGACCAAAGACTTGGCCATTGTAGTTAATAATTCCATGTTCTACAATTTGCAGCATGTAAATAGAAGCAGGTGTGCTGCATGCCTCCTTAGATTGATATTCGGGAAGAATTACTTCTCGATAGCACCTGTCTTCTTCAGAAGTGCACGAACTGTATCTGTTGGCTGTGCACCGTTAGCGATCCACTTCTTAGCAGCCTCTGTATCGATGTTGATCTCAGCCGGATCTGTCAGAGGATTGTAAGTACCAATCTCCTCAATGAAGCGGCCATCACGCGGATAACGACCATCTGCAACTACTACACGATAGAAAGGAGCCTTCTTTGCGCCCATTCTTCTCAAACGAATCTTTACTGCCATTTTCTTGTCCTCCTAGCAATTTCTTACCATTTCGTTTTTACTATATATTCTCGCGTTATTCCCCTCTTCGAAAAACCTCGTTTCAGGCTTCGCGTGAACATCAATTAAAATGGAAACTTCTTGTTTCCCATGCCTCCCATGCCTCCAAGCTTCCCTAATGCACCCATGCCACCTGGAAAACCGCGAAGACCTTTCTTTCCGCCCTTGGCCATCTTGGTGAACTTCTTCATCATCTCGGCGGTCTGCTCATACTGACGAATCAACTGATTGACCTGCTGCACCGTCGTACCGGAACCTGCCGCGATACGCTTTCTGCGATTTGCATTGAGAATATTCGGGACTCGTCTTTCCTTCTTAGTCATCGAACGGATGATTGCCATATTGGTATCGATTACCTTATCGTCAATATCTTCTTCTTTCACTTTGCCGGCCGCACCAGGAATCATTCCGATGACGTCCTTCATAGAACCCATTTTCTTAATCTGTTCGAACTGAGAAAGAAGATCATCCATATTGAAAGTGTTGCTGAGCATACGCTCAACAGACTTCATTGCCTCTTCCTCATCGATATTCTGCTGCGCTTTCTCAATCAACGAAAGCACATCACCCATGCCAAGGATTCTGTCCGCCATACGATCCGGATAGAACTCTTCAATATTCTCAACTTTCTCACCGACGCAGATATACTTAATCGGTTTACCTGTCATCTTACGAATAGATAAAGCAGCACCACCTCTGGCGTCACCATCAAGTTTCGTCATGATGAAGCCATCCAGACCGATACGTTCTTCGAAGCTCTGGGCAACTGCAACCGCTTCCTGACCGATCATGGCGTCGACGACCAACAATTTCTCATGCGGCTTAACATAATCACCAATCTTGATGAGTTCTTCCATCAGATCATCATCCACAGTCATACGACCAGCGGTATCGACAATCAGTGTGTCACAAAGAAGATATTTCGCACGATCAATACCAGCCTTGGCAATCACAATCGGATCTTTCTCATCTGGCATAATGAAGCTTGGCACTTCCACTTTCTGCGCCAATACTTCCAACTGCTTTGCAGCGGCCGGACGATGCACGTCCAAAGAAAGAAGCAACGGACGCTTGCCGTCTTTCTTCAAGATCTTCGCAAGTTTAGCAGCTGTCGTCGTCTTACCTGCACCCTGAAGACCATAGAGCATGACCACAGTGAAGCCCGAAGGCGAAACCATTAACTTACTGCTTGTCTGACCTAGAAGCTCAATCAGTGATTCATGTACAATCTTAACGATCTGCTGACCAGGCGTCAGGCTCTTCATGACATCAGCGCCCTTACACTTCTCAGACATATCTGCAACAAATTCTTTGACAACAGAGTAATTAACATCTGCTTCCAACAGCGCCATTCTGATTTCTTTCATCATGGCCTTAATATCCGCTTCCGTAACACGGGCGCTGCCACGCATCTTCGCGGTGATATTCTGTAATTTTGTCGACAGACTTTCAAACATATTCTCTACCCTTATAACTCATTCATCAGGTTGGAAAGAAGTTCCTTCGCCTGATTCTCATTATGTTCTTCCAATGCGGCAAAAGCACTGGCAATCATTCTCTTCTGTTGTGTGAAGCGTTCAACAAGTTTCAGTTTCTCTTCATACTTCTGAAGGCTGTTGACACCACGATGAATCGTATCGTGTGCCGCCTGTCTGGAGATTTCACGATCTTCAGCAATCTCCGCCAAAGACATATCCTCTTGGAATCGAAGTTCAAGAATCTCACGCGTTCGCTTCGTTAGCAACTGTCCGTAAAAATCAAGCAACAAGCATACTTCTACGCTGTCCATGAGGTCATCCTCCTTCACACTTGAAAGAGAATACCAAATGAAACATCGCCTGTCAAGTGTTTTTACTTGTCAGTCTTTAAGAAGGAAGCAACGAGTCAACAAATACCTCCGGATCAAAGTCAACTAAGTCTTCTGCACTCTCGCCCAGTCCAGCTAGGAAGATTGGTGCCTTGGTCGAGTATGCAACTGCAATGGCAACACCACCCTTGGCACTTCCGTCCAGTTTTGTGATACCGATTCCCGAAAGCTTAACGGCCTTGGAGAACACCTCAGCCTGAATAACTGCATTCTGACCAGTCGTTGCATCGATGATCAGCATAGCCTGTGTATGAGCAGAAGGTGCTTCACGCTCGATCACACGACAGATCTTACTTAACTCATCCATAAGATTCTGCTTGTTATGAAGTCGTCCTGCTGTATCGATAATCAGGATATCCGCACGTTTGGCAATCGCAGAATGCACTGCGTCATAACATACCGCAGCAGGATCAGATCCTTCTTCGTGAGAGATGACGTGTGTATCCGTGCGATCTCCCCACACCTGCAGTTGCTCAATCGCCGCTGCTCGGAAAGTATCTGCTGCAGCCAGCATCACTTTCTTCCCCATGTTCTTATAACGTAAACAAAGCTTACCCGCGGTAGTGGTCTTACCTGTACCATTGACACCGACCATCAGGATGATGTTCAAATTGTTGTCTTCAATGGTCATGGTCTGCTTAGGTCCAAGGATATTCAGCATCTGACCACGTACGGTATGCATGACCGCATCTTTGCTATCGTCACCGCTCTTCTTAATATCACTTCGCACTTCATCCATAATGGCAAGGCTTGCCCCAACGCCGCAATCCGCCTGAACAAGAAGCGCCTCAAGATCGTCAAGCATGTCCTCATCGAAATGACCCATTGAAGCAGAGATCTTCGTAATTCCTTCCGCTACAAAGTTACGAGTCTTGGTTAATCCACGCTTAAATATATCAAAAAGTCCCATAATCGTCTCCTTACAACTATATTCGTAACCACTTCATTCAGCAAAGCAGTATTATACTTCACTTAATCGCATGGACAGAATCTTCGAGATACCACGCTCCTGCATGGTGACACCATACATTCGATCACATGCCTCCATTGTGCCCTTACGGTGTGTGACCAGAATAAACTGAGAACGCACACAGTATCTTCTAACAAAATCCGTAAAACGGTTAACATTTGCGTCATCCAACGCGGCTTCGACCTCATCCAGCACACAGAACGGAGATGGACGTAGTTGAAGAATTGCAAACAGAAGTGCAATCGCAGTCAGGCAACGCTCACCACCCGATAGCAAAGATAAACTCTGAAGTTTCTTTCCCGGTGGCTGTGCCTTGATATCAATTCCGCAGTTCAGAACATCCTCTTCATTCTCAAGAAGAATCTCAGCCGTACCACCATTGAAGAGATCTGCAAAAACAGTCTTGAAATTCTCATTAATCTGTTCAAAGTGAGTGAGGAATTGTTGCTTCATCTCAGTAATCAGGTCATCAATCACTTTCAACAGATCCGCTTTCGCCTTCTCGATATCATCACGTTGACTACTCATGAACTCATATCGTTCACTGATCTGCTGATACTCTTCTACTGCGTTGACATTCACCGCACCAATTTCCTTTATCTGTGCTCGAAGTTCAGATACACGCTTATTCATCGCATTCAGGTTCTCGATCTCAATGCGATACTCTTGTGCATTGTCATATGTCAGTTCGTGGTTCTCCCATAGACGATTCTTACAATCATCCACTTCAATCTCATAACGCTCGAGTTTACTTTCCAGCCGAGCCTGTTCGGACTGAAGCTGGCTTAACTTGGAAGAAGCAGCAGTTACGTTATCGATGAAACCCGTCAGTTTTCCTTCTAATTCCTCTTTCTCAAGAATAATCTGACGAATCTTCTGCTCAAATTTCTCATCTTCCATTTTCAAGCCGTCTTTGAAATTCGCCTGAGTTTCAAAGTCTTTCTTTATTGCCTCTGCGTCTATTCTCGCCTGCTCGCTTTCACGCTTCAAGCGTTCCTGATCATCCAGATTCTTCTGTTTCTCATTTTCGAACATACGGATTCGTTCTTGAGTCTGTGCCACAGCTCCATTTACTGACTCCACACGAACACGCAAATCACTAATCTGAGTACGCATCTTCTCCAGAGCGTTCTGCTCTTCCTCATCTTTCTCAGAAGAAGCACTAAGTTTCTCCTTCATTTCAGCGATTTCATCTTCTCGTTCAGAGATAACCTGCTTCGACTCTTCCAAATCTGAAGAAGATGTCAATTTTGCAGCAGATATTCTCTCCAATTCCTGTTCAACAGACGTGATGCGATCCAAAGTCTTCTTATAATCTTCGTCTGCAGTGGCAAAAACACTCTCCACACGAATACGATCGAGTGAAGCATTCTGAAGTTTCTCTTCCAACTCAAGTTCTTCACGAGCGAGATCCTTGATACGAAGATCGAAATCCTGACGTTGTGCTTCCATCTTGGAAATCTCACGCATCAGTAATTTCTTCTTCTCTCTGAAATCTTCCAATTCTCGTGAACGCCCGAGCAGATTGACCGCTTTCTTATTGATACTACCACCGGTCAACGAACCTCCGGGATTGACCACATCACCGGAAAGAGAAACGACACGATATACGTATCGTGAAGCTTTGGCCATTGCAATACCGTGGTCAAGTGTATCCACTACGACGATTCGTCCTAATAGATTCTCGACAATGTCGTGAAGTTCGGGACGCGTCTTAATCAACTCGGAAGCAAGCCCGATATATCCCGCAGAACGTTTGGCATCGCGAAGAAGATTATCTTCGAGAAGTCTCGGACGAATTGAATCAATCGGTAAGAACGTCACACGTCCAAGATGATTCTCTTTCAAGTGATCAATCAAACGAGAAGCATCCCGATCGTTCTGGGTAACCACATTATGCATCGCATTTCCCAAAGCTATCTCAATTGCAGTCTCGTACTCTTTCTCCACCTGAACAAGTTCACCCAAGACACCAATCACAAGTTTGGATAAATCCGGACGTGCATCTGTACTATTCAGAAGTCGTCTTACTGACTCCTGATATCCTTCACGGCTTTTTTCCAATTCCTCTAAAGTCTTGATACTAAACTCTACACGATCTAGCAATCTCTGCTTCGAATCAAGCTCCGTATCGAACGCTTTCGCCTTCCCACGTTCCTCCGCAACTTTCTCCTGCTTTTCCGCAAGTGCTGCCGCTTGTTCAGCCGCATATTTCAAGCCTGTTTTCAGATCTTCATCCGCCTGATCACGTCTCATCTTGGCTTCATCACGTTCAGAAATCATCAGCATACGATCTTCGGACAAAGACTTAATACGTGCATCTTTTACCATCAAATCGCCAGAAATTGCAGACACAGCCTCTCTTGCCTCATATACCTCATTCGTGAGCATATCGATTCTCTTTCGAAGATCTGACTGTTTAGCTTGACTATCGGCAAGTTTATCCATTAATGACTTATAAGAATTCTCGACAGCACTCAACTCATTACTAAGATTCTCTTTCTCTTGATTCCACTTCGTAAGTTGTGCCTGATTGTTTTCAATCTCATCATTCAATCTAGCCACTTCAGCGAGGCGCTCCTCATCTGAACCTTCTGCTGCTTGAATTCGCAATTTCAGCTGATCATGACGTTCTTTGAGAAGCACCATCTGATTATTGATCTCATGAATCTTCTCTGTTAAATCAGACCGTTCTTGGCGCGTATTCTCAAGCTCTTCCTCCAAAGAGGCAGAGCGTTCTGTTAATTCACGATTTTCAGAACGAATCTTTAGCACAAGATCTTCCTGAGATTGAATGGCATCCGAAAGACTTTTACGTTCGTCTGCACTGGCATCCAGGAATACTTTGTTACGATCAATCATGTGAAGAATGACGGCGATATCATCTTTCTTCCATTCATCATAAAGTGCGTGATATCGCTTAGCTTTCTCAGCCTGCTCCGAAAGTGGACCAATCTGATGATTGAGTTCATCAAGAATATCATTGATACGAACCAAGTTCTGTTCAGAAGAGGCTAGCTTTCGTTCAGCTTCATCCTTGCGGGATTTAAACTTTACGATTCCGGAAGCTTCTTCCAGTACTTTACGGCGATCTTCAGATTTGGTCGACAGAATATCATCCACTCGACCCTGTCCAATAATAGAATAGCCGTCCTTACCAAGACCGGTATCCATGAAGAGTTGCTGAATATCCTTCATTCGACAATTGACATGGTTAATCTGATATTCACTTTCACCGGAACGGTATAGTCGGCGTGTTACTTGAACTTCATAATACTCGACTGGAAGGATCCCATCAGAATTATCGAGCGTCATAGAAACTTCAGCGAAATTCATCGCACGCTTAGCCTGTGTACCATTGAAGATAACATCCTCCATCTTAGATCCACGAAGTGTCTTGACGCTCTGTTCGCCCAACACCCATCGAATCGCATCGGTAACATTACTTTTACCGCTGCCATTAGGACCTACGATTGCAGTCATACCCTTGTCAAACTCAATGAGTGTGTACTCAGGGAACGACTTAAATCCTTGGATTTCCAGTTTCTTTAGATGCATGTATGTTCTCGTTTCTATGAAGTCTAAAGTGATATTATACCATAAACCACGCAAGTTTCGAGGAAAGTGGCATTACATAATCCATTTTTCCAAAGCAATTCGTGAAGCCTCCTGTTCCGCTTCCTTCTTACTCTTACCCTGTGCCCGTACAAATTCCTGACCATCCAGAATGACCGCTACAACAAACAAACAATCATGGACCGGGCCAATCTCCTCAACAACTTCAAAAGAAATCGTGTGGATATCCTTCTTCGTCTGGGCTTTCTCCAACAGTTTGCTCTTGTAATCAAAGATGAGTTTACCTGAAACAGCCTGCTCAACATAAGGCATCAAAAGAGAAAGAATAACAGACTTGGCGCTCTCAAATCCACCGTCTAGATAGATTGCAGCGAATATAGACTCCATCGTATCTGCCAAAGTCGAGATCTTCTGTCTTCCGCCTGTTCCTTCCTCACCTTTACCTAGGAAAAGCATCTGACCTATTCCAAGGGAATCGGCAACTTTTGCCAATGTCTTCTCACATACAACCAATGCACGTGTTTTCGAAAGTTTTCCTTCATCCCATTTGGAACGGCGGTGATAGATCTCCTCGCCAATCACGAAGTCAAGAATGGCATCACCGAGGAATTCAAGACGCTGATTCGATAGAGCACATTCATGGCGATGTTCATAGGCGTACGTGGAATGGGTCAATGAAAGAAGGAGATATTCCTTGTCAACAAAAGTATACCCTATCTTATTTTCCAGTAGTTGATGCGCCTGACCGTACTTCCTATTCATAACATCCTCTTCCAAGCATTCAAACTGCTTACAGTATACCAAACAAAAAAAGAACTGTCTCAAACTTGAGACAGTTCTATGTGACTTTTCTTGGTGTAAAAGATTACATCTTACTCTTGATGAACTCTACAGCATCGCCAACCGTCTTAATGCGCTCAGCTTCCTCATCTGGAATAGAGATGTTGAACTCCTGCTCCATGGCCATTACCAACTCAACCATATCCAAAGAGTCAGCGTTCAAATCGTCAACAAAGAGCGAGTCCATCTGGACAGTATCCTCTGCAATATTTAACTGGTCAACAAGAATCGACTTTACACTTTCAAAAATAGAATCAGATGACATAAAATATCTCCTTTCAATTGCTCTCAGCAATCTTCATATATGTTTTTAATTGATTTGAATTTAAATGTCAATATACAAAACGAATAAATTAATAGAAAATTTTGAAATTCAAACAATTAGTCAGATTCTCTCAAATAATTCATATTTTTAAGCAAGTAATCCATGCCGGAAATCACAGTCATTGCCACAGAAACCAATAGCAAAACATCGCCTACAATCTGGACACCGTCTGTAATATCAAGCACCGTCCACGAACTTGGACCGATGAAATCGAGGATCTTAATCACAAGTGTCTCGAACATCAAGTAAGTGATAGCAATCATCTGCGTAACCGTCTTAATCTTTCCAATCATCTTAGCAGCCATCACGACACCCTTCGCAGAAGCCAACAAACGAATTCCTGTTACGGCGAATTCACGAAGCACAATAATGCAGACCCAAACAGATGAGATTCGACCAAGATCCACCAATGCAATCAATACAGAAAGAACAAGAATCTTATCTGCCAAAGAGTCCATGAACTTGCCCAAATTTGTAATCAAGTTATACTTACGAGCAATCTTGCCATCAACCAAGTCTGTAACGGAAGCTACCACGAACAGGATAGCAGCAATAATCATACCTTTGTCCGAGATAAACTCATTCCATCCAGTTGGGCACCAAGAACCAATGTGGATCGGCAACATAAACAATAAAATAAAAGGAATCATAATGATTCTCGATAATGTTAATTTATTTGGCAGGTTCATCTAATGTAACTCCTGTTAAATCATAAGGTGAGCAATCCATAATCTTCACATCCACAACATCACCAATTTCTAAAGGTCTGATCGTAGATGCGACATAAATCGATGGATCGACTTCTGGAGCCTCTGCATAAGAGCGCCCCATGTAGAATATACCACCATCCGCAATAGAATCAATAGTTACCGACACAATTTGTCCAATTCTCTTCTGATTATTTATAAGCGAAATCTCTTGTTGCAACGACATAACGCGGTCATAACGACGAGCAGAAACATCTTTGCGAACTCGTGGATGCATCTTATATCCAAGCGTATTCTCTTCAGGAGAATAGATAAAACAACCCAAGCATTGGAAATTCCAAATCTTCAAATTCTTCAGAAGGTTCTCGAAATGACTTTGCTTCTCGCCAGGAAAACCAACCATAACTGTAGATCGGATGACAATATCCGGAATCGCATTACGAAGACGCTCGAGTGTATCCGTAATGGAGGAAACAGTATCTCTTCTTCTCATTTTCTTCAGAATCTCGTCATCACCGTGCTGAACCGGGATATCTAAATAATGCAGAACCTTCGGGTTTGTACGAATCTCCTCTATCAACTCATCATCAATGCCATCGATATATGCATACATAATGCGAAGCGATCGTATACCTTCTATTTCAGACAATTTATGAAGCAATTCAGCCAAACAACGTTTTCCATAAAGATCGCGACCATATCCAGTAGTATCCTGCGCAGCAAGAATAATCTCACTGAAACCTAGTTGCACAAGATTCCTCGCCTCAAGAAGAATATCTTCCATCGGTCGTGATACATATTTGCCACGAATACCGGGAATTGCACAGAAAGCACAGCCATTTGCACATCCCTCTGCTATCTTCAGCCAAGCATATGGCTTCGTGGATGGTTCTCGTTGAACACGCATATGCGCAAGGCTCCCAGGAATGCCAACATAATCATTCCAAGAGAAAGGCTCTCTTCGGAATAACTTACCCATCACTTCAGAAATTTCCTGATAATGCGCAGTACCTAATACTGCATCAACTTCCGGAAGGCTCTTCTTGATTTCATTTGGATAACGTTGGGACAGGCAACCAGTCACAACAATATACTTAAGTATCTTGCTATGCTTCTTCAATTCAGCCACATCAAGAATCGAATCAATGGCCTCCTGTTTCGCACTCTCGATAAAACCACAAGTATTGATTATGACTGCCTCCGCTGAACGAATATCATCTGTAAATAGATATCCATCTTCCTTCAGAATCGTTGTCATGCATTCCGCATCCACCAGATTCTTCGAACAACCAAGCGTAATAATAGAAAGCGTATGTTGCTTCATGCGTAAATTCCTTCTGATCTTCAACAATTATAGGTATTCTACATCATTTAGCAGTTTTCGGAAAGATGAGAGCGCAAGTGACGTGGAATAGCCACGGCTTTCAAGATATCGAACAGCTTTAGCCAATTCGCGTCTTGCTTGAGAAGGATTCTCCGAAAATGATCCAATGGGATATCGATCCATTATGACATCTATAATGGTATTCTCATCTTGGAACTCATCTTGATTCAATACATCAGCAATTACTGAATCGGGAATCCCATTCGAAGATAAACGCGCCGCAAGTTTCACCTGACCTTCCGCTTTACTTCCCGTACGCGTACGTAAGACTTTCATAGCATATCGATGATCATCCACATACTTCTCTTCGATCAGCTGTGAAATAACATCTTCAATTACATCACAACCAAATCCCAATCCCGAAAGATAATTACGAATTTTGCCTGATGAAGAAACGGCGATGCCAATATGGGCAATCGCCTTGTTTCTTGCTTCACTATACTCTTGTTCGTATGACATCGACATCAGATATCAATACCGAGGATATCATCATCCTCAGAAGCATCATCAGAAGAAGTGTCAGTTACTTCGTTCTCTGCACCTGACAACGCAACTCGAATCTTCTGTTCAATCTCATCACGAACATCCGTATGTTCCTTGAGATAAGCCTTCGCGTTATCCTTACCCTGACCAATCTTCTGCCCATTATATGCAAACCAAGAACCGCTCTTCTCCATAATGTCACGGTCTACAGCCAAATCGATAATACAGCCTTCTTTAGATATTCCTTCGCCGTACATGATATCAAATTCAGCTTCACGGAAAGGCGGTGCTACCTTATTCTTCACCACTTTGACACGAGTATGGTTACCAATTACTTCACCACCATTACGAAGAGACTCTACGCGACGAACATCCAAACGAACAGAGGAGTAGAATTTCAGAGCACGTCCACCTGGTGTTGTCTCAGGGTTACCGAACATTACTCCAACTTTCTCGCGAAGCTGGTTAATAAAGATACAAACCGTACTGGATTTACTAATGATTCCGGCAAGTTTACGAAGAGCCTGTGACATAAGTCTCGCTTGCAAGCCAACATGAGAATCACCCATCTCACCATCAATCTCAGCCTTCGGAACCAATGCAGCAACAGAGTCAATCACCACAACATCTACTGCACCGCTACGAACTAAAGCTTCAGTAATCTCGAGTGCCTGCTCACCTGTGTCAGGTTGTGAAACAATCAATTCATCAATATTCACACCAATCTTCGCAGCATATACAGGATCCAAAGCATGCTCAGCGTCAATGAAAGCTGCTGTACCGCCTTGCTTTTGAGACTCAGCAACAACGTGTAGAGCAACAGTCGTCTTACCAGAGGATTCTGGTCCATATACCTCAATAATTCTACCCTTTGGAAGTCCACCAACGCCAAGCGCAAGATCAAGCGTCAAAGCACCGGTCGGAATCACATCAACAACCATTCCGGTCTGTTCTCCGAGACGCATCACCGCGCCTTTACCAAACTGCTTCTCTATCTGCATCAAAGCAGCATCCAAAGCCTTCGCGCGCTCACTGTCGCCCTTCTTCGAAACGTCCTGAATGGACTTACCGGATTCTTTCTTAGCCATAGTATCCTCCTTATCGAACATTCGTTCCTTCGTTATTCATCATAACAATACAATAACATAACGTCAAGGTTTTTTCGGAAATGTTTTTCGACATTTTTCGGCAAAATTGTATGATTTGTCGATTGATATATATTAGGCTTTCATCTAACTCTCAATGGATTTCCTTCTTTTGAAGAACCGTCCTAGATATTTATTGAAAGCAACGCGCAATTCTTCCATCTTTAGGAAATAAGCACAAGCAAAATACATACCAAATCCAATCAATGAACGCCCTCCGAACCATAACAGTGAAATTATCTTACCTTTCATAGAGAATTCCTGCTGCGAGAATGGAATCAGATTGATCACGTAAAGAGCCGCCATCATCACAACCAGACATACGAAAGATTTAATGAGAAACAGACGAATCTTCTTAGGTGCCAAGCGCTTGTTTCTGTTATACGCCCAAACAAGAAGAACCAGTCGAACTAGACAGGAAGCAGAATAGGCTATGGTGATAGACATTGGACCCATATCCATCTCAGCAAATAAATAACACAAACCGAAATTTACGACCATAGATACAATTCCTGCAAACAGTGGAAACTTCGTATTCTCTATCGCATAGAAGGCCTGGTTGATAATAAAGATTACTGATTGAAGAATAATGGACGCGCAGTATCCAATTAAGAACGTAGCAGCAAGTTTTGCATTGTCGTCGGTGTAATTATTAGACCACTGGAATACGGCCTTAACCAGATCCACACGAAGAATGAGGAAAATGCCCGAACACGGAATCGTCAGGAAGAGAGCGTTCTTGATACTTCTTGAAAGAAGATCACTTGAATCTTTAAATTTCTTCGCTGAATAGAAGCCCGCTAAAGACGGAAGTGCAACGCTTCCGATTCCAACGGCAAAAATACCATAAGGCAGCTGCCAAAGTGTAGATGCATTACGCAAAGCATAAATCGATCCTGTCTCATAGCGAGAGGCAAATGAATTAGATAAAAGTAGATTGAGCTGAACAATAGATGCAGAAATCAGAATTGGAACCGCTAACTTAAACAGACGACGGAACTCAGGATTCTTAGCATCTAAAGATGGACGATAATAGACGACTTCTTTTCTTCCCATATAGAGCTGGAAAAGAAAATATAGCATCGTAGCCACGATAATGCCAACACCGGTCATGTAGAGAGAATCCGGGTTAGAAGCACCAAAAGCGATAATGGCTAACAGTACTCCACAGTTGTAAATCGTTGGACCAAAAGCCGTAGAACCAAACTTCTTATATGCATTCAGCACACCTATGCACAATGCTGCTAGCATCATGAAGAATATCTGAGGGTACAGTGTTCGCGCCATATTTCCAGCCAGACGAACCATCTCTGGATCTTCACCCTGATAATATAACTTATAGAACTGATTGGAGAATATCTCACCGAAAACAATTGCTATAAGAAGAATCAGGCTCATCCATGTAACAAATACACTTACGCCTTTCCAAGTCTTCTTAAGCGTCTTCTGCTCAATCGCACGAGAGAGCGTCGGTGTAATGGCAGATTGAATCGATCCTCCTACAAGAAGAGCAAACACAAAGTCCGGTATTTGGAAAGCTGCGGTGAAGGCATCACGATATGTGCTATTAAAATAGTGCCCAACTAAAACATCACGCAGAAAACCGGACCCTTTCGAGAAAAAGAGTCCGATAATCATCACGACAGTCGAGAACGTTACACTTTTTGCAACGGTGTTACTCGGATTCGGTTCAAGTTTTCTATGTTCAATCTTCTGGCTACTCATGAAAGTCTCATTCGGATTAGGTTAAATGCATGTAATACGGCAACGCGACGAACGCGCATACGATTACCACTCAAGTGAACCTCCTTCACCTCCGTACCATTCTCATCAGAAATAGCAAGATAAACCAGACCAACCGGCTTAGCAGCACTCTCTCCTGTAGGACCGGCAATACCAGTAATAGATACTGCGATATCCGTACCAAGAAGTTTTCTTGCGCCTTCTGCCATCTCCTGTGCGCACTCGCGACTTACAGCGCCAAGATTGTCAAGCACATCATTGGATACACCCAATAAGTTCGTCTTTACTTTGTTACCGTAGGAAACGACAGAACCCATAAATACCTGAGAAGCACCTGGAATATCTACCATCTCGGAAGAAACCATACCTGCTGTACAACTCTCAGCGAAGCACACTGTCTTCCCCTGTTCGAGGAGCATATCGTAAGCCACCTGCTTCAATGGACGTGTACCGATTTCATAAATACACTTACCAAATCTCTCTCTCATTGTCTCAACGATAGGAGAAATCAGGTCTCTCTCCTCCTCGTCTCTTGCAATTCGCTGGGTAATGCGGAACATACACTCGCCTTCGGCAGCATATGGAGCAATCGTAGGATTCGTCTGTGCATCAATCAAATCAGAGATTCGATCCGCGGCATCAGATTCACCAATGCCAAACAGATGGACAAACTGTGTCACAAAGCGATACTCACTCATACTCTCAAGAAGTGGGCGAACTTCATTTGTGAACATCAAACCCATTTCAGACGGTGGTCCCGGAAGCAATACAAAATGAACAACACGGTCTGGATCCTCCGTTGTCGGACAAGAATAATCGAACATCGCGCCAGGCGCTGTACCATTATTGTTCTTCAAGATTGTACACCCTTCGGGAAGCATTGCCTGTTTACGATTATTCTTTGGCATATTACGGCAAAGGCGTCTGAAATAATCAACAATACAGTTGAAGCTCTCTTCGTCAAATACCAGTTCACGATTCGCAACACCCGCTGCTACACTCATGGTAATATCATCAGTCGTTGGGCCAAGACCACCGGTCAGGATCAGAAGATCTGAACGCTGAGCACTTTCCTTAATCTGCTCCGCAAGACGTTCCTCATTATCCCCCACCACGACCTGTCGGTAGGAAGGAATGCCAAGAGATACCAGTTCTTTGGCTAGAAACTGCGAATTCGTATTGAGGGTATGACCCATCAATAATTCAGTACCAACACAGATAATTTCAGCGGATTGAATGCTCATTTTCTTATGCACGACCTTTCTCAATTCTTGTAAAAGCTTCCAATGTATTAGATAGCAACATGGTAATCGTCATTGGACCAACGCCACCCGGTACAGGGGTAATCGCAGAAGCAATATCTACTACATCATCGAAATCAACATCGCCGCGAACTTTTCCATCCTCACATCGATTGATTCCAACATCGATAATGACTGCGTCTTCTTTGACAAAATCCTTCGTTACGAAGCCCTGTTTGCCAATTGCAACTATGAGGATATCGGCTTGTTTACAGATTTCTTTAATGTTCTTTGTCCTAGAATGTACAACTGTAACTGTGGCATTCTCATGAAGCATAAGCGAAGCAACTGGCTTTCCAACGATGTTACTACGTCCGATGACAACACAGTTCTTGCCTGCCATATCCACATTTGCATACTTGAGAAGTTCAATACAACCCTTAGGAGTACAAGAAACAAGGCAATCACGTCCGATGGAAAGCAGTCCTTTGTTGACTGGATGGAAACCGTCTACGTCTTTCTCCGGTGCAATCGCACAGATAACGGAGAATTCATCCATATGTTTCGGAAGCGGAAGTTGGCATAAAATACCATGTACATTCTCATCTTTATTCAAAGTATCAATCAGTTCAAGCAACTCCTGCTCAGAAGCAGTCTCAGGCAGTGAATATCCAAAAGATTTGAAGCCAACCTGTTCGCAAGCCTTCTTCTTATTATTTACATAAATGGAAGATGCTGGGTCCTCACCAACCTGAATGACAGCAAGACCTGGTTGCTTACCATACTTGGCAGTCAGCTCCGCTGCCTCTTTACTGATCTTCTCACGAATGAGAGAAGAAAGTTCTTTACCTGAAATAATCGTAGCGCTCATGTGTTTTATATTCCTTTCTTTGCCTTGATTTCCAACCATTGTGCCGGATCAATCAAGATTTTTCTTGGTTTACTGCCCTCGAAAGGACCAATATATCCTTTCTCAGCCATTCGATCAATCAGTCGAGAAGCTCGCGGATATCCTAAGCTCATCTTTCGCTGAAGAAGTGAAACAGACGCATATCCTGTCTGTACCACAACATCTACCGCATCGTTGAACAGTTCATCTTCATCTTCAGCATCCGATCCGCCTCCCATAGAAGATGAGCCTGACTTAGTAGAGTTCACGATTGCCGCTGCAGTCTCCTCGTCATATTGTACCTCATTATTCTTCTTAATATAACCAACAATATCTTCAACCTCTCTATCGGATACAAAAGCACCCTGACCACGGATTGGTTTGGCTGCACTTTGCGGATAATAGAGCATGTCACCTTTTCCGAGTAGTTTCTCTGCACCGCCCATATCCAATATTGTACGGCTATCCACTTGGCTTGCTACAGCAAAAGCGATTCTTGATGGAATATTCGCTTTAATGACACCAGTGATGACATCCACAGATGGACGCTGCGTAGCAATTAGAAGATGAATACCCGCAGCACGTGCCATCGCAGTCAGACGTGAAATAGACTCTTCAACTTCCTTAGCTGCCACCTGCATCAGATCGGCTAACTCATCCACCACAACTAGAATTAAAGGAAGAGGCTTCTCACCATTCAATTTCTGGTACTCGTTGTAACCCTTGAAATCACGTACAGCTGCCTCTGCAAACTTCTTGTAGCGATCTTCCATTTCACGAACCGCCCAATTCAACGCATTGGCTGCCTTCTTTGCATCCGTTACAACAGGACATAGAAGATGCGGGATTCCATTATAAACTGCAAGTTCAACAACTTTCGGGTCAACCATGATCATCCGCACCTGTTCAGGCGTAGCATGACAGAGAATACTCATAAGAATTGTATTGATACAAACAGATTTACCTGACCCAGTTGAACCTGCAATCAGAAGATGTGGCATACGAGCCAAGTCACAAAGAATCGGACATCCCGGAATATCCTTGCCCAAAGCTACCGTTAACGGTGAATTCTTCGGATCTCGGAATTCTTTGGAATCGAGCAGATTACCAAGACTTACCAGTTCAACTTCTTGATTCGGAACCTCGATACCAACAGCCGACTTGCCTGGAATCGGGGCTTCAATACGAATACTCTTTGCTGCGAGTGCCAGCGCAATATCATCAGACAGATTCGTAATCCTACTTACCTTGATGCCTGGAGCAGGCGTAATTTCAAATCTAGTAATTGATGGTCCACGTGTTACATCGCTCAATTTTGTTTCGATACCAAAACTCTTTAACGCAGCGACCAACTTCAAGCCTTCCGGATCCTGCATAGAAGAAGTGTGTTTGGAATGACTCGGCGTATCATGTGAAAGATAATTCGTTGGTGCAAGCTCATACTTAGTCAATCTAGCATTGGCATTTGAAGTACGAACACGATCGGTCTTGGTGCCAGATTGTGATGCGGAGGACGACTTCGTAGAGGTCACTTCCGAAACTGGAATAGAATCCGTAACAACTTGTGATTGGGTGATTGACGTTCTATTCGATGTATCTGGAATCTCTGGAATCTGATGTTCGTCATCATGAGTGACAGAAGGTTCAGATTGAGTTTGGTCCACTCCACGTAGATTCGGCACTCGAATCTGCGTCCCACCTTCTTCATGGACGCGATATTCCACAGTAGCGTTCGGATCAACTTTCGGAGATGGGAGAATCATCCCAGGAATAGTCTCTTCAGGGAGATCATACCATTGTGGCTCATTCTCATCTTCTGTCTTGATTGGCTTCGGTGCTGGTGGATTAGAGAAGCTAAGGTCCACACGAGGTTCAGGAATCACTTCTACTTTTCTAGCTTCCGGAGAAGTATCCGTGTCATGAGTCAAATCAAAATCAAATACTTTCTCACGTTCAGGCCAAGATTCTTGATTCATCTTAACTTCAGTACCCTCCAAATCAATAAATCCCTGAGGGCCAGAAGGTTCCTCAAATGGCGAGATCTTAGGATTTAGTATGTAAGATACTCTCTGACCATTTGACTTAGTCTGAAGCTGGCGTTGACGCATCGCACGTTCTTGCTCACGATATTCACGATCCTGACGAATCACGGCAGATGCTTTCTGTCCTGTTGTCCGAATCGCATTCGCAGTCTTGACAGCCGTATCAGAAATGCTGACATTGAATATCAGAACGATTTGCGAGATTGTAAAAGCAAACAGAATAATCAGTGCACCGGCTTTAGCCGCCACTGCTCGTAATGCCAGTGCAATTGAACCGCCTAAAATTCCACCGGAGAGAATGACATCATTCTCCGGTGCCCCCAAAGAAGAAGGTGTCATCCCCATCTTCCAAAGAAGCTTCCACACTTTTGTCACGTGAACAGTTCCAGCCGGTGGCTCAGCACATGCAGCCTTAACATAAATAGGGCTTACTGTGCACACCGCAAGTATAGAAGATACGCACAAAAGAAGAATCAGTACTGAACGAACACGAATGGGTGCAACACCTGGTCTTTTCTCCAAGAAAAAATCGATGGAAGCATAGAACAATATGATCGGGACAACATAGGCAGATACACCAATCAACCCAGTACCTACGCCTCGGAAAAGTTTTCCAAGAAAACCCGTTACAGACAAGGGCAAATAGTAAGACAGACTAAATAATACTGCTAAGAAAAACAGCAGAACACCCGTTACTTCATGTCCTTTCTCAACTTTCTGATTCATCAGACGCCCACCTTTCGAGCAGTCTTGAGTAAGCCAACCATTGTCTTGGCATCAAAAATCTTATCTTTCTCAATCAAATCGATGGCCTGTTTTAGCGGTATCTTCACAACCTGAAGGAACTCACCGTCGTCCGGATTTCCTTCACCTACATGCAAATCAGTAGCCAGGAACAGATATATAATCTCCGAACAATATCCTGGAGTCGCATACATTTTCCCCAGACTGACGACGGAACCGGCTTCCATACCCGTCTCCTCTTTCAACTCGCGAATCGCAGCAAGTCTCGGATCCTCATTCTTCTCCAATTTACCAGCAGGAATCTCGTAAATCACTTCTTCATAAGGGGAGCGGAATTGTCTGACCAAATAGACCTGGCCATCGTGATCCAGTGCCACGATTGCAGCACCACCATTATGAAGCACCACATCACGACGAGAATGTGATCCGTCATACAACTCAACATCCTTGACAACAACCTGGAATACTTTCCCGTCATACGCAACATCACGGGTTACCGTCTTCTCTATCAGTTGTTCATCACGGGCCGTGATACTTCCCTTCGGTTTATTCATTGTGACTCTCTCCCTGTTTCTTTGTTGCCGCTACCGCCAATGCATCGCAACGATTGTTATAAACGTTATCAGCATGGCCTTTGACCTTAATCCAGGTAATTTGATGTATACCAGAAAGGCGGTCTAATTCTTGCCATAACTCAATATTACTGACAGTTTGTTTCGAACTGTTTTTCCATCCATTACGTTTCCAAGACACAATCCACCCAGCTGTAAAACCATTGATCAGATAAGCACTATCGCTATATAGTTTCACATTACAAGGTCGCTTCAGGCAACGAAGTGAACAAATTGCCGCCATCAATTCCATCCTGTTATTTGTCGTAAGTTTCTCGCCGCCAGAGATTTCTTTCTCCACACCACGGCAAATAAGAATTGCCCCCCAACCACCAGGACCTGGGTTTCCAGAACAGGCGCCATCCGTATAAATCTCTACTGACTCTAAATCAGCCACAGATTACTTTCCTCCTGCCAATGCTTTGGTTTTCACATCCGCCGCGATTACTGAGTCTTCAACCGCAGCACGAAGTCCACCCTTCTCAAGAGCCAAAACACCTTCAATTGTCGTTCCGCCAGGCGAGCACACCTGATCTTTCAGTACGGCAGGATGTGTGCCTGTCTCCACCATTAGTTTACCGGAACCATAAACGGTCATGGCAGCAATATCTAAAGCAGTTTTACGTGGTATACCTAGTTTCACCGCTGCATCGGCTAATGCTTCAATGAAGAGCATAACGTAGGCAGGACCTGTTCCGGAGACGCAACCGATTGCATCCAATGTTTTCTCATCACAAGGAACGACGATTCCACAAGTCCCTAGAAGCTCATGAACGAAAGTCACGTGTTCCTCTTCTACATTCTGCGTACATACTGCACAAACACTCGCACCAACCAGTGCAGGTGTGTTCGGCATCACGCGAACGATAGACGCATCATCAGCAAGAAGACCACTGATTCGGCTAAGTGTAACACCTGCAGCAATAGAAATGATAACTGCACCAGGTTTTAAAGAATACGCTAGCGTCTTCACTGTCGCATCAAACACTTGTGGCTTCACCGCAAGCAATACATAATCCGCATCCTTGACGGCAAGTGCCGCATCAGTATACGGCTGACAACCCGTCTCCGAAGCGAGTTCTGTAACTTTCTTCTCATCTATATCACAAAGTCGGACATCTTTTGCAACTAGAAAACCGCTCTTAATGAAACCACCTACAAGCGCACGGCCCATGTTGCCCGTACCAATCACCGAAAAAATCATAACAAACACCTCTGTTTCGTATACGTTGCTACTCTAAAATCATAACATTCTACTTGACATCATGCAAACACTTGAGTAAACTAATGCATGTTGTTTGAGGTGTTCAGACAAACTCATCATAGGGGAGTGGCTCAATGGTAGAGCAGCGGTCTCCAAAACCGCTGGTTGCATGTTCGAATCGTGTCTCCCCTGCCAGAAGGACTGTTCGCAAGAACAGTCCTTTTTTCTTATATTTGAATATATTGAAAAAGCCGTCACAAAGAAACGGTGACGGCTAATATGTTCCACGAATATTTGTCCTTAGCCAAGAATTACATTATAGAAAACATAATCCGATGCATCATCCGCAGGAATGATGTCCATAATGTAACTTGTTATCCCTTGGTAATTATTTACGGAAACGGTATATGCGATATCTCCATCAACAATAATGACGGCAGGTTCTGTAGAAGCGTTAGATTGAGACAAAGCAGATTCAATCTTCTGCAAACACGTTTGACTGTCAGTTCCCGGAAGGAAAGCTTGAAGATATGCAGAGAAAATCGTTCCACAGATTGACCAACCATCATCGGTATACTGCATAACAAAACGAATGCGTTTCAGATTTCCGCTACCCATCTTCTTCTCTTTACATTCTTGACCCGTAACATGGACAGGCGGGAAAATGTCAAGCTGCTGTCCATTAATCTTACAAGAAGACGTAAAATCAAAATAATAATACTCATTCTTCTCAATTAACGTGGTAATAGCCGTTGGATCTTTCTCACCTTCTACGCCTGTAGGCAACGCATTTTCAGAATAATAATCTCTATAACCAGGATTGGCTAGAATGGGTTCCATGTATAGTGTATAGCCGATTTTCTCAAGATTATTTCGATAGATTGGAGTCTCTTCATACTTTATGTTCAATTCTGAAAGCGTCATACCTAAATCCGCCTCTTTATGAAGTGAACGCATCAGATAGAACACACCCGCAGCCAAAGCAAGTACAGCAAGACATACCGAGCAGATTACAAAAGCATCAAGTTTTACCTTTTTCTTCTCTTTTGTAGTCTTCACAGAAGAAGGTCTCTTCGATTTCTTCGCATCAGGATCTTCTTCTAGTTTCTCCATCTCTTTCGCAATTTCTTCCACTTTCTCTACAGAAAGATTGCGTTCAGAAGCACGCTTCTCATAGAAAGCCTGAATGTCATCTGATTGATCAGAATCATCTTCGCCGTCCAACTCATCTAAATTCTCAGATGTTGTGACTTCGGCATCTACGGTTTCACCGTCCTCGGTCTCATCAAAAGTTTCAGATTCAGAAGACTTCTCTTCTTTCTTCAATTTCTTACCAGGAATTACATCCTCAATCTCTTCATCAAGCCCCAAACCAGCAAGTTTGACGGTTAGATTGTTCAGATCTATTTCTGGTGATTCATTCTCATTTTCTAAAATCTTCGCCATAGTAAACTACCTTTCCACAAAGCGTCAAAAATGATGATAATCAATTCTTGGTAATTTCGCAACCATTTTTCGATGATTACTTGTCTTTCACAATTCTTTTCGATACGATAGCACTAGAATAGAAATGAGGTGAAATAATGGAAGCTCGAAGAAAGCATTGTCTGATTACAGGTGGTTCTCGTGGAATAGGGGCAGCAACAGCCTATCGCTTTGCACAAGCCGGATACAAGATTACTTTCTTCTATCGCTCTGACGAAGAGTCCGCAGAATATACCAAGCATAAGATTCAACAAATTACTTACGACTGTCTCGCCTATCAGGTAGACGTTCGTGATTTCGATGCTGTACAAGCCGCTGTCAATGAAGCAATCGAGACATTTGGTCCGGTAGATGTACTTGTAAGTAACGCCGGTGTCGCAAAGATCGAACTTCTGACCAAGACCCCGCCGGAAGAATGGGCGCGAATCATGGACACGAATATCGGTGGCCTCTATCACCTTGTCTATACCGTTCTCCCCTCCATGATTGCACGTCATAGCGGAAGTATCGTCACTGTCTCCTCGATGTGGGGCATCAGCGGTGCTTCATGTGAAGTTGCCTACTCAACGTCCAAGGCAGCCATCATCGGATTTACCAAGGCATTGGCTCAGGAAGTCGGTCCTTCCTCTATTCGAGTGAACTGTGTTGCCCCAGGTGTAATTGATACAGAAATGAATGCAGAACTCGATGACGCGACGCGCGCTGAACTGAATAATCAGACACCACTTTGCCGAATAGGAAGCCCGGAGGAAGTTGCCGATGCTATCTTCTATCTTGCCGAAGAGAATGCCTCATTCATTACAGGACAGGTTCTCGGAGTCAATGGTGGCTTCTTAACCTAAATGCAAACGAATACATTGATTTATATATGCAAAAGGACTCCGTAATCAAATTACGGAGTCCTTCTTTCACTCTTCAACACATTGAAATTAGAAAATCAACTTGTAGAACATCCAGTTGAAGAAAGAGGAGAAGAAAACCTCAACTGCTACGAAAGTAGCAATATAAATGAATGCCTTAGCCTTATTGGTCTTCTGGTTATCTTTCTGCAAGAACTCATAGAGAACGAAAACAAGGAACAACCATGCAATTTCAGTAAACATTGAGTGGAATGCAAATCCCTTATAATCCATACCTTTCCAAATCTTCTGGAAAAGGAAAGAAACAAAGTACATAACAGGGTACAATGAATATCCAAGACCAACTAATGAGGTCGACGATAAGAAATCTAGTTTCTTACCACCAAATACGCCATTGAAAATGGTAACAAAAGCAATCAGCACAGCAATTGTGAGCAGATCTGTAAGGAAATACAGAGCTATGTATGAACCCTTCTTATATTTAATGTCGATTGCATTATAAATAATCTGAAGAATCAGATGCAGGAGCGGGAATGAAAGACCCAGAAGCAGGTGCTTAGGCAGTGCACGAGAAGCAACAGCCTCGAAAGGATTCTTGAAAAACTGTGAGAAGAATCCTCCAATATCATACTCAAAAGAAGTCGCTGGCTTCTGAGCAGCCTGATTAAACTGCTGATCTACAGGCTGTGCATACTGAACTGGCTGATACTGCTGAACCGGTGCTGGTGCAACTGGTGCGACCGGTGCTGCTGGTGCAACTGGTGCTGCGGCAGCTTGATTTTCATTCTGAAAACTTTGACCACAATTTGGGCAAAAAGCGCTGTTGTCTGGAATCTGGTTTCCACATTTTGTACAGAACATACTCTATCCTCCTGAATTGTACATAATAAGATTAGATGGTCGGAGTGACCTGACTTGAACAGGCGACCTCTTGCACCCCAAGCAAGCACTCTAGCCAACTGAGCTACACCCCGACGCTTATTCAATTCTAACACAACACAGTCAAGTGTCAACAAATATAGAGAAAGCCTTCGCTCATATCAAGCGAAGGCTTTCATTCATTTCATATCGTAATGTGCCGAAATAATCAGAACTCACGGGAACGAGAGCCCGGACGAGGCGTCTCATCTACGTCGTTGTTCTCTTCAAAGTTATTTCTTCTCGGACGCTTCTCGAAACGATCACCATGACCACCGCGACGCTCACGATTCGGACGATCACTTCTTCTCGGAGCCTCTTCCTCTACATAGTCAGCCGGCTTCTCCATGCAGTCGCGCATAGACAGGTTGTAACGGCCCTTAGCATCTTCCTCAAGAAGCTTAACCTTTACTACATCGCCTTCCTTCACAACATCCTCAGCATTCTCTACACGATGCCATGCCATCTTGGAAACATGTACAAGGCCTTCCTTACCAGGCAGGAACTCGACAAAAGCACCGAACTGCATCAGACGTGTTACTACGCCTTCGTACTCCGCACCGATTTCCGGATCAGCAACGATACCCTTAATGATACCAACTGCCTTCTGGGCAGCTTCCTGATCAGGTGTAGCAATGTGGAGAATACCATCGTCGTTGATGTCAATCTGCGCACCGGTATCTGCAATAATCTTATTGATGACTTTTCCGCCCGTACCAATTACTTCACGAATCTTATCAACCGGAATCTGCATAGTAATGATTCTTGGTGCATACTTAGAAAGCTCAGCACGCGGAGCTGGGATGCAAGGGAGCAGCAAGTCATTGATGATTTGTAGACGACCCTTGTGTGTCAGTTCGAAAGCCTTACGGATGATGTCCAAAGAAAGACCATCCACCTTAATATCTACCTGGATAGATGTGATACCTTCTGTTGTACCTGCAACCTTGAAGTCCATATCACCGAAGAAGTCCTCGATACCCTGGATATCCATGAATACGAGGAAGTCATTCTCATCTTCTTCATTCACAATCAAACCAGTAGAAATACCTGCAACCGGACGCTTAATTGGGACACCAGCATCCATAAGAGCCAGTGTACTTGCACAAACAGAACCCTGAGATGTAGAACCATTGGACATCAAAATCTCAGATACTGTACGGATTGCATATGGGAATTCTTCCTCAGACGGCAGAACCGGAACCAAAGAACGCTCAGCCAGTGCACCATGACCAATCTCACGACGTCCCGGAGAACGAGAAGCCTTCGCTTCACCTACAGAGTAACCTGGCATATTGTAGTGATGCATATAACGCTTAGAGTCTTCTGTGTCGAGACCATCGATAGTCTGAGAAGCAGAAAGCGGAGCCAGTGTACAAGTGGTCATTACCTGTGTCTGTCCACGCTGGAACAAACCAGAACCATGTACTCTCGGGAGAAGACCAACACCACAGGATAGTGGACGAATCTCATCCAGACGACGACCGTCCACACGAACGTGCTCATTGAAGAGATAGTTACGAACGACCTTCTTCTCCAACTTGTAAACTGCATCAGCAAGATAAGGGAGATACTCTTCATTCTGCTCGGTCAGGTAAGCTTCAATCTTCTTAGTCAATGCATCGATGTTCGCATCACGTACGGACTTATCAACAGCAAGAACTGCCTGACGCATATCGTCCCAAGCAAACTCTTTTACCATGTGGAAAACTTCTTCCGGAACATCTGCAGACTCGTAAGTGAACTTCTCCTTACCAATCTCCGCAACGATACTATTGATAAAAGCAACGATTTCCTTAATCACTTCATGACCCTTTGCAATTGCATCGAGCATCTGCTCATCCGGAACTTCGTATGCGCCTGCCTCAACCATGCAGATCTTCTTTGCAGTACCTGCCAGTGTGACATACATGCGGCTCTCTTTTCTCTGCTCTTCTGTCGGGTTGATGATGACTTCATCACCGATCAAACCAAGCACAACACCACCAACCGGGCCGTTCCACGGAATATCGGAAATAGCAATTGCGATAGATGTACCGATCATGGCAGCGATCTCAGGAGAGCAATCCTGGTCAACGGAGCAAACCATGTTGGAAACCACTACGTCATTACGCAGATCCTTAGGGAAAAGCGGACGAATCGGACGGTCGATTACACGGGATGTGAGAATAGCTTTCTCGGAAGGACGACCTTCTCTCTTAATGTAACCACCTGGGATTCTACCAACCGCGTAGAGCTTCTCTTCGTAGTCAACAGACAACGGGAAGAAATCTACACCCTCGCGTGGTGTCTTTGAAGCAGTAACGGTTGAAAGGATAGCGGTCTCGCCATAACGAATCAAGCATGCGCCATTAGTGAACTGTGCAAGCTTACCGGTTTCAACAACCAACGGACGGCCGGCCAGTTCGGTCTTAAAAATACGTTCCATAATGAACCTCCTATGATATTTGTTAAGGAGGTAGGTTGTAGATTCATACTCCGTAGCGAGACGGGATATCAATCTACCCACTACACCCCTTAGTCATCTTATCGCGTATACCAACGCAACACACCTATATTATAGATATTGCTTGGAAAAATCAAGCATGCAAGTGCTTTTGCCATATAAAAAAACTGCCCACGGTTCTCACCATGGGCAGCATATCTTCCAAAAGAAGTCGCTCATTACTTTCTGATGTTCAGACGAGCAATGATAGAACGATAACGCTCGATGTCGATGCGTGTCAGATAATCAAGAAGACCTCTTCTCTGACCAACCAGCATCAGAAGACCACGACGGGAGTGGTGATCGTTCGGGTGATTCTTCAGATGCTCTGTGAGGTGATTGATTCTTGCTGTAAGAATTGCAATCTGTACCTCAGGAGAACCTGTGTCGCCCTCTTTGAGCGCATACTCTTTGATGATTTCAGCTTTGTTAATCTGTCCCATTGTTATTTACCTCCAAAGTCCTGTAGCAAAGTAGATGGTCGGAACCGTCCATAAACTGTGTCCACGGAAAAATACTTGAAAATGATAACACAGGGATTTGTTCTTGTAAATACCTACGGACACAAAATCCGCACATAATGTGAATTCTCACCATATTCTATCGAATCAATGAGTTTCCTCATCTCTTCTTCAGAGATTGGCGCACGATCTGGTTCAATTCCACGCCATGTATTTCGACCGGAATTTTTGGAAATATACATTGCCTGATCAGAAAACTTGACGTGATCCTGAACACTTATGCCTGTTGGTTGATCGTGGAACAGAGGAAATGGCGTATAACCGATACTACAAGTAACTGAACGGTTCTTCCCTGCACCTTGTCCAGTGATTCTGACATTCTTCTCAAACGTCTGACGAACGACCTCAGCAAACGATTCAATACTTTCAGGATACGTAAGACATACGATTAGTAAGAATTCCTCGCCACCATTTCTGACAACAACACCTTTGCCGGCTACGGCTTTACGAAGCGTCTTACCTACCAGAGCAAGAATTACATCTCCATACTGATGTCCAAATTCATCATTAATCCACTTAAAGTGGTCTATGTCTACCATAAAGATTGCATACTGCTTCGAACCATACGTCTTCAACGAGCCAGACTCGCGAATATCTATCAACATTTCTGTCTTCAACATCTCTGATAGAACCTGTTGGAAATACTTTCGGTTGAAACAACCAGTCGTCTCATCGAAATACTTCTCATTTCCAGCAATTGTAATGTAGCGGTCAATTGAATCGACCCACGTCCCAGTTGAAGCAACACGAATAAATGGATTCTCCTCAACGAGTTGACGCATCTCTATTGGGAAAGCCGATGTAGCCGTTTCGGTCTTCATTTCAATCTCATTAATAATCGTAGCTGTAGGAGAAAGAATAAGTCTTTCGTACATCCAAACAAAGAATGTACCAGTCAGAAAATCTATAAGTAACATACCCAGCACAATTGTCAACAAAGTTAAGCCCTGCGTCCTCGGCATCTTCGCAAGCGACACATAGAGATCGAACTTCATGATATAACAAAGGAAAGAGTAGAGAAACACACCAACAATCGTAAGAAATAGCGTCGCACACAAGTATATAAAGGTCGCCGCTTCGGTAAGATTACTCCAATGTCCTACGTCGAAAACCTTAGATAAGAAACGCTTCACTTTTCTCATTCTATAGGTAAATGTCATATTGTTAGCCCCAAAAGTATTTCACTACATGTTTATTCTAACATTCTAGGCGATTAACAGATTTGAACGAACTGTAAACAAATTTGTCACACCTGTCAAATACAATATTTGAATGAATTTAGAAAAAACTACTACTCTACTCTTTACTTTATTAGAATAATGTTTTAGCATTTATGGGTAATTATTTACCAGTATCATATACATAAAGGAGTATTAATTATGAATCTTTCACCACTTCAGAAAGCAAGATACGAGTATCAGCCGAAGCTTCCAGGCATGCTGAGAAACGGTATCGCAGAAATTTGCGTTAAAGAAGGCGCTGCGACCTCTAGCGTAGCAGACCAGGACAAAATCCAGGCGCTTTTCCCGAATACATACGGAAAGCCAGAGATCACTTTCGAGAAGGGCAGCAACACTTCTGCATCTAAGAAGCAGGTTGTTGGCGTTATCCTTTCCGGTGGGCAGGCTCCGGGCGGACACAACGTTATCTCTGGTCTTTATGATGCTTTGAAGGCTACAAACAGTGAGAACGTTCTTCTCGGCTTCAAGGGCGGTCCGGATGGTCTTCTCAAGGATGATTATGTAGAGTTCGACGATAAGTTCATCGACTCTTACAGAAATACAGGTGGTTTCGATATCATCGGTTCCGGCAGAACGAAGCTCGAGACTTCGGAACAGTTTGCAATCGTAGCTGAAAATGCTAAGAAGAATGGTTTGACTGCTATCGTTATCATTGGTGGTGACGATTCCAACACCAATGCTGCTACTCTCGCTGAATACATGGCTGCAAACAACACAGGCGTTCAGGTTATCGGATGCCCGAAGACCATCGACGGTGACTTGAAGAACGAGGATATCGAGGCTTCTTTCGGTTTCGATACAGCTACGAAGACTTATTCCGAGCTGATCGGCAATATCGAGCGTGATGCAAACTCCGCTAAGAAGTATTGGCACTTCATCAAGGTTATGGGCCGTTCCGCTTCTCACGTTGCACTGGAGTGTGCACTGGAGACACAGCCGAACATCTGCTTGATCGGTGAAGAAGTTGCCGCGAAGAAGATGTCTCTTGCTGAGATCACAAACTATATCGCAAACGCAGTTGAGACTCGTGGAAACAACGGTGAGAACTTCGGTGTTGCAATTATCCCAGAAGGTATCGTAGAATTCGTTCCTGAGTTCTCTGCCCTTATCGCTGAGATCAACGAACTTCTCGCTGGTTCTAAGACTGAGGAATTCAATGCACTCCCTGATTGGAATGCTAAGTACGATTTCATCAAGGCTGGCCTCTCCGCTGATTCCTTCAAAGTATTCGATATTCTCCCACAGGGCATCCAGCAGCAGCTCTTCCTTGAGCGCGACCCACATGGTAACGTTCAGGTTTCCCTCATCGAGTCCGAGAAGCTCTTCTCCGAAATGGTCAAGGCTGAACTTGCTAAGAGAAAGGCTGCAGGCACATATAAGGGCAAGTTCGGTGCACAGCATCACTTCTTCGGATATGAAGGTCGTTGCGCTTTCCCATCCAACTTTGACGCTGACTACTGCTATTCTCTCGGCTTCAACGCTTTCATGCTGATTCAGTATGGTTACACAGGTTACCTCTCCAAGGTATCTAACATTAGCAAGCCTGCTGACGAGTGGATCGCCGGTGGTATGCCGATCACCAAGATGATGAACATGGAAAGAAGAAATGGTCAGGACAAGCCGGTTATCCGTAAGGCTCTCGTTGAGCTTGACGGCAAGCCGTTCAAGTTCTTCGAAGCAAATCGTGAGAAGTGGGCTGTTGAGACATGCTTCACCTACCCTGGTGCAATCCAGTACTATGGACCTTCTGAAGTATGCGATCTGACAACCAGAACACTTGCTCTGGAGAAATCCTGATTATTAAGCACTTCATCTAAATAACACGAAAACCTCTGTGGAAATCCACAGAGGTTTTTTCATTTGAGTATTGATTGGAATTGAATTTCTTTATACTATAGATGTACAAACATAAGGAGAATGCTCATGAAACACAATAAACACTCTAAAATGCTGGTTGCACTCTTATCCACTTCTCTACTTCTGGGAAACTGTGCTTGTGCCAAGAAAGAATCAACTACCACTTCTTCAGAAATGACAACAGTTGAGACGACAACTGAATCGACTACAGTAGAAACAACAACTGAATCCACTACAGAATCGACAACAGAAGCAACTACAGAAGCAACTACGACAACTGAAGAAACCACGACAACCGAAACCACTGAATCTGAGACAACCGCTACAGAGACAACGAAGAAAAAGAAGAAGAAAGCTACTGAAACGACAGCATCCCCTGCCGAATCCACAACCAAAGCAACAGCTGCGCCAACAGAGACAACCCCTGCTCAGACAACCCCTGCTCAGACAACGACTGGCGGTGCTGATATTTCTTCCATCTCGATGCCCGGCGATCAGAGTGGTACAGCTAAGAGTGCTGCATCAGATGCCGTTTCTGCTTATTGCAGTTCACATTCATCCACGAATGCAAATGGTGAGGCCGTTGCCTTCCAGTTCCACGATTCTTTGATGTCCAATCAGAAGTCTCGTGCCAAAAGTGCACGCAATGGCGAATATGTGGACCACAGAGAAGTTTCAGGCACCTTTGTTCCACAAGCCGAAGCTGCTGCTTCTTTCGGTGCTTTCTATTGTGATGAAGAACATTACTATACTCAAGATTGGGGTGTCGGTTTTAAGGCCTCTTCTGACCCATCTTTTGCACAGAGTCTTGTTCAGAACGGTAGCTGGCACTACTACTGGTGTGATCATTCAGGTACACCACACATCTACTCCAGCATGTATGACTGCGCTTATGCGCTATCCACCTTCTTGATTACGGAACATACTCCACAATTACGTTCAGATTCAACAATGGTCTATTATGGAGTCGGCTGCGCTTGTAAAACGTATAATAACCCTCTTTATGAGAAAGTCGGAATAAAGATTGAACAGTATGATTACTATATCTACATCGGCGGAGATTGTCCTACATTCAAAGACCAACATGGTTATTAATTGATAAGAATTGAACCCAAAGGCAAAGAGCCATCACTATTACAAGTGACGGCTCTTTCTAATATACGACATAATCAGTGTAAAAAAGGAGCTCTTCACGTTTTCTTGGGAAATGGAGATCTTTTTGTCAGGCAAGAAATGTTCCTTGTTTCTTCCAGACAAGACCGTTTCCGACTGGAATGAACAAATGTAGCTGTAGTCGGAACATCTAGGACCACTTTTCACGCTGCTTT
>JAZLMM010000058.1:0-4255 GCA_045598705.1 Oscillospiraceae bacterium
AGGTGTTTTCTCACCTCTGAGCAGATACATGAAAGCCAGATTGAGCCTGCAAGCTTTCTCTATCTCTCTGGATGAATATATATGCTGTGAATACGCATATACCATTATCTTGAACAGAGTCTTCGGTTCGACTGCCGGATTGCGTCCTTCGGACGAGTAGGTCAGGTACAATTCTCTGTAATCTATCTCCTCTAAGACCTGATCTATGAGTCTAACTGAATCGTGTACGGGAATTAAACATTCGGTTTGAATTGGAAGTGACAGTTGAATATAGCTCCCGTTTTTGCTATAGTCGGACTGTAATGTTAGAGTATGGTTCACACAATTATTCTAACAATAAACGGGCCCTTCGGGACCCGTTTTCTTTTGCAAAAAGATAGGGGCTATCTCATATTGTTTTGAGACAGCCCCTTCCATGTCACGTATACGGCAAGTGCCAGAAAAGAGATTCCGCTGATCCAGCCGCCCAGCATACTTCCCGGCGCGGTGTACTTGAGGTGAATGGTGTTATTTCCTGCAGGAAGATCTGCACAGAGTAGCGCGTCCTGGTAAGCACGGGTGGCGATCTTCTCTCCACCATAATAGAGTGTCCAACCATCCTCGTAAGGAATACTTGTCAGTAGCATGGTATTGGAACTTGAGATGATATCTGCAGTAATGCCATCGTGAGAAAGGACCTGATTGGTGATGCCGAAAGTGGTATCTTGCAGATAGAGATTCCAATTCTCTGTGTTGAAATAGGCGAGATCTATGTCCACGTTAGCAAGATCCAGTACCGTCTCTCCCTCAAGTCGGAGTGTAAGGACCTGGCCGACATGATATGCACCGAGATTGATCATGACGATGCCCTTATGTTGGTGAATCGTCGTGATGAGCAAGTCGTTCAGGTAGACTTGGACTGGGTGCTGGCGTTGAGGAAGGGTAACGGCACAGTAAAGCTCATTGGAGAATACATTACTGAAGGAATATATCTTTGTAGTCGGTCCGTCATAAGTAGATGAAGTATAATCGATCGACTGGAAAGGCGAAATCGGAAGAGAAGGCCAGAGAGAATAGATCCAGTTGTTGAGAAATTGGAATTGAGACGCAAACTGACCGTGTAAAAGTGTCTGAGTGGGTGAGGATGTACTGGATTCGGGCGATTCAATGTAATCTGATTGTACGGTGAGGAGCGTAGGAGATCTGCCAAGAAGAAGATCTGTAGCCGGTGAGTGGAAGGTGACATCTGTGTGATAGTCGTCTGTGTCGTTACCCAGTTGTTGCAAGAATGAAGAAGCAGGCTCACCTTTCCCACATGCATAAGGGAACTGCATGTAGTGCGGAAGAAGGTAGCAGGCAAGAAGCAGGAAAGCAGCAACAAAAGCCAGATACTGATGCAATGTGTGTTGCTTGAAGAAGAGGCGTCGACAGGCGATGTATACCAGTGGAATCGGGAGAAGGAGGAGTCCCCAGACGACATTTGCGCCAAGAAACATGCAGACCAGAAGAAGAATCGGAAGAGAAAGACGAGCAGGACGCGAATCGGTGTCTGGTCCTTCTTGCAGCTTCAGAAGAAGAATCGGCAGCAGGAAAAATGTGTCGGCTACAGGTAGATGTAGGAAGTAACAGAGTACGAAAGCTGCGATGGAAGCAAGTAGTCCCAGAAGGATTGGAAGAACACGCAGAAGGATGCGCGCCCAACGATGCTTGTTCTCACGTAATCCCCATCCGAACCGCAGGTAGAGATTGGCGAAACATACGCCTGTAAGACCGAGACGGAGGGCATTAAGCATGGCCAAAACTTCTGGATGAATCTTCTCCGGAAGTAGGGAAAGTGGTACGGTCAGGATTCCGCCAAAGCCTGCGGGCAGGAGTCGGAAGATGCTCATACCAAGGCCAGCATCGAAGGTGTAGGTGCTGAAATCCGCGTTGTGAAAGCGATTCCGGAACACATGCATGGTGGTCAACTCGAATGTTCCACATCCATTCGGATTCGAAAGATAGATTTCCGTCAATATAAAGAAAATCCCCCAAAGAATACTGAAGCACACACCGATTAGAAACAGGTGTCTGCGGGAAGAGGTCTTTGAAAGTGATGTATGGGCTGACATAGGTGGCAAATCCCTTTCTTTCTTGTGCTCCACTCATGATACCACACTGCGTAAACGCGGTGCGCAAAGCACGAAGATATCAGACTGAAATATGGTCGTTATTGAAAAACCCCACTGAATCTGTTATATTCATGAATACATATTTAACCATACAGATTGTTCAAACATAATTGTTCCGCTTCTTAGTAGGCGGAAGTTCAGGAAGGAAAGGAAAGAAAGTGGACGACAGTATAGGCCAAATAATATTAGACCTTGTCATCGTATTTGTATTTATCCTCATTAACGCATTCTTCTCCGCCACGGAGATGGCCGTCATTTCGCTCAATGATGCGAAAGTTAAGAAACAGGCTGAAGAAGGCAACAAGAAAGCAAGAAGAATCCTTAAATTCATCGAGAACCCTGCCTCATTTCTGGCAACGATCCAAGTTGGCGTAACATTCGCCGGCTTCTTGTCCAGTGCTTTTGCCGCAGATAAATTCTCCGGAAGATTAACAAATTGGCTCGATCCGAACGGAAAGTATTCGTTCCTAGGTACAGTGTGTACTATTGCGGTGACGATTATTCTCTCGTATTTTTCACTGGTTCTGGGTGAACTGGTGCCGAAGCGTATTGCACAGAACAACGCAGAGAAATTAGCATTCCGTTCCTCTTCTGTTGTGCGCACATTCGGCACGATCATGCGCCCGTTTGTCAAATTCCTGACACTCTCTACAAATGGTGTACTACGACTTCTTCGCATTGACCCGGAGGTCAAGGAGACCAATGTCACCGAAGAAGAGATTCGTATGATGGTCGATGTCGGCTCTGAAGAGGGCTCCATCGAAGATACCGAGAAAGAGATGATTCAGAACATCTTCGAGTTCAACGACAAAGATGTTGTGGAGATCATGACACACCGTAAGAAGATCGTCTCTCTGCCAATCGACGCTTCCTACGACGAGGTGATGAATGTTGCGAGAAATGAGAAGTATACGCGTATTCCTGTCTATAAAGAGACAATCGATGAGATTGTAGGCATCCTGCATATCAAGGATCTGCTTGGGTTGCCATCCAAGGAGATGGAAGATGGTACATTCTCGCTTGAGAAGCTGATACGTGAGCCACTCTTCGTCCATGAGACGAAGAAGATCTCATCTCTGTTCCACGAGATGAAGAAGGGTCACATGCAGCTGGCGGTCATCGTAGATGAATACGGCGGAACGATGGGTATTGCGACCATCGAAGACATGTTGGAAGAGATCGTCGGAAACATTACAGATGAATTCGACGAAGAAGATACGCAGTGCCAGAAGATGAATGATGGTGGTTTCCTGGTATCCGGTGATATGACGTTAAGCGACTTAGAAGGCCAGATTGGTGTTGACTTGGATAGTGAGGACTACGATACGATTGCAGGCTTGACACTGGGTATTCTGGATCGCGTTCCGGAGCATGGTGAGACGCCGGAAGTTCAGTATAAGAACGTCATGATTAAGGTCGTTCAGGTCGAAGAGAATTGGATATCTAAGCTTCTTCTGCACGTAATCCCGGAAGAGGTCAAGTCGGAAGACGAGGAAGAAGAGTAGGGCTTAGCACGAATGCTAGGCGCGAGTGCTTCTACCATATTAAATGGCTCTTCACACTTTCCTTGGGATTAATCTGTGCGTGAGGTGAATGCGATGGGAAGACGTGATACTTATACTGCCAAAAGAATCCGCACATTCTGTATATGCCATCGAATTGATGAGCAGGAACTTTTGAAGCGAACCAAACTGGTTCTGTCGGTTTATTCTGACCTGCTTAGCTTGGATATCGATAACGCGCTCATACCCGATTCTTCGGACAAGAAGAACCAGCTTGTGGCGATAGAGACTTTGGAGAAAATCTCCGGCAATACATCACATGAAGAACTGGCTGTTATTCTTCGAGACAAACTGAAAATTGACCTGTTCATCGAGATCGTTGATGCCGCAATGTGCATGGTCAATGATTTCAGTGACGAGGGAGCAGTTTACTTCGAAATCCTCAGCAAATATTACCTGGCCAAATGGAGGTGTTCGGAAAATGAATTGACAGAGATTCTTCATCTTGAACGTAGCCGTTACTATGATCGTAAACGCGAAAGCCTCGAGATTTTCGGAATCAACTTCTGGTACAAAGCGATACCACATTGCAAAGCGACGATA
>JAZLMM010000059.1:0-9632 GCA_045598705.1 Oscillospiraceae bacterium
CACTCGCATCTTTCATTTTCTCTTCCGACTACAGAACACTTTAGTCTCTCCAGTCGGAAATCTCGCGTTTCACACCAGTATGTTATTCCCCCATTTCAATTCTTCTGATTCCTCATTCCCCAAGTTTCCGTGATGAACCAAGAATTTGCTAGATTTACTGATCACAAACGCACGATTTGCTATGTAAATCGAGAAAAATCTGACTTTCGTCAGAAAGTGTTTGACATTCTTTGACTATAGTGATAAAGTTGGTTTAGCACTCAGAAAGGTAGAGTGCTAAACCGTACTTTGAAAGTAGTGAAGGAGGTGCGGAAGTATGACTTTGGATGATCGAAAGAAGAACGTGCTGCAGGCAATTGTTGACGATTACGTGGCAACCTGTGAGCCGGTAGGTTCCAAGTCATTGATTGACCGTCATGATTTCATGGTCAGTTCCGCAACACTTCGTAACGATATGGCTGAGCTAGAGCGCTTGGGTTATCTGGAGCAGCCCCACACATCGGCGGGACGTGTTCCGTCGGACAAAGGTTACCGTGAGTATGTCAACTCGCTCATGAAGGTGGATTGCCTTTCTGATGAGGAGGGACAAGAAATCAAGGAGAAACTTGGAAGAAGCTTCGATGAGATCGCAAGCCTTCTCAAGGCAGCGGCCTCTACGTTGGCAGATCAGACGGGTTATATCTCTCTTGCGATGACGCCGAAGTTGACCAGTAGTTATCTGACCCAACTGAAGATGCTCATGATTGAACCGGGCAAAGTCCTCGTCGTCGTGGTATTGTCCGCGGGTGTCGTGAAGAACCGCATGGTTCGTATTCCGGACTTCCTGACACAGGATCAGATTGCGCAGATCTCCAATGCAGTCGAGCAGGGATTGAGCGGAATGCCACTCTCAGAAATCTCTTTGATCACGGTAGCCACAGCAGCGAAGGACAACCAGAAGGTTGAACTTCCGGATTCGCTTCTGAATCAGGTGTTGTACGAAGCTTATACCGCCATCAAGCAGGCAGATAACCTGGATGTGTATATGGATGGTAAGCATCGGATGCTGGCGCTTCCGGAATTCTCGGATACTCGCCGTGCACAGGAACTGTTCAATACACTCTCCCATGACGGACTGGTGGCAGGCTATGTCGATGAGGTGACGAAGGAAGACGAAAAGAAGCAGTACATGATCCGAATCGGTCAGGAGATCACGTTGGAAGGTCTGAACGATTGTAGCTTCATCACTACGACATATACGGTGAATGGTAAGGTGGCCGGAAACATCGGTGTCATCGGACCGAAACGAATGGAGTATTCCAAGGTCATCTCGCAGATCAACTTCGTTCGTATGCTGATCGATCAGCAGTTGAGCGATTCTTAATCGTGAAAATAGAGAAATCTAGATAGATAAGAATATAGGAAAAAGAGGTTAGGAAATGAAGAAAAACAAGAACGAGGAACCAATGCAGAATGAGAATCCGGAAGAGGAAGTGCTGGAGTTCCCGGAAGATGAGAAAGTCGAAGTGGTAGAGGAGAACGAGCCGGCTGAAGCGGAAGAAACATCCGAAGAAACAGAGGCAGAGGTAAGCGGTGCTGAGGCAGAGCTTGCTGAGATGAAGGATCGCTACATGAGACTTCTGGCTGAATATGACAACTTCAGAAGACGTACGCAGAAAGAGAAAGAGAACATCTATGCAGATGCAGTTGCTGAGGTTGTGAAAGAATGGCTTCCATTGGTAGACGATATCGAGCGTGCGGTTGCTTCTTCCGAGGATATGGATGAGCAGTCTGTGGAGAAGGTTGCAGAAGGTATCCGCCTGATTGATAAGCAGGTCGGTAACGTACTTGCGAAGTTGAACGTGGAAGAGATCGAGGGTAAAGAAGGCGATAGCTTCGACCCGAATCTCCATGAGGCCGTCATGCATGTGGATGATGAGTCACTTGGAGAACAGGCCATTGCACAGGTCTTCCAGAAGGGATATTCCTGTAAGGGCAGAGTGATTCGTCACTCTGTTGTCAAGGTCGCCAACTGACCACAATATAATCGTGTGAGACGCAATCTGATTCGATGAATCAGTCAATGCGAGGAACAAATAAAGTCGAACAATCGAATACAACATATAAAGGAGAACAATTATGGAAAGCATGGAAAGAATGAGCTTAGTCCCAACCGTCATCGAATCCACCAACCGTGGTGAGCGTGCGTATGACATCTACTCTCGACTGCTGAAGGAGAGAATCGTCATCCTCTCTGAAGAAGTGAACTCTGTAACAGCAAGCCTGATTACTGCACAGCTTCTCTTCTTGGAGGCAGAGGATCCGGATAAGGATATTCAGTTCTACATCAATAGCCCAGGAGGATCTGTAACCGACGGTCTGATGATCCTGGATACAATGAATCACATTAAGCCGGATGTGCAGACGATCTGCATGGGTATGGCTGCATCGATGGGTGCAGTACTTCTGACAGCAGGTACAAAGGGTAAGCGCTTCATCCTGCCGAATGCAGAAGTCATGATCCACCAGCCTCTGGGCGGTGCACAGGGTCAGGCTACCGATATCCTGATCGCTGCTGATCACATTAAGAGAACCAAACTGAAACTCAATACGATCCTTTCTGAGGCTTCCGGTCAGACACTGGAGACCATCGAGAAGGATGTCGAGCGTGACAACTGGATGACTGCAGAAGAAGCAGTGAAGTATGGTCTGGTCGATCACATCATGGACAAGAGAGCGTAAGTTTTCTGGAAGATTTTAGGAGGAAAAAGAAATGGCAAAAGTAATTGGTATTGACTTGGGTACTACAAACTCATGTGTAGCAGTAATGGAAGGTACAGAGCCGGTTGTAATTGCAAACCCGGAAGGAAACAGAACTACACCGTCTGTAGTAGCTTTCTCTAAGAACGGTGAGCGTCTCATCGGTCAGGTTGCAAAGCGTCAGGCGGTAACGAATCCGGAGCGCACCATCCAGTCTATTAAGCGTGAGATGGGTACCAACTATAAAGTATCTGTAGACGATAAGAACTACAATCCGCAGGAGATCTCTGCAATGATCTTGAGCAAACTCAAGAGCGACGCAGAAGAGTATCTCGGACAGCCGGTTACACAGGCTGTTATCACAGTTCCGGCATACTTCTCCGACGCACAGCGTCAGGCAACTAAGGATGCAGGTAAGATTGCAGGTCTCGAAGTTCTTCGTATCATCAACGAGCCGACGGCCGCATCACTTGCTTATGGTCTGGATAAAGAGAACGATCAGAAGATTCTCGTATTCGACCTCGGTGGTGGTACATTCGATGTATCCATCCTGGAGATTGGTGACGGTGTATTCGAAGTACTGGCAACAGCCGGTAATAACCGCCTCGGTGGTGATGACTTCGATAAGAAGATCGTTGACTACCTCGTTGATACATTCAAGAAAGAACAGGGTGTAGACCTGACAGCAGATAAGATGGCAATGCAGCGCTTGAAGGAAGCAGCTGAGAAAGCAAAGATCGAGCTCTCCGGCGTTACATCTTCCGCAATCAACCTGCCTTACATCACAGCTGATGCAACCGGCCCGAAGCACCTCGATATCACACTGACACGTGCAAAGTTCGATGAGTTGACCCGTGATCTTGTTGAGAAGACTATGGAACCGGTTCGTCGTGCAATGTCCGATGCAGGCATGACACCTTCTGATATCCAGAAGATCCTTCTGGTTGGTGGTTCTACACGTATCCCAGCTGTACAGGAAGCAGTAAAGAATTTCTTCGGTAAGGAACCATTCAAGGGCATCAACCCTGACGAGTGCGTAGCAATCGGCGCAGCAATCCAGGCTGCAGTATTGACCGGTGATGTGAAGGGTCTCCTGCTCCTCGACGTTACCCCTCTTTCTCTCGGTATCGAGACAGAAGGCGGTGTCATGACCAAGATGATCGAGCGTAACACAACGATCCCGACCAAGAAGAGTCAGGTATATTCCACAGCAGCAGACAATCAGTCTCAGGTTGACGTTCACGTCTTCCAGGGTGAGCGTGAGATTGCAGCATATAACAAGGAACTCGGTAACTTCATCCTTGATGGTATCGCACCGGCACCGCGTGGTGTTCCGAAGATCGAAGTTACATTCGATATCGATGCCAACGGTATCGTTAGCGTAAGCGCGAAGGACCTCGGTACGAACCGTGAGCAGCACATTACGATTACTGCTTCTTCCAACATGAGTCAGGAAGATATCGATAAGGCAGTTAAGGAAGCTGAACTCCACGCAGCAGAGGATAAGGCTCGTAAGGAAGAAGTTGAAGTCAAGAATAAGGCTGAGTCTTGTGTTTATCAGACAGAGAAAACACTCAAGGACGTTGAGGATAAGATCGATGCCGCAGACAAGGCTTCTGTTGAGGAACCACTCGAGAGACTGAAGAAGGCAATCGAAGCAAACAACACTTCTGACATGAAGACTGAGACAGAGAATGTGACCAATGCATTCTCCAAGGTAGCAGAGAAACTCTACGCTCAGGTTCAGCCGGAAGGCGGCCAGCCGAATCCACAGGATTTCACAGGCTTTAACGGTGCTGCCCCGGATCAGGGCGCTGAAGGCGGCGAAGGATTCAAGAACGCCGGCGGTGACTTCTAATCTTTCGGGTGCTTGTACCAAATCTGAAATTGACGTAAATGGCGAGGCTGTACACGACATTTCGTGCACAGCCTTCTGCCGATAAAGGAGGAAGCGGCTTTGGCTGAGCAAAAGCGCGATTATTATGAGATTCTGGGCGTTGATAAGAACGTCTCAGATGATGAACTCAAGAAGGCTTATCGTAAGATGGCCAAGCAGTACCACCCGGACTTGCACCCAGGTGATAAAGAAGCAGAGGCGAAGTTCAAAGAGTGTAACGAAGCCTATGCAGTACTGTCTGATGCGGATAAGAGAAGAAAATACGACCAGTTCGGTCATGCCGGTGTCGATGGACAGGGTTTCTCCGGCTTCAGCGGAAACGGCGTAGACCTCGGAGATATCTTTGGATCATTCTTTGGCGGTGCATTTGGTGGCGGCGGAAGAAGAAACAATGGACCGGCACGTGGTGCGGACCTCAAGTACAATATGCAGCTCGAGTTCATGGAAGCGGCCTTCGGTTTGGATAAGACGATTACCATTACCAAAGAAGATGTCTGCGGTGTATGTAAAGGAAGCGGTGCAGCAGCCGGCAGTAGTCCGGAGACATGTCCGACCTGCCGCGGTAGCGGACGTATTCAGCAACAGACACAGACGCTCTTCGGTATGACCATGGTGACTCGTGACTGCCCGGCTTGTAACGGCCGCGGAACAGTCATCAAGAAGCCATGTCCGTCCTGTAACGGTAAGGGACGTGCAATCGTGAAGAAGGAATTGAAGGTTCATATTCCGGCCGGTGTAGATACAGGAGATATGCTTCCGATTGCGAATGAAGGTGAACCGGGTCTTCGCGGTGGCCCATACGGCACACTCTACATCCAGTTCCGTGTGAAACCACATCCGATTCTCCAAAGACAGGGGAACAACACATTCTGTGAAGTACCGATTACATTCTCCCAGGCGGCCCTGGGTGCGGACGTTGAGGTCGTGACGATCGATGGCAAGCAGACCGTACATGTAAAGGAAGGTACACAGCCGGGCGATAACCTGACACTTCGTGGTAAGGGTATCCCGTATAAGAACCGTTCCGGTGTTCGAGGTGATCACACCATTCGCTTCTCCGTAGAAGTACCGGTGAAGCTGACCGAAGAACAGAAGAAAATGGTTCGTAGCTTCGACTCTACATTGACCGAGAAGAACTACCAGAAGCGTGGCAACTTCTTCGATAAAGTGAAGAAAGTCTTCGGAATCTAAACGATCCGCAAGTCATTCTTTCATTTCAAACCACAACAAACCAGCTATACATTGACTCTTGGACTCAGACAACATTTTGCTTCGCAAAATGAACTCGTCCACGAGTGAATGTATAGCTGGTTCTTGTTTATGGTAGATGAGATGGCAGATTGGTTACCCGCTTTATCTATCATGCGGGTAAATATTCGTGTCCTTACGAAGACCGATTCTCGTGCGCACTGATACACTACGTTTATCAGTTAGAAGTTCGCTTTGTTTCGATGGCATTCAATTTTATATGATAATGTGAAATCAGGGGTTAAGTCACTATTTGCTGGGGACTTCAGTGGATGGTTAGATAGTATGGCTTGCTGTATAATTGAGTTGAAGGATTACTTAGAAGATTTGCCGAATATTGGGCGCGTGAGGTACTACAGAAATGAGAATGGTGAGATTGTCTGGGAAAAGGTTGCTGACTGCACTTTTGAGCTTGCTGTTTTTCTTGTTAATCTTTCTGGTTGTAGTTTGGTCGAGAAGACTCGATATGAGTTGCACTCGGATCAGAACCGATGTGTGACGATGGTGTCTGCAAGTAGACGGTTCTTGATTGGTATTGTATTAGATGAGAAAAATCTTTTGTTAAGCGACTATACAGGAAAGACAATTGCTGAAAGGGCATTTGATCAGCGTATCGTCAGCATGGACATATATGAACACCAAATCCTTCTTGCGTTTGAAGATAATCACATTGAGGTATATCAAGAAACTGATGGTGAATTGAACGAGAAATATAGTAAAGAATTTGAAGATAAGATCGTTAAGTCTGAATTATCAGTTTCGATTAATGAATATCTATTGACAAGTGATTGTGAGATGTACTTTTATAAAATAGTACGATAGTTTTTATGGGGGAGCAGACATGTTTCGGATTGCACTTTGCGATGATGATGCGGTATTTCTTAAACAAGAGCGCGAGATGACTGAAAAATTTCTGCGTTCAAAGGATATCCACTTCGAAATCGCGGAGTTTTCTTCCGGTCAAGGCATGATTGACGAGAATAAAATAGAATCATACGACCTCATTCTTCTTGATTTTGAAATGGTTGGAATGGACGGATTTGAGACAGCAAAACGAATCCGTGAAAAATCTGAAAAAACAAATATCGCGTTTGTAACTGTTTTCTTCGAGTTTGCCCGTGAAGGATATCGTTTTGATGCATTACGATATTTAGTAAAGCAGGAAAGTACTTTTGAAAAAGAACTACAGGATTGCATTCAGAAAGCTATTCGTGTCAAGGAGAATCGGCGAAAGAATACTCGCGTGTTCGATTTCGTAGAGGGTCCGTTGACAGTAGATTTTGAGAATCTGATATATGTTTTGTCAGATAAGCATTATCTGGATTTTCATGTGCTTGATGGAGAAAACATCCGGATTTATAAAATGAGGGCAAAATTGACTCAGATTCAAGCAGAATTAGATGAAACGCATATGTTTGCACTAGCGAGGACAGGACAAATACTGAATCTTAAATATGTGAAAGTCGTTGATAGAAAAGGAACTATAGCTATTCAAGTAAACAATAAGACACTAAGTATTATCAAGCTGCCCGAGTCACGCAAAGCAGAATTTATGTCTGCATATCTGAGATACTACGGAGGTTAATGATGCTGTTCGCATTTGATTGCGTAAATACAATCATATTTGTGATTCTTGCCAAGATTTTTATGGAATTATTCTTGCGCCCGAAGCAGATTAATCATGTTTATCGAATGATAATAATGTGTAGCTGGATGCTTATAGAAATAGTAATAGTTAATCTGTTTCAGGATGCATTTCTTCCTAAAGCGCTACTTGCTATCTGTTGTACGATAGGGTCGACCTTCTTATTATTCAATGGTGGAGGGATAAAGATTATTACCCTCTCTGCTATCCATTACGGATCTTTTATATCTGTAGAGACGCTGGTATACGTACTTGCTATACGGTGGACTTCTTATATCGGAATCTATGATGTTAAGGAGAATCTAATCAATGTATACGGTGGCGTAATTAGTGCCATGCTATTCCTTCTGGTTCTTCTTCTTATCAAGTTCTTTATGAAAAAGGAAGACCCAGCAGAACTGAGTGGCCTAGATATTGCGAAGTTTCTGGTATTCCCAGTTGCTTCGATCAGTTTGATAATAGCGTTTGCATATTTCAGCCGCGGTAGAGAAGTGTCAGAACAGGAAATACGATTCTTTACTTTTATCGCCATAGTATTCCTTGTGACAAATGTATATATGTACTGGCTCTTAAGAACTGATGTGAACAATAAAATATTAAAAGAAAAGAATATGATGTTTGAATCACATGCTAGGGAACTCTCTGATCTGTATGGTCAGATTCGGGAGGAACATAAAACGATCTCCGGCATAGTTCATGACTATAAGAATAATATTACAGTCATTACGTCTTTGGCACTCTCCAATAAGTATGATGATTTGAAACAGTATCTTCAGGATTTGAAAGAAACCGAGGCAACAGTCGATGTTGTAGATACGGGCAATGCGGTATGCTCAGCGTTGTTTAATGCTAAGTATGCGGAGGCAATTCGAAAAGGAATTCAGATTCGCTTTGATATCAGTAATCTCAAAGGAATAAATATTAAAGACGAGGAACTTGTTGTTATTCTATCTAATTTGTTTAACAACGCTATAGAGGCATGCGAAAAGTGTATTGACGAGAAGATAATCGATATCAGAATCAAATACAATAACGAGATGCTAATGATAACGTTTTCCAACACATATTTCGCGGAAGAGAAAACCCCGGTTACTCTGTCGGAAGGAAAATCACAATCTATATTGAGAGGACACGGGTTGAAGAATATCAAGCATATTGTAGACACGTATGCCGGACATATGGATATAGCAAAGGATGAAAAGTATACAGTAAGGCTTTTAATCCCTTGTTTTGGTTCTCAAAAATTGTAATCTTTGCCAGAAAAAGGGCATTCTTTGCCACCCATATTTACTATGCCTCTAGCCCATGGTATGACTGAATTGACATCCAATAGGAGGCATAAGATGGTAGCACAGACTTGCAACAAGATAGTCGGCAGAATGATAGCTAATGATCTCATTAGTGATGCTGATCGTGCTATTTATTCTTATCATCTCCAGGTTATGCTCGAAGCTATCCTATGTCATGTGATTCTGCTGAGCATGGCTGCAATTACCGGTCACTTTATAGAGATTTTTCTGTTTCTGCTTTCGTTTGATATTTTGAGAGGTTCTGCGAGCGGTTATCACTGTAAGACAAGTGTCGGTTGTTTCTTGTTAAGCTCATTATCGTGTATATTTGTAGTGCTAATTAAAGACCTTGCCCTCAAACATATTTTATATTATCAGTGGGAGCTGATAATTTCGATGATCATCATTTTTCTCATTGGCGCTATAAACCACCCGAATATGGGATGGTCCGATGAAGAACTGAGTAAAGCGAAAAGATCTTCTCGGATAAAGATCCTTATACTGTTGATCCTTCTTTTCATAATGGATTATTTGGGAATAGAAAAGAGGTATCTGTATTGTTTTTCAATGGGAATAGTACAGTGCTCCATATCACTAGTGATAGTTATTCTTGGAGGGAAAGACTAACTATTAAAAGTCAATAGGAAAAATGTAGCGCAAACGCTAGATGCAACGAACCTTGATAATTGCATAACGAAACAAGCACCACGAGGTGCTTTGGAAAACAAGTGATATGGATTAGCTGTGGTTTATACTTGTGGAACGAACTCCTTGTTTGTTTTTACGAGATGGAACATAACCCTGGTCAGCTTCT
>JAZLMM010000060.1:0-22948 GCA_045598705.1 Oscillospiraceae bacterium
TCGAGGATCTTGTGTCTCCATGAGAATGCAGTCGGCATGGAGATACCGCACTCTTCCGAAGACTCTTTCAACGTCTTCTTGTCCAGCATGCACTTCAGGTATTTGACCCATGTACTCATTCTCTTTCTGGTTCCGGAAGTGATCGTATTGGAACCGGGGATGAAGGATTTCCCGCAATCCCGGCACAGGAAACGCTGGGTGCCGTCTTTCCGTTTCCCGTTCCTGACTACATGGTCGCCTTTGCAATAGAGGCAGGAGAGGCTTTCGCCCATCCTTGTTTCGATAAGGAAGTCCTGGACGGTCTCTTCCCGCACATCGACATCGTTCGATACCGTGGAATAGAACACGACACGGTCTCCAAACGGAAGCTTACGATATGCAGTTAGTACGTCCTTCAGTTCTGACATAACCCGACTCCATGTGAAATACTTGACTCCATTATACAGAACATCTGTTCGAACGCCAACCACTAAACTGAAATAAGCCTCTCAAATTATGAATACCGGTTTTCAGGTAGAAAAAATAGCGATACTTACAAGAGTGAAGAAAATAGCTTCTGAAGATGACTCATATATTGACCAGATCATTAACAAGGGTAAATCTGATAGTAATTTTCTTGTTCGCTATGTTGCATCTCGAGAATAGAAAGAGTGTCAACTGCTATATACGGATTAACCTTGCGTTTGGGAAAAGTGGCGAAATTTGCACAAAAACCATGGAAAAAGTGTAAAAATGCGCTCGGATAGCGTTGAAAAAGTGGCGTGTTATCTTTATAATCTTACCCAAGGGAGGGATTCTTATGCTTAGAAGACATTTGGAAACTGAATTGAACGAATGGATTGATAATGGTAAAAACGCCTTGCTCGTCAGCGGTGCTCGCCAGGTAGGCAAAACATACTTAATCAGACACTGTTTGAAGACAAAAAAAGCGGATTACATTGAGATAAATTTCATCAAGAACCCCGAGCTTATTAGTGCATTTCGAAAAAGCAAGACTTCTATGGATCTAAAGATTAGTCTTTCTGCGGCGTTAAACAGAAGCCTTACAGAAGGAAAGACCATTCTATTCTTAGATGAAGTTCAAGAATATAAGGATATTGTTACAAAAATCAAGTTCTGGGTAGATGACGGGAGTTTCAGATATATCATGAGCGGTTCACTTTTAGGAGTTGAACTAATTGATATTAGATCTGCACCTGTTGGATATTTGAATGAAATCACCATGTATCCTCTGGATTTTATCGAGTTTTTATTGGCTTGCGGCGTAAATGAAGAAGTAATTGAATATTTAAGAAAGTGCTTCCTTAATACCGAAGAAGTGCTTGATACTGTACACGACAAAATAATGGAACACTTCAGAAGATATCTGGTGGTAGGTGGAATGCCTGCATGTGTTAGTGAGTTCATAGCAAGTGGTGATATAAAAAAGGTATCTACAATACAGAAAAATGTTGTATTCGAATACAAAAGGGATTTTACAAAATATGAAGCAAGAGAAAAGAAGCTAATGCTTCAGGCTGTATACGATCTGATTCCTTCCGAATTATTAAAACAGAACAGGCGATTTAACTTGGCTGATATCAAAAAAGGCTTGAAGTTTGAGCGTGTTGAAGATAGCTTTTTATGGTTGAAAAGCGCTGGCGAGGCTATTTGTGTATACAATACAACTGAACCAAGAGTTGCATTAAACCAAAATGAAAAAAGCAGTCTTGTAAAGCTGTATCTATCTGATGTAGGGCTATTATCAGATATGTATGGATCAGCAATGAAGTTGGGTCTTCTTTCAGATAATGATTCAATTAACTGTGGAGGAATATATGAAAATGCTGTAGCGCAGGAGTTATATGCTCATGGCTTTAATTTGTATTATTACAATAGCAAAAAACTTGGTGAATTGGATTTTGTAATTGAATATAAGGGACATGTTCTACCGATAGAAGTGAAAAGCGGAAAAGATTATTACGTCCACTCGGCCCTAGATAACTGCTTGCAAAACGAAGAGTTTGATATAAAGGAAGCTATGGTCTTCTCCAATTACAACGTGTCAAGAGATGGAAAAAAGAAATATTATCCAATTTATATGGTTTCCTTCATTACTAATGAAATTGACTTACCGATTCTACAACCGCTTTCATAAGTGGAATTGTGTGAATCACTGATTCTAATACCACTGACTACATTTAAGGACATCTTGGGAGTATAATAACGGTTCATCACGGAAATTTGGGGAATAAATAGTTTAAAGCATTGAAAGAGGAACAAAAGAGTTCTAATGTTTTAGTTACCACACAAAAACAAAGGAAAGAACTCAAATGCTCCTCGATAGAAATAATACTAGTATTAACCTAACTTGCCAACAGTATATTTGTGATGAATTCAAAACTAATGAGAATATACTCAAACTGTATTAGGCTATAAAGATGAATATGGTATTGAGCAGTGGCACTGCTTAGGGGTAGACCGACGAGCGTTGAGCCTTATATATGATGAACTGAAGGGGTTGATTGATTATTTCATCTTGTATAATGAGACCAATTCAAAAGCTGAAGTGATTCCAATAGAAATGATCCCTTCATATCTAAATAAACAAACGCGCAAATATGATTTCTATCCTCGAGAGGGTGCAGGAGAGATTCGAATTGGATGCTCTGATACAATTGAACCATTCAGATTTGGAGGACTATTATGAAGTATCCTTCAATCTGCATAAATGAAGTACATGGAGAAAGAAATGACCGAAAAAACGGTCTCTTCCGGAAAGCTGTTCGGGTGAATACATCATTATGTACAACAATCGCAAAAAACTCTGAAAACATTGCAATAACGGCGTTTGTAACACTGTTACAACCCTGTTTGGAAGAGTTGAGAGAGCTTATATAAATCTCCTGTTAAGATTGCAGGAATTGAGCCATATATATAGGAAAGCATTCAATCTCCTGATCTCTTTGGTAATCCTTTGTATAGATCAAGTACTGGTTTTGGATTCTGGCTGAATACTTTTTTCCAAAAGCATCTATCGACGGGTGCTTTTTATAACCAGAACTCTTTACCTCTATAGGACTCACTTTGTGCTTTTCGGCGATAAGAAAATCTATTCCATAATTATGTCTCGAGGCTTCATTCAGAAAGGTATGGTAATAGAGCTCATGTCCATTTGTCGCCAAAGTCTGAGCTACCATATTCTCGTACATATAACCTAGATTTGCTTGGAGTTTGTCATTCAAAAGCCGTACATATATGTCATTATCCGTAAAGTCTTTGTCTTTAAAACCCAGCGTCGTAAATAAGCCTGTATCACTGGCGAACAATTTAAATCTTTCAAGATCTTTGTTTGTTGCCAGACCAACACTAGGATCATTAGCGTGATAGGCTATCAAGACAGTCTTGGATGATTCCAATTCAGAAATCTTCTCAAGGATATCTGCTGCCCTACTTCCGGAAAGTACACTGGATACTTGGTATCTTGATGCATTGCCCATAAGCTGAGCTGGAATAGCATCAAAAAGAGAAGATAGCTTTCCTGATGGGTCTATTTTACGTAGGTCTGCTTCGTACAATGAAAGAATATCTCTCTTTACCTGATCCACTTTTCTGAAATCATTTGTTTCAATATAGCTCATAACAGCCTGCGGCATACCGCCTATTAGCATATACAAACGATAGTCTCTCATAAGAAGTCTGTGAGATGCCTGCCCAGCAGCTTTTCGTTCTGTGAAAAGCTGCTGCAATAGCGGAATAGTTACTGTATCGCCTAAAGCCCACTTGAATTCTTCAAAATCCATTGGGAACATGGTAATCTTCCGCTCTTCGCTCGGGATAAGTATATCTTTTACGTTCTTGCGAATAGAAATAAGAGAACCAGTTTCAATGTAATCGTATCTGCCATCTTTAACGAGTGCTTTTATGGCTGAACGTGCCTTGGGGCAAAGCTGAACTTCATCAAAAATGATGAGTGAATGTCGTTCGACTAAGCTTATATGATACTGAAGTTGCAGTTGTAAGAATAAATAATTAAGGTCAGACAAATCGTCGAATAGTGCCTTTGTCTCCGGCGATGCCAAGAAAAAGTCTATAAGTATGTAGCTGTCATACTCGTTCTTAGCGAATTCTTCAACCACTGTAGATTTGCCGACACGTCTTGCACCTTCAATTAAAAGTGCAGTTTTTCCCGCGGATTCAGCTTTCCATGCCAATAATTTATCGTATATCTTCCTTTTGAAAACCATATCGAACAGCCACATTTTACAAAATCGTTAGTTTGATTCTACCCAATTTCTGCAAAATCGTCAATTCTATTGTTGCCAAATCCTTCAAAATCGTTAATTTTGTTCATGCGACGCTGTCCTTAAGCCTGTCGAATGCTTCTTTTGCAGTTGCTCTTACGGTCGGGTCGTTATCTCCAAACGCAAGTTTCTTAACATATTCCTCACAGTGCTTCGCGTGAATATCTGCTGCTGCGGTAGCTGCGCTTGCTCTGACTATAGGATCGGAATCTCGTAATAGCGGGATCAAGGCCATGCCGGAGTCATAGGTTGGAATCATGCCGAGTGTCATTGCTACGGTAACTCTTACTTCCGGATCAGGATGATCACTGTATTTGAGTACCGCACTGAGTTTTTACTTGTTTCCGAGCTTTATAATCTTATCTTTCAATGCCTCCGAAGATGCCATTTTTCCTAAAGAGAATGGAAGAATCTCCATAACGAACCCACGGAATCTAAACAACTTATCTGAATCCTAATTTGATGCTCGGTTCGTATTTTTAGAACCGAACATCTTTAATTCTTGCTACTTTATACCAAGACAACTACGACTCATAAGTGATGAACATTTGAAATTCGTTAGACAAGGTGTGTGCATTTTGACGCGATTTGAGTTAGAATAATTCAAAACTATGAAAGGATGTACTGATTCATGAGTGATGAAGAAAGAAAAGTAATTAAGCATATTGTGAAGATTGATAATATGGAAGTCAAAGTCGCCAAGAAGCGTGTCACAAGCGCTAAATTGATTGAGTCAGGAATTCTTTCCCCTGATGATGCAGATATGGATAAAAGAGCTAGGCAGGCTGTTAGCAGTGCAAAAAGAAGGGCTAAAGTATGTAATAAGCCATTAGCCGTATACGATAAGGATACAAAGACACCTTTGCTGGTTGATTCGGATGGAAAGCGGGTAAAGATTGGATAACGCTTCAAAAAAACCGATGCTCTTGTGTTTTGCCGGCCCTAATGGATCTGGCAAGAGTACGATAACACTGATATTCCCTACAGAATCGTTCGTAAACACAAAGATAGCATTACGATTTTTCCCAATGAGTATTGGGATGAGGAAGACATTATCGCATTGATTACGGGAACATATTCACAAAGATACATACCGTGAGAGAGAATCTCGATGATGACACCATACGGTCCGTCAGCCGAGTATCCGAACAATATGGTCATGGTACGTCACATTATTCAATTTCGGTCACGTATGTGAAGAACAAACAGGGTTGAGACAAAACGTGAGTTTTTTGAGAAAGACAACTCCAGTTTTGTCGATTCTGAGGGCAATCATATAGAAGTATATATAGAATGCGTCGATATAGATAATCCCTGGCTTCGAGCTTCCAAAATTTCTTTGACTTTAATTTGTCTCATATTAAAAGCCCCTTTCAACTTATTTGGCTCTTCACGTTTTCTTGGGAAATGGAGATCTTTTTGTTAGGCAAGAAATGTTCCTTGTTTCTTCCAGACAAGACCGTTTCCGACTGGAATGAACAAATGTCGCTGTAGTCGGAACATCCAGGAGCATTTTTCACGCTGCTTTCCGACTGAAACTAGAAAACTTCATCCAGTCGGAAGGAATTGAACACTCGAAGCCTCCAGTTTCCGACTGCAGGAAGAAACCTCATTTCAGTCGGAAAGATTTGAACTCTTGGAGACTTCGGTTTCCGACTGTAGGAAGAAACCACATTTCAGTCGGAAGCCGCCTCCTCTTTGGGGACGTTTCTTTCCGACTTTTCGGCAGTTTTCTCTTTCAGTCGGAATCCACGCTCGCATCGGCATGTTTTCCTTCCGACCAGTAAAAGAAACTGAATTCTAGTCGGAAAAAGCACTCGCATCTGTGTTCGATTCGCGTATATTCGTTGGTCTTCCCGCGGTCATTTCGGGGTCAATCTGTGGCTTCAGATTGGTCAAGAACCGCTGATTTTTGCATATTTCGGCCATTTATGGTAGAATACTCAAAATTATGTTTAATAGAGGGGAGTTAATTTTGAAGTCTGCTGACCGTTCCAAGCATACTCACAGTCATACGCGGAGCCGTTTCTCAATCGGAATCGGAACCGGCATCAGCATTCTGCTCATTTTCTCCTGTATCGTTGGTGCAGACTCCATTATGAGTGATTCTTCGGACCGCACAGAGGGCGAGAACTATGACATGGTCTCACCTGGTAATTCGCAGACTTCAGATGTAACCATCTCCGAGACGACCATTGTCGTTGATCCGGATGCTTCGGTCGATCCTTCCGACCCGAGTGACCCTTCCGACCCGAGTGACCCGAGCACTTCCTCTGACCCGAATTTCGGTTCAGAGACCACAACCCCGACTGTCACACCGGAACCACCAACACCGACCAAGCCTGTGAAGCCTTTCAAGATTGCTCCGCAGAGAAAACCGAACAATAATATTACGCCACCCCCGGATCCGACACTTACGCCGGAACCAACTGTAACGCCGGAACCAACCGCAACGCCAGCACCAACTTCTACGCCGAAGCCGACGAAGAAACCTGAACCGACCGCAACGCCGAAGCCGTCCTATACGGAGGAGCCTTGGGAAGGTATCTATTACACCATCGGCGAAGTCAACGTCCGTAAGGGACCTGGCACAGAATACGACATCACGAAGGTCCTAGAGCCGGGCGATGCCATCGAAGTCATCGGTCGCACCAGCAACGGCTGGTATCACACAGTCCGTGACACCTATGTGGCCGTAGAGATGGTCTCTTCCGAACCACCGGCAGATCCGACCCCGACGCCGAAACCGAGCAAGAAGAATTCTGACCCGACTCCGACGCCGAAGCCGAGTAAGAAGAATTCCGACCCGACTCCGACGCCGAAGCCTGAACCGGAATCAAAGAAGCCTTCCAAGGATGGCATGACACTCGTCGGCACCGACTTCCGCATTACTTTCTACGGACCGGACTGGGCAGGCCCCGGCACAGACAATCGCACGACTGCAAGCGGCACCACCTGTAAAGAAGGCCGCACGATTGCCGTTGATCCAAGCGTAATTCCGATTGGATCAACCATTTACATTGAGAATGATCCGTTGGGCGGCGACGGATATTACACCGCCGAAGATACTGGATATGGTGTCAACAGCCATTCCATCGACATTTTCGCCGAAGATGGCGAGAGTATGTCGACCCTGCACGGCTACACCGTGTACATCGTAAATTGATGAAAACAAAGAATAAAGAGGACGACAACATGACGAAAAATTCAACTTCCAACGAGTCTGGTCAGCGTGCCCGCAGTGGCAGAGCGACCGGCACTATGCGTACCTTCTCCAAGAATGTAACTTTCAAGCGTAAGGCTTCCAGTTCTTCCAAATCATCCGGCAGAACCACCCGCGATTCAAGTAACAGTAGCGATACTCGCTATAGCAAGACGGGCTCTTCCAAACAGTCAGACAAGCGTAATTTCTCTTCGCGCACACAGTCGTCCAAACGTAGTTTCGACACGCGTTCCGAGAAGACCTCTTCGCGCAACGGTAGTCGCAACAACAACTTTACCAATTTCGACGAGAGCATCTTCACCGATCAGGAATTTGTCAATACGGCCAAGACCTATCACAACAACGCAATGGCCAAGAAGAAGGCGAATGGAAGTGCTTTTGCCAGCGCTTCGGACGAAGTACTGTCTCAGATCAACGACACCTTCATGCAGACGGTAAAAGATGCGGAAAAAGCATTCGCAACCAAGCGTTCGACCGAGAAGCTGAAGATTATTCCGTTGGGCGGCATGCAGGAAATCGGTAAGAACATGACCCTCTTCGAGTACGGCAACGACATCATCATCATCGATGTCGGCGTTGCTTTCCCAGAAGAGAGTATGCTGGGCGTCGATTCCGTCATCCAGGATTACACCTACGTACTTCAGAACAAAGACCGCGTGCGCGGTATATTCCTGACGCACGGACATGAGGACCACATCGGTTCCCTACCCTTCCTCATGAAGGATCTCAAGTGCCCGCTCTATGGCGGCAAGCTCACCATCGAGCTCGCAAGACACAAGCTCATGGACTCCGGCATCGGCACACGCGGCATCGAGATGGTATACTGCGCAGCCGGCGACACTATCAAGGCCGGAAGTGCTTTTGCCGTAGAATTCATTCGCGTCAACCACAGTATTGCGGACGCTTTCGCTTTTGCGATTCGCACACCGGTCGGCAACATCATCCACACCGGTGACTTCAAGATTGACTTCACGCCCATCAACGGCGACCCGATTGATCTAGGTCGTTTCGCCGAATACGGACGTCAGGGCGTGCTCCTGATGTTGGCCGAGAGTACCAACGTCGAGATTCCGGGTTCTTCCCCGTCTGAGAAGCACGTGGGCGAGTCGTTCCAGCGAATCTTCCAGAACACCACCGGACGTATCATCATCGCCACATTCAGCAGCCACGTGCATCGTATGCAGCAGATCTTCACCGCTGCCGAGATGTATAACCGTAAGGTCGCGCTCATTGGTCGAAGCATGCTGAATACGTTCTCTGTCGCAAATTCTCTGGGATACATCACGATGAACCCCAGCACCTTGATTGATATCAACGACATCAACAAATACGAGCCGGAAGAGGTCGTCATTCTGACCACTGGTTCTCAGGCCGAACCGATGTCCGCGCTGTCCCGTATGGCCTTCGCTTCCCATCGTGTCGTCGACATCCACGCCGGCGATACCGTCATCCTCTCGGCTCACCCAATTCCGGGGAATGAGAAGCCGATCTACCGTGTCATCAATGAATTGTTCCGTCGTGGCGCGCATGTGATCTACGAGTCCCTCGCAGATGTCCATGTCTCCGGCCACGCCTACCTCGACGAGTTGACGCTGATTCACACATTGGTCAAGCCGAAATACTTCGTTCCTTGCCACGGTGAGTACCGTATGCTGTTCCGCCATGCCGCACTGGCGCAGCGCCTCGGCATTCCGGAGTCTCGCACGTTCATCCTAAATAATGGTGATGTATTGGAAGTCTCCCCTGAATCTGCCAAGATCACCGGCTTTGTACCGGCCGCACCTGTCCTCATCGATGGTGCCGGTGCGGGTGATATCGACAACCGTGTTTTCCGTGATCGACGCACCTTGGCCGACGACGGCGTAGTATCTGTTTCCATCGTGATTTCGAAAGTCTCCGGCAAGCTCCTCTGCCCACCGGTCCTGCAGTCTGTCGGTTTCCTCTTCGAGAGTGAAGCAGGTCCGATCCAGCACGAATGCGCACAGAAGCTCTACAACTATCTGCACCGCTTGGAGTCGCAGAAATCGACGAAGTCGATCCGCGAAGCCGTTGAGTCGAACCACATCCGCGATGCGCTGAAGAGCATGCTCTACGAGAGCACGAAGCGTCGTCCGCTGATCATGATTTCGGTATCAGAGATTTGACGGTAAACGGTCTTGTCTAGACGCAACAAGGAACACCATTAAGACGCTTTAGTTTCCCTTACGCACTTCGATGACGTCTCGGATCGCTTTGATGCGGCCTAGTAGACGGTCAAGCTGCGTCTGATCCTTGACCTCGATGGTCATGGTGAAGCGGGCTGTGATATCCTTCATGGCGGCCATCTGTGCCGAGGTAATCGGGATATGTTCTTCTGCAATCGCGTTGGAAATATCCGCAAGCAAGTGACGGCGATCGTGCGCGATAACGGTGAACTCGACAGGATAGGTAGTATGACTATGATCCTGATTCTTCCAATACACTTCGATCAGGCGGGATGCACGCTCGGCAGCTTTGGTCGAGGCTGTCGCATTACGCATGATGTTCTTGATATTGCTACAGTCTTTGCGATGCACACCGACACCATTTCCACGCGTGATGTATCCGATGATCTCATCACCCGGAAGCGGATTACAGCAACGAGAGAGATGCACGAGACAGTTATCGATACCTGTCACCACGACCGTATTCTCCGGACGATTCTTGCTGTTCGTTGGCTTATTCGAATGGCTGCTCTCCTGCGCACTGGCCAGCACAGCAGATGGTGTCGCACCGATGTTCCGCTCATCTAGAATCTCCTTAGCAATCGGCTGATAGACCACCTGGCCGTTCGAGGTCACGCGGTAACCGAGTTCGAATCGCTCATCCTCCGGCAAAGCACGGATATATTCATCACGCAAACGGCCGACCACCTTCTGAGCAGTGATTACGCCATAGCCGATAGCCGCATAGAGGTCGTCCAGCGTATTCTGTGTCGTCTTCTTCAGGATCACTTCCACATGGTCCTTCTGCAGAAGCTGTTGCGGGGTGAAGCCCAGCTTCTTCATCTCACGTTCTACTGCTTCCTTACCCATGAGGATGTTCTCGTCACGGGACTCGCGCTTGAACCATGCATTGATCTTCGATTTCGCTGAAGACGTCTTGACCATCTTGAGCCAGTCACGAGATGGTCCCTTGATCTGGTCAGAAGTCAGGATCTCGATGATATCACCGTTCTGCACCTCATAGGAAAGCGGCACGATACGACCGTTCACCTTCGCACCGTACATACGATTGCCGATACCACTGTGAATCGTGTAAGCGAAATCGATGGGGCAAGAATGAAGCGGCAGCGAGAAGACATCTCCCTTCGGCGTGAATACGAATACTTCTTCTGCGACCAGTCCGGTCTTCAACGAATCCAGATATTCACCGGCATCTTTCGACTCACCCTGGGTATCCAGAATCTGTCGCAACCATGAAAGTTTATTCTCGAATGAAGTATTCTGTGCCGCGCTGCTCGAACCACTCTCCTTATATTTCCAGTGTGCAGCGATACCATATTCTGCTGTTCGATGCATCGCCAGCGTACGGATCTGTACTTCGAAAGGCACGCCTTCTTTGCCGATGACCGTCGGATGCAGCGACTGGTACATGTTCGGCTTCGGCATCGCGATATAGTCTTTGAAACGACCCGGCATCGGATAGTACATCTCGTGTACGAGTCCTAATACTGCGTAGCAGTCCGATACCGTATCCACAATGATACGGCAGGCGAAAATATCGTAAATCTGATCGAGATTCTTCCCCTGTGCCTTCATCTTATGGTAGATGCTGTAGAAGTGCTTCGGACGGCCTTCAATCTCGGCGTGGATGCCCATCTGTGAGATCTTCGCATTCATCTCACCAACCACTTTCTCCAGGAACTTCTCTCTTTCCGAACGCTTCTGGGAGATAGCACCGACCAACTCATAGTAAGCTGTCGGATCGGTATATCGGAGACATAGGTCTTCCAGTTCCCATTTAATCTTATAGATACCAAGTCGGTGTGCCAGTGGGGCGTAAATATCCAGCGTCTCTTTCGCTTTCTCTTTCCGCTTCTGCGGGTCCTGGTGCTTCATGGTACGCATGTTATGGAGTCGGTCCGCAAGCTTGATGAGGATGACGCGGATATCCTTGGCAATGGCCAGGAACATCTTACGCATGTTCTCCGCCTGCTGCTCTTCCTTCGAAGAATACGGAATCTTCTCCAGTTTCGTCACGCCATCCACCAGACCAGAGACCTCCTCGCCGAAGAGTTCTCTTACCAGATCGTAGGTGACCGGCGTATCTTCCACCGTATCGTGCAGGAATGCCGCAACCAGTGTCTCGGCATCCACTTCTAATTCTGACAGGATCTGAGCCGTCGCAATCGGATGAATGATGTACGGCTCGCCCGTAATACGCTTCTGCTCGCCATGCGCCTTGTACGCAAAGATGAACGCACGACGAATCATCTCAGAATCTTCCTTGTTCGCAGAATATGATTCGAATTTCGTAATGACCTCATCGAACATATCCAGAATCTCTTCGCTAATCTCTTCCGGGCAGGATGGATCACGAAGGGAGTCAAAAAACACCTGATCCTTCATCTCGATTTCTTCATTTCTATTCTCGCCGCTCATATTCTTATGTCAGACTCCTCGTCAACGTAGCATAGGTATTTGTTTCTTTCAGTTTACCCTCTACCAAGTCAGATAGCAAGGTAAACCACACGCGTTCGTCACTCACGTGAGTCAGCTGAATGGTGCCCGCTTCACACAGCATATCGAGAATTCTCGACAGCTTAAACGCATGGATTGCTCGACGGTAATGGCCGGTCAGGAGTCTAGCCAGAAGCGGCAGGTCACACATATTCATCTGCTCGCCGAACATCGTCTGGATGTACTGATAGACCATCTTCATCTCATCGTCCTTCGGGATCAGGTCCTCCACCTTACACTTGCCGACCAACGCCACCTGGCGGAGCGGTAACTTATTGCGGTAGAGGCTCTCCAGCGCCTGCGGCATATCCCACATGTTCATGCCGATCTTGGCAAAATGAATGTCCTGCACGCGAACCGAGAGGCTCTCGCGGTCGTTCCACACGTTGACGCCCAGCTTCACCAGCACATCCACCGTGCTGCCCACCGCATACATCTTCTCCAATTCACCCATGAAGAAAGCAATCGCATCGATCTTCATGATGTTGAGTGCAGCTTTCGTCTGCCCGTTCTGTCCCTGCTGGTTCTGACCATTCTTGTCGTTCTGTCCCTGCTGGTTCTGCGACATCGCTTCTTTCGGTACAAGAACCACTTTCAAGTGTCGGTTGTCGGCGCCGCAGGTCTTGGTCTGCGCGACCACCAGGTTCCGAATCAGGAAGACCGGCTCACGGTTCCCCTCACCAAAAGGCTCCATCTTGGCGAGTGTTTTTGCCAACGAAAGCGACAACTCCTGAGGACGAATCTCCAAGTCGCCCTGGATAAAACCAGAGTCCGTGTCCTGGTTCGTCACACGGGCGAATTCGCGGACTTTCTCGATAAAGGCCGGCAGATTCTCTTGCGGAAGATCCAGTCCGCCCGCTCGCGCGTGTCCGCCGAAATTCTGAAGCACGTCCTCACACGATTTGAGGCAGTCTAATATGGGAAAATCACCCGCGCTGCGGCAACTGCCCTTGAGCATGCCGGGCTGGTCGGGGATTCGGGTCAGCACAATAGCAGAGTGCTGGAAACGATCCACGAGGCGGTTGGCCACAATACCGATAATGCCTGCGTGCCAATCCTCACCGATGACAATCAATGGCATCGAGGCGATCTTCATGTCTTCGATCAGCCGCGGATCCGTCTGGATCTGCTGCACCGCCGCTTCAGCAATGCTCTGCTCCAATTCCTGTCGACGTGTATTCTCTTCGTTCAACTTCCATGCCAACTCCATGGCCTTCGAAGGATCCTGGCAAAGCATCAGCTCGACCGCCAGTGTCGTATCGCCCATTCGTCCGCACGCGTTGATGCGCGGGGTGATCTGGAAACCGATATCCGTCGCCGTGATCCGCTCATTCAGGGAACTCGGTTTCCCCTGCGCACTCTGGCTCTGGCGCGCCACATTCAGCAACGCCTGAAGGCCCACATGTGCGCCATTACTCAATCTATAGAGGCCATGCTTCACAATCACGCGGTTCTCATCGGTCATGCTGACCACATCCGCAATCGTGCCGATAGCAGCAAGCTCAATATATGCCTTCCAAGCATCTGCCGGCACGCCATGCCCGGTGAGCTTCATGCAGATTGCCTGCACGAGTTTCAATGCCACGCCGGCCCCGCAGAGGTCCACACACGGGTAAGTGTTATCCGGACGCTTACAATCAATTGCAGCAATTGCCAACGGCAGTTCGCCCAGCACCACATGGTGATCCGTTACAATCACATCGATGCCCTTCTCCATCAGGTAGGCCACCTGCTCCGCATTGGAAATACCACAGTCGACGGTAATCACTAACTTTGGCGTCTTCTCTTCAATTCGCGCTACCACAGAATCGGACAGACCATATCCATCTGTAAGACGGTTCGGAATCACATAAGTTACATCCGCCCCAAACCTCTTTAGGAAAAGCACCAGTATCGATGTGGCGGTGATACCGTCTGCGTCGTAGTCGCCGCTGATGAGGATCTTCTCTTTGTTCTGAAGTGCCGCAAGGATCCGCTCCACCGCCGCCTGCATGTCGTTCATGAGGAACGGGTCATGCCACATCTCCGGCAAATCCTCAAAGAAATGCACCCGTGCCTCGCCTTCGATCCCGCGCGCACGCATCAGGCGATCCACAATCTGCTTCTCGTCCGCCTCAGCACCTGCCAACTCATCACCATCAGGTAATTTCCACTTCTTCTCAAGAAGAATCACTGTCTCATACCTCTTTAACTAATCTTCTACCTGATATTGTAACATTCTTTTTCCGAATACAATGAAGATATGGAAGATATAAAAAACCTGTCGAATTGCTTCGACAGGTTTGCGTCTCAATCTAAACACCCACTTTCAACCTGCATTTTTAATGAAAACTACTGTCTCTCGTCCAGGATGGTCTGCACTCGGTTGTCAATAATCGCTACCACTTCATCAGCACTCTTTTGTCCTGAAAAATAGGGTTTCGCCTCTTCCATGACCACATTTAATATTTCATAATCAGTATAACGCACATAATCAATAGACGAAACGTAGTCCCGCAGTATTTGTCCATCTTCTTCCGAAATCGCAATGTCCGCCCAATTAATAGTGGTGCTACCGTCTTCCACATAATCATTTTGCCATTTCCAATATGCTTCATGTTGTTGGGGGTGAATAAAGAAGTCCAAATACTCTTCAAACGATTCACAGTTCACGGGAATAAACGCAAGATATATATTTTCTGCCTCCCTATGCATATCATACGATTGATATTCAGCTGACATCAAAAGTTTTACGAAAGCCCATGCACCATCCACATTGTTACAGCATGAAGTAATCGATATGCTTTCAAACGTGAAACTTGAATGTCCAGCAGATCTCGTCACAAGATCACAGAACCGGCCATTTGATTCGTATGAAACTCCTTTTAGCACCCACGGCAATGTCTGGCCGTCCAAACGATCTCTGCTGATTAGAGAATCGCGATAGTTTCCACTATTCCATTCGTCTTGCGTGTAGCAATAGTCTTTTGACAATTGCAGCAATTCCTTGAATTCTTGGCAAGAAAACATCGATGTGCTTTGACTCTCATCTAAGAATGCCAAGTAATCAATCGTTAAACATTTTTCGAGAAAGTCCTCGCCTGTGCAGCTCATAAACGTCCGCCCATTCGCTTCTGTCTTCATATACTCTAACCACGAACTGTATGTTGCTTCCGTATTCTTTGCCGAAGGATCAAGAATCGAATCACTCTCGATCGTAAAGCGCAAAGGCATTGTGTAGAGGGATTCTCCATTTTTCGTACAATCGATTAAATTCGCAAAAAACTGTCCACGCCACAATTTGTCTTCCTTTTCCCAAAGTGGCCACATATCCAGGAAGAGTCCGCCATACTCGTAGAATCTTGAGCTCAATGCGTCATTTCCACTTGATTGTGATCGAATGATAATATCTGGACCATCCCCCTGAAGAATCGCTTTCCACAGATATTCCGACAATGCCTGATCATAGGCATCATAGTCAATCCAACCCTCCGTATCCAAGTAGCAATCCGAATCAAGAATGTCCTCAAAACTCTGGTATGTGATTACGCAATCGGGATTCGTACGATTAAACTCTTGAATCGCAGACATTTGTCCTTCACTAAGACAATCACCTAAAATACATAGTTCTGTCTTTTCAGATTGGGGATCATTCGCAACTCTTAACAGGTTCACATTCTTCATTTCGCGTCCGCATTTTAGGATCATCTTCGCATCTTCTGATACAGAACATGGTTCTGTCATAAAATCGCCCTGAAACATATCAGTTTGTTTCCACTTGATTAAATTCTCCCACGTCCCATCATTTTCGTTTAAGCACCAGATTCCTTCATCATTGTAAATGTACTGGCGATCACTCTGATAGCGAATCATATTATGGCCGGCAGGCAAACTTACCGTTCCGCATACAGATACTACTTTCCCATCTGATAATTCAAATGCTTCAAACTTTCCTTCTTCACTCGTTCGATTCAGTTGATAGTATTTTTCTCCAAACCAAACAAAGGTTTCTGCTTCTGCGTCAGGTTCCGACTGGAACTTACACGTTCCAGAATCAAGGTCGTATCCTCGGCACGAGACTTCACCCTGGCTATTACCGATTCTCATATAGAAATTGCCGTTGCGCACACCGAGCATCTCACCGTAGTATGCATCTTCCAACGAAATCATTGAATGCTTCACTGAATGCGATTGTTTGTCAACCTTACAAATACTGATATGATCCGATGATGGATAAGCAATTATCGTAATGCTTTGGCTATCGCACTCGAAATACGGCGAATCGTACCCTAAATCAATATCCGTGAAACTGCCCAGTTTGATAGTTTCAATTGGATTACCCGTGAGATCAAATTCTTGCAAATAGACAAAAGAGTCATCCGTTTCTGAAATCACTTCAATCACCCAAACGGAATCCTCTGCAATCATACCGCCATACACACTAACTTGACTGCTTTCATCTTTACGATTCTGATTCGTGAATGAGCAATCCAATTCCTGACATGAGTAATATAGTTCCGTATCATGACCAACTTGCATCGCGATAGGCCTGCTGTCAATCTGTGAATACCCATTCTGATTGGAAAACCCTTGGTCGCTTGAATCCGAATGATAACATCCTACTACAGACAACACCAGTCCAACAGTTAGAAGAATTCCAAGCATTCTCTTTATCATATACTTGATTCCCTTTCTCACGGAGTAACGGTTTTCTCGCGGACTGGAAGATAGTGCGAATTGTACAAATCATTATAAGTCATTTTTTATCATGACGCCAAGAAGAGTTTACATCATCTTTTTTCACATCGAGTCCAATTTGATCAATTATTCTGACATATTCAGTGCCTACTTCAGTAACCAACACAACGTGTTTATGAACTTTTTCATCACTACCAATATAGCGCTGAAGCAAAATATCACCAGGTTGAATCGTTTATAATATCGAAAGCAATCTGTCGAACTATATGACGATCCACAATCTGCTTCTCGTCCGCCTCAGTACCTGCCAACTCATCACCATCAGGTAATTTCCACTTCTTCTCAAGAAGAATCACTGTCTCATACCTCTTTAACTAATCTTCTACCTGATATTGTAACATTCTTTACAGAATGCCACACCCAAATTCAAGTGCTTTTACCAAAGAAGGAGCAAAGCCCGTCCCATCGCTTGCCACCGCCTCATTTTCAAGAGAAATCATCACAAGGCAAAAAGGTGCCCCAACCGAAGTTGAGGCACCCTCTGTAATTGGTGATTTGATTTGTCAGCAGAACGCTTCTCTTCTGCACTTACCAGTTTTCAAGCCTCCACCTTACATCGTCTCCGTGACGAGGAGGCCTTGCAAAAGCCTTACTCATATTCGGCAACGTATATGAGCGGTATGGTAATCTTCTCGCCCATGACTGATTCATAAGACATCAGGCCATCGCACACACCATATACTGTTACTCTGTCATCTTCCAAGATTCTCGGCTTGCCATACATATCGATGCAGGCAAAGATGACATCGCCATATCCGTCCGTTGCAATTCGGTAAGTGGAGTACTTAGTCGGCGAATCAGACTCTTCGCAAACCTGGAGGACTCTACCACTGAACTTGACATACTGGCCCTTGTATTGATCTGGGTCTCTGGAGATTTTCTCGTACATTCCGCTTTGCGCATTCTTCTTGAGCCACTTTAAAGCCTCTTCATCAGATAGTGAGTAGCTCTCTTTTGCAAGTTGTTCGCCACATGCTTTGCACTTCTTGACGCGAAAACCCAAAGAAGAATAGGTCGCTTCTGTCTCAATTTCCCAGTCACCCTCTTCGTGAGGAATCTTCTCCACGACTCGCGTGACTTCTTCACCACAAACGGAACAGGTTGCTTTCTCTTCGCCCTCTTCTGTACAAGTTGAAGACTTCACCGTTGCCCACTCATCGGCCTGATGTCCGAGAGGATCTCCCTCGGCAGCACCACATACCGCACAAGTCTTCGCCAACGTACAGGTTGCATCATTCCACTGATGTCCTAGTGCCTCACCTTCCGTCGCGCCACATACCGCACAAGTCTTCGCTGACGTACATGTCGCATCTTCCCATTGATGGCCCAGTGGGTCACCTTTCGTCTCCCCGCATTCACTACAGGTCTTCGGCATATCGCACGTCGCGTCCTCCCATTGATGACCTAGCGGTTCCCCCTTCACTTCACCACATTCTTTACAAGTCTTGGGCGAAGTACAGTCGGCTGGCTCCCAGTCATGTTCATGTTTCTTCTTACTGCAACTGCATACCGTCAACAGCATCACCACACACATCAGGACACTCATTGTCTTTTTCATGTTGATTCCTCCTCTCGTGCCTATGTCTTCTAATTTGAGTATAGTTTCTGGGAAGTGCTCGTCAAAATAAAACGGGACAGTTTTTGTCCCGTTTTGGTGGTTGCGTGACGTTTGTAATGCTTGCTATGACTGTGACTGCGAGGGGGAGATGCAAAGCGGCACAAACCCTGCTTCGGTGAGCACTCGGTTGCATTCTTCGATGGAGCACACGGACTGTTGCGAGCTGTGGCTGATGAGGAACTTGGAGATGACGCGGTCGCGCTCGACATTCTCACCGGAGAGTTTCTTCGGGTCCTCCAGCTCCGGCATGCCATAGAGTCGCAGCGCTTCGGACAATTCGCCGGGAAAAAGACTCAGCACGATGCCGATGGCGATGATCAAGTCTCTTCGCTTCGTGGGCCGTTCTCGATTCAATATCTTGGGAAAAGAACTCGCGTTCAGTTCGAGGATTTCTGCGATCTTGCGTGTGGTCAGCTGTGCATGATGCAGTTCATTGTACTCGCGTCTTTTCTCGCGTATAAAACAGGCAAATTCATTCTTTGCAATCATGTTCGTATCCTCGCGAATCGCTCGTCCATCCTCTCTTCTCCAGTCTTTGTTTTCTAATTGGCACATACAAATACCTCCGATCGTTTTTCTCATAACGACATCGGATTTTCGCGCGAATCATTAGAAAACTATGCATCACCGCATCAGTGATACAGATAACAATATAGAGAGAGTAAGTTTTACTTGACAAATAAAACAGGACAATTTCTGTCCCGATTTCTCACCGCGGGTTATTTTCAATCACGGTATTTTTGCAATCACAAAGACGAAAAAAGAGGTTGCTTCGAAATTGAAGCAACCTCTTGAATAAGCTATACCTTAAGCGAGATTATCTCTTACGCTTTCTTGCAGCCTCCGACTTCTTCTTACGGCGTACAGAAGGCTTCTCGTAATGCTCTCTCTTACGTACCTCAGCGAGTACACCAGAACGAGCGCAGGAACGCTTGAAACGACGCAAAGCACTGTCAAGGGACTCATTTTCTTTAAGTCTGATTTCCGACACTTGTTATCCCTCCTTCCGTGCAATAAACTGGAAAACCTGTTAATCGGTTTCAAACAGGACATATATTACTCTAAAACCAGCGAATAGTCAAACATTTCTTCTCAATTCGTCCGGTCGCGACAGCCTTACTTCCCACAAACCCTGAAATCAAGCTCTCTTCACACATTCATCCAAGTACAGATTTGACCGTCTCAGACACTTTGACCAGATCTTCACGGATGGATATCTTCTGTGGGCACTGTTCCTCACAAGCGCCACACTGCAAGCAGTTCTCAGGCTTCTCCGCATCTGCAAAATTGCTCCACTCCCAGTTCAGCTGGCCTTTGTTGTCATACTTACCATACTCGTTCCAAAGCTTGAATGCGTGCGGAATGTTGACACCACCCGGACACGGCATACAGTATTTACAACCTGTGCAGCGGTTGAACACACGTGCATTGAGTGCAGCCTGCAGTCTGTCGATACCGGCAAGTTCTTCGTTGCTCATCGCTTCGTAGTTGATAAAGGTCTGGAGGTTATCTTCGAGCTGGTCTTCTGTGGACATGCCGCTTAAGATGACCTTGACGTTCTCGAAAGAAGCGACATAGCGGAGCGCCCACGCTGCCTTGGACATATTCGGGCGGATCTTGGAAAGTCCGGCATCATCCAGCAGTGTATCCGGATAAAGTGCGAGGGAACCACCACGGATCGGCTCCATAACGATCACCGGCACGCCCAGAGACTCTGCAAGCTTCAGGCCCTTCACGCCTGCCTGCATCTCCGTATCCATGAAGTTGAACTGAATCTGGCAAGCATCCCACGGACGTGCGCCAATCCACTTCTCAAAAGTTGCAAATTCATCGTGGAAAGAGAAGCCTACGTTCTTGATGAGGCCCTTCTCCTTGAGTTCGAATACATAGTCAATAACGCCGGCCGCTTCCATCTCTTCGAATCGACTCTCGTCCATTGCGTGCAATAAGTACAGGTCGAGGTAGTCCTGCTGGAGCTTCTGAAGCTGTTCGTTGAAGATTCGCTCTGCGTCTTCTCTGGTCTTCACCATCCATACCGGGAGCTTGGAAGTCAGAAAATAAGAATCTCTCGCCCAAGTCTTCAGCACTTCACCCACTACAAGTTCCGACTCTCCGGAATGGTATGGGTAAGCTGTATCGTAGTAGTTCACGCCCATCTCATGCGCACGGTTCAACATCGCCGCTGTACGCACACGGTCAATCTTTCCATCCTCAGTTGTCGGGAATCTCATACAACCAAATCCCAACAGAGATACGGGCTTGTCAAATCCTTTGATTTCTCTAGTAAACATTACAAGTTCCTCCTCGTCTTTACATAATCAGATCACATAATAAGGTTATACAATTATACAATCAGATACCTCTATTGTAGCGAATGTGGAAATAGAATCATACTAGTTTTATGTCCATTTACCTCAAAGATTTGCCCGAACCTGACGTTCACCCATGACGCAGTCGAGTGCTAAAGGCGAGGTTCGGTCCTTGTTGCGAATATGTATTCCGCATACATCCCGTGTATCCCGTATACCTCCCAAATGTATCTCGCATGTAGATTGGGTTTGCGAAGTCTGCGTGCATGTGCTAGGATAGTTCTTTAGAAATAGCGGAATAGCGGCATCTGTAACAATGTTTTACACTGTTCAATCTTCCGAATTCCCCCGTAGCGAGGTGACGCACATGGACATCGATCTATCTGCACTGACTTTTCAAGAAGCAACCAAAGAAGACAAGAAGCGGATCTCGCGTCTTGTTAATTTCCGTGGCATGGTCTGGATGATCTGTTGCATCGTTGGCATTATCGCCGTCATTCTGGCCGCTTATCTTCTTCGACGCATCACGCTACTCACGCTCTTCGCGCTGGGCGTTGCGGCAATCGTACTTCTCATCACCGCTTGCCGTGATATGCCGGCCAAGACCTGCAAGGTCTGCTACGGCATCGCCACAGACAAACGCGAATCCCGCAACGTCGAGAACGACGTGTTATACTATAACGCAGTCACTTTCACTTCCGACAAGGGCGAGGTCATCGAGGACTTCCCTATTTTCTCCAAGAAGACTTGGCAACTCCTGTCCGAGGGATCCCGTGCCGTCATCGTCTGCTACAACGAACGTCCGGCAGTCCTCTTCACCGACGAGCAGGTACATCCAATCAAGTAAGTAAGCAATGGGCGTAGAAACAAGATTCTCCTATCATTTCGAACCGAAGAAGGGCTGGATGAACGACCCCAATGGACTTGTGTGGTTCAAAGGGTATTACCATGCTTTTTTCCAGCATAATCCTTACGCCGCACATTGGGATAAGATGCACTGGGGGCACGCCATCAGTACCGACCTGATCCATTGGCAGGAGCTAGAGATCGCGCTGTTCCCAGATCAACCATATGAGGACAAGGGTGGCTGCTATTCCGGTAACGCGATCGTGAAAGACGGCGTACTCTACCTCTTCTACACCTCCGTATCCGAAGCACTAGGCCAAACGCAGTCCGTCGCCACCAGCACCGACGGCGTACATTTTACCAAGTATGAAGGCAATCCGATTATTGACCACTGGCCGGAGGAAGGCAGCCCCGAATTCCGTGACCCGATGGTCCTTGCGAACCCGCAAGGCGGCTACTCCATGGTAATCGGCACAGACCACAACGGCCACGGGCGTGTACTACACTACCGCTCGTCCGACCTGTTGCACTGGGACTTCAGCTCCGTACTGTTCGAGTCTGAAGACTACCACGCCACCATCGAATGTCCGAGTTTTTTTGCCTTAGAGGACAAGTACGTACTCATGTACTCCTGCATGGACTATAAGACCCATTCAACCCGCTTTGTGGTGGGTGACTTCGACGGCGAGATCTTCACGCCGATTCGCACCTGCACCCCGGAAGTCGGGCCGCAATTCTACGCACCGCAGTCTTTCCTCGCGCCCGACGGCCGTCGAATTCTGATTGGATGGTTCTACGATTGGAAGCGCAAAGTCCCAGAAGGCGCCTCTTGGGCGGGTGCACTGTCCATCCCGCGCGAGCTCACACTGGAAGGTGGCGCCGTCCGCTCCGTTCCCGTCCGCGAGGCTGCACCGCTACTGGCGCATCTGTCTCCTTCTCAACCCGTTCCCGCATCCCTCGTCGATTCAATTCACCTGAGTGGACGCACCTTGACTCTCCTTGGCACCTCCGCCGGTGATCTGGTCTGCCCAGTAGACGTCGAGCAGATTGACATCCTCGAGGATGTCGAAGGAATAGAAGTCTTCGTCAATCACGGGCAATGGGTGGCCAGCACACTACGATAACCACGTTGTAGCCCTGTGGCGGGTGAAATGTACGGCTGAAATCGCGAGTTTGCCGTTTTAGGCCGTACCAAGCGGGCGAAATGTACGGCTAGAATCGCGACTTTGCCA